>JAGWVA010000038.1 GCA_028875855.1 Paracoccaceae bacterium
GCGGACTGGCAGGTTCAAACTGGCCGTCCGGGTGAAGCGGACATTCACCAAACGCAGTGACAATATCGGGACCGGCCACTGAGCCGCCGGACTGGATTGCGCATCATACCAACTCTCCGCCTCCCTGAAGCGGTCGGACATGCTCTGACGCAACAAGATCTGCGGACGAAGGTCAGCAGTGCGAACATTGCTAACGTCCATGACTTCTGGTTGAAGATCTGCTCTATGGGCTGACCGTGAGCACGTAGGGGCGGCTTCAGATGTATTGCTATGTCGATGAGGGCGGCAACACCGGTAACCAGCTCTTCTATCCTGCTCAGCCCGTCCTCTAGTACGGGTTAATCAAGTCGCAGACGAACCGTGATGTCTCGGCCAAGCCGCTGCAAGTCCCTGTTGCCGCGTACCATGATGACAGTGTACTTTGCACTCATGCGGTGGAACTTAAGGTAGAAAGCACATGCAAGGCTTGAGTATTTGGCACATTTTGGTCATTGCCGTGGTCGCTCTGGTGCTGTTCGGTAAGGGAAAAGTCAGTTCGCTGATGGGAGAAGTCGGCGACGGTATAGCGGCGTTTAAGAAGGGGTTGAACAAGAGTAGCGACACTCGGTCTGCTGAAGCCTCTGATCGCCTGAGTGATAAAGATATTTCGCGGCGTGAAGAGTAAGACTGAACCGCCGTGTTTGCCGGCCTACCTACAAAGATATGCGCGTTCCCAATTCTACGACGCGGTCGCGGGGCAGGTGATAGTAGTCGCTCGGATCAGCGGCAAACTTGCCCATTCCAATGAACAAGCGGTCGAAGACACGTTCAATGCCCCCCTTGCTGGCAACGACCTTTCGGCGACCGAGAAAGAAGGTAGAGGACATCACGTCAAAACGAAGACCAGAGCGACGGGCAAGGCTAATCGCCCGGCTCAGGTTCGGCGTTTCCATGAAACCGAAGCGCACCTTCAGGCGTGAAAAGTTCTCGTCAATTGGCAGGAATTCGACCCGATCCTCAGACCGCACCTGAGGAATGCGCATGGTTTCGATGGTAATCAGAACGTTCTGCTCGTGAAGCACATGATTATGCTTGAGATTGTGCAAAAGTGCGAGTGGTACGGCAGAGGCGTCAGAAGTTAGAAAGAACGCGGTCCCCGAGATACGCTCCACGCGCGGGTCTTCTGCAATCGAGTGCGCAAAACTCTCGAGATCCACCTTGGCCTGCCCTTCTCGACGTTTGACCCGCTGAACTCCGCGCCACCACGCAGCCATCAAGAGAGCAAGAATTACGGCAAGGGTTACAGGGACATACCCACCATCTGGAAGTTTCAACAGGTTCGACGCCAGAAAGGCCAATTCCAGGAGCACCAGCGGACTGGCAAGCAGTACGATCTGCCAATGGGGTCTGCCCCAACTTCTGCGCGCCAGGACGATCGTCAGAACAGTTGTGACGATCATGGTTCCTGTCACCGCGATTCCGTAGGCCGACGCGAGCGCAGAAGAGCTGCGGAAACTCAGGACAAGCATGACAACGCCAACAAACAGCAGCCAGTTCAGCACGCCAATGTAAATCTGACCGCTCTGCGCTTCGGATGTATGGCGGATCGTGAGTCGCGGCAGGAAGCCAAGCTGGATCGCAGACCGGGTCATGGAGTAGGCACCGGTGATCACCGCTTGCGAGGCGATAATTGTGGCCAATGTTGCAAGAGCAACTAGCCAGGGAAGCAGCGCATGTGGCACCAGCAGGAAGAACGGATCTTCAACGGCTTGCGGATGCGCCATGACCAATGCGCCTTGACCAAGATAGTTTGCGATCAACGCGGGAAACACCAGGGCGAGCCAAGCGATCCGGATCGGCGCCTTCCCGAAATGGCCAAGATCGGCATAGAGCGCTTCGGCGCCAGTAACGGCAAGGAAAATAGCGCCGAGGACGACGAAACTGAGTGCTCGCTCATGGACCAGAAACAGGACCGCACGTCGCGGGTCGAGAGCGACCAGAATGGTTGGTTCCGCCGCGATCGCGCGCAAACCAAGCCCCGCCAGAACGATGAACCAAACCGCAGTTATTGGCCCGAATGCGGTCGAGACTGCCGCCGTTCCATGGCGCTGCACGAGAAAGAGGCCGACGAGAATAGCCAACGTGATCGGGAGGACATAGGTGCTGAGACTTGGCGTGATCAGTTCTGTGCCTTCCACGGCCGAAAGCACAGAGATCGCAGGAGTGATGATGGCATCCCCAAAGAACAGTGAGGCGCCCGCGATCGCAAGGCCAAGGACCCAAAGGGATCGCGCCCCCATCGCCTCGCGTACAAGGGTATAGAGCGCTAGAATGCCCCCTTCACCATGGTTGTCCGCCCTCAGAAGGACGAGGACATATTTCAACGTAACAATGATCACGAGCGCCCAGATCAGCATGGAGACGACGCCAATGACTTGGGAACGTTCCAATCCGTCGGCCGCCACGACACGCAGAGACTCGCGCATCGCATAAATCGGGCTGGTGCCGATGTCGCCATACACCACGCCGACAGCGCCCAAGGTAAGGGCGGCAAGCCCCTCCTTTGTCTGCGCAGAAGTGTCGAAACCTTCTTCAGCTGAAGCGGTGGATGGATCGAAAGCCGTCATCCGATGGTCCTTTTGTAGGACATGCCAGTCTCTAAAGAGCGAGAGTTCCTACCGGAAAGTGATAAGCAGAACGACGATCACTGCCAGAGCTATGCCGTTTAGTGCAACGACAAGAAGGATAAAGTCGGCCATTGAAAACCCACGGATTTTACTCACGGAGGTATGCTCTAGGCTGCACAAAATTTCTAGAAAGATCCGCGTCGTATTGAAAAAAGATCGCCTCAAACCCCGCTAAGCGTGAGAGAGCAGCTCGCCACGAGGCCTGGCGGCAGACTGCGTTATACCGTCAAGATCCATAGCGGATCGTCGTCACCACGATGATCGCAAGCGCCATCATCACCACCGGGATCACCGCCAGCGAATAGCCCAGCCGCTTGTTGCGCGGGGTGACGATCATCCACAATTCCTCGGCCGTCTCGGGGATGAAGAAGTCCGAATTCTTGCCGGTGAAATTGCGCGCCCGGTTGTAGGCCCGCACCTCGGACGCGTTCCAGGCGGTGAAGACGGCAAAGACGACCAAGAGCAGGATCATGCTGACCGCGGCCCAGTTCATGAAGCCCCCCGCCGCCTCGTCGTCCATCGCCGTCATCCCGAAAAGGCGCGGGCTTGGCCCGAAGGCGGGGTAGATCACGATCTCTTTGAACGTGAGGATGGCGCCAAGCACGACTTGCGTGAGGCTGGTGAAGACCAGCATCAGGACCCGGTGGCCGTAGCGCGGGCCCCCATCCTCGGGGTCGCGGCGGTCAAAGAGCGTGCGGAAGAACAAGACCCCCGACCCAAGGAAGACCAGGCTCATCAGATAGCGCAGCCCCCACCAGCGGGCCGTCGGCTCCTGCACCGCGGGGATCAGGTTGACCGCCAGGACGCCGATGAAGATGCCACCCGCCGCCAGCGGATGGGCAAGCCGCCTCAGCCCCGGCCGGGCCCGTACGAAGCGCCAGACCCGGGCGAAGGCGCCACGGCGCACCGGTTTCGGCATCCCGGTGAACAGGAACCGCTGCGGCGCCGACAGAAAGATCAGAAGCGGCCCCAGCACGCGCAGCAGCAGCAGTTGCAGCTGATGCAGCCAGAAAAGCCGCCCCGACAGCCAGGCAAGCGGCGAGGTAAGGGCCACGAAGATCAGGAACAGCCCCGCAAGAAAGACCACCGGCCGCCAGTCGGCCACTGCCATCTCGCGCGCATAGGCCCGGTTTAGGCCGCGCAGGTAGATCCAGGCCAGCCAGATGAGACCAAGGACCGCCACCGGCTCGGGCGTCCAGTGGGTCATCACCTGCGCTGCGGAAACGGGCGCGGCGCCGGCCGGAAGGCCCGCCAGTCCGAGGGTCGTCGTCAGGGCGGCCAGTCGGCGCACGGTCGTTCCTCCTCAATGCTCGGTTGGGTTCTAATGCGAAGGCCGGGCGCCTTCAACGCCCGGCCTTGCACCTTGTCGTGTAGGGATCTCAGCCGATCCTGGGGATCAGATCGTCGAGGCTTTTCTTCGCGTCGCCGTAGAACATCCGCGCGTTCTCCTTGTAGAACAGCGGGTTCTCGATCCCCGAATAGCCGGTGCCCTGCCCGCGCTTCATCACGAAGACCTGCTTGGCCTTCCAGACCTCCAGCACCGGCATGCCGGCGATGGGGCTGTTGGGGTCTTCCTGGGCGGCCGGGTTCACGATGTCGTTCGACCCGATGACGATGGCGACGTCGGTGTTGGGGAAGTCGTCGTTGATCTCGTCCATCTCCAGCACGATGTCGTAGGGCACCTTGGCCTCGGCCAGAAGGACATTCATGTGCCCCGGCAGACGCCCCGCGACCGGGTGGATGGCAAAGCGCACCTCCTTGCCCGCCGCGCGCAGCTTGCGCGTGAGCTCGCTCACCGCCTGCTGGGCCTGCGCCACCGCCATGCCGTAACCCGGCACGATGATGACGCTGTCGGCATCGTTGAGCGCCGCCGCCACGCCGTCGGAGTCGATGGCGATCATCTCGCCCTCGATCTCTTGCGCGGGGCCGGTGGTCGCGCCGAAGCCGCCAAGGATCACGCTGACGAACTTGCGGTTCATCGCCTTGCACATGATGTAGCTCAGGATCGCGCCCGACGAGCCCACCAGCGCGCCGGTCACGATCAGAAGGTCATTGCCCAGCGTGAAGCCGATCGCCGCCGCCGCCCAGCCCGAGTAGCTGTTGAGCATCGACACCACCACCGGCATGTCGGCCCCGCCGATGCCCATGATCAGGTGCCAGCCGATGAAGAAGGCAAGCAGCGTCATCAGGATGAGCGCCCACATCGCCCCGGTCGAGAAGAAGACCAGAAGCAGGACGAACGACAGCGCTGCCGCGCCCGCGTTCAGCAGATGGCCGCCAGGCAGCTTCGTGGGCTTGCCGCTGATGCGGCCCGCAAGCTTGCCGAAGGCCACGACCGACCCGGTGAAGGTCACCGCGCCGATGAAGACGCCCAGGAACAGCTCCACCTTCAGCATGGAAAGCTCCACCCCGTCCTTCGCCGCGACCTTGGCGGCGAAACCGGCGAGCGAAGACAGCGCCCCGCCCGAGGCACGCAGCGCCTCGACCTTGCGCAGGGCAAGATCGGCGTTGATGCCGATGAAGACGGCGGCAAGGCCCACGAAGCTGTGCAGCGCCGCGACAAGCTGCGGCATCTGCGTCATTTCCACCTTGCCCGCCACATAGGCCCCGATGGCGCCGCCCACGGCGACCATCAGCACAAGGATGAACCCGTTGCCCACGCCCGGGCCGAAGACGGTGGCCAGCACCGCCAGCGCCATGCCGACGATGCCATACCAGACGGCGCGCTTCGCGCTTTCCTGGCCCGAAAGCCCGCCCAGCGACAGGATGAAGAGGATCGCGGCCGCGATATAGGCCGCCGAGACAAGTCCGATGCTCATGGCTGTGCCCTCACGACTTCTGGAACATGGCAAGCATCCGGCGTGTGACCAGGAAGCCGCCGACGATGTTGATCGAGGCGATCAGCACGGCAATCGCCGCAAGGAACACCACGAGCCCCGAGCCAGAGCCGATCTGCAACAGCGCGCCCAGGATGATGATCCCCGAGATGGCGTTGGTCACCGCCATCAGCGGCGTGTGCAGCGCATGGCTGACGTTCCAGATCACCTGGAAGCCCACGAAGCAGGCCAGAGCGAAGACGATGAAATGGCTCATGAAATCGGCCGGTGCCACGGCGCCGATCGCCAGCATCACCAGCGTGCCGACCCCCAGAAGCGTGACCTGCTGCTGCGTGGCCTTCTTGAAGGCCGCGATTTCGGCTGCCCTCTTTTCCTCGGCCGTCAGCTCCTTTTCCTTGGGCTTGGGCTTCGCCGCGGCGATGGCCTTCACCTTGGGGGGCGGCGGCGGGAAGGTGATCTCGCCGTCATGGGTGACGGTCGCGCCGCGGATCACGTCGTCTTCCATGTTCTGGACGACGACACCGTCCTTGTTCGGCGTGAGGTCCGTCATCATGTGGCGGATGTTGGTCGAATAGAGCGTCGAGGCCTGCGTCGCCATCCGGCTCGGGAAATCGGTATAGCCGATCACCGTCACGCCGTTCGGGCTCACGATCTTTTCGTCGGGCACGGTCAGGTCGCAGTTGCCGCCGCGTTCGGCGGCAAGGTCCACGATGACAGACCCGCGCTTCATCATCGCGACCATGTCCGCCGTCCAGAGCTTCGGCGCAGGCCGGCCGGGGATCAGCGCGGTGGTGATGACGATGTCCATCTCGGGCGCAAGCTCGCGGAACTTCGCAAGCTGCTTTTCCCGGAACTCGGGGCTCGAGGGGGCGGCGTAGCCCCCAGTCGCGGCACCGTCCTGGCTTTGCTCGAATTCGAGGAAGACGAATTCCGCCCCCATCGACTCGATCTGCTCGGCCACTTCGGGGCGCACGTCGAAGGCATGGACCACGGCGCCAAGGCTCGTCGCCGTGCCGATCGCGGCCAGACCCGCCACGCCCGCGCCGACCACCAGCACCTTTGCCGGCGGCACCTTGCCCGCCGCCGTCACCTGCCCCGTGAAGAAGCGGCCGAAGTTGTTGCCCGCCTCGATCACCGCGCGGTAGCCCGCGATATTGGCCATGGACGACAGCGCGTCCATCTTCTGCGCGCGGCTGATCCGCGGCACCATGTCCATCGCGATGACCGTCGCGCCCCGGGACTTGCACAGTTCCAGCAACGCCTCGTTCTGCGCGGGCCAGAAGAAAGAGATCAGCGTCTGCCCCTTGGCCAGCCGCTTCGCCTCGACCTCCTCGGGGCCGCGGACCTTCACGACCACGTCCACAGCCTTCCAGAGCTGCGCCGCCGTCTTGACGATCTCGACGCCCACCGCTTCGTAGGCCTCGTCGGCAAAGCCCGCCGCGGCACCTGCACCGGTCTCGATCGCGCAGTCATAGCCCAGTTTCTTCAATTGGACCGCGGAGTCCGGCGTCATCGCGACGCGCGCCTCCCCCGGGAAAATCTCTTTCGGTGCCCCGATCTTCACGTCCTGCTTCCCTCCGTGATGATGTGCCACTGCCCTGATAGCGACCTTTCGGTTTCTAAACGCGGCATCCCGGTTTCACAAGCGCGTGTTTCCCCACGCGTGGCTACGGCGCAACAATATTGCGCGGCAGATTGCAGCAGCCTGACGAAAGGCCCCGGCGTTGCCGCCGGGGCCCGATATCACGGAAATGTATCGACTTTTCCTCAGGTGCGGAACACCCGGTAGATCGCCGGGATCACCAGCACCGTGAGAAGCGTCGAGGACATGAGCCCGAACAGCAACGAGATCGCGAGCCCCTGAAAGATCGGATCGCTCAGGATCACCACCGCCCCGATCATCGCCGCCACCGCCGTGAGCAGGATCGGCTTGAACCGGATCGCGCCCGCCTCGATCAGGATGTCCACCTTCGACTTGCCGGTGGGGTCCGCGTGGCGGATGAAATCCACCAGCAGGATCGAGTTGCGCACGATGATCCCCGCCAAGGCGATGAAGCCGATCATCGAGGTCGCCGTGAAGGGCGCGTGGAAGATCAGGTGCCCCAGCATGATCCCGAGGAACGTGAGCGGCACCGGCGTCAGCACCACCAGCGGCAGCTTGAACGACCCGAACTGCGCGACCACCAGGATGTAGATCCCCAGCAGCGCCACCCCGAAGGCCGCGCCCATGTCGCGGAAGGTGACCCAGGTCACTTCCCATTCGCCGTCCCACAGAAGCGTGACGTGGCTTTCGCTTTCCGGCTGGCCGTGCAGCTTCACCACCGGCTTTTCGCCCGGCGCCCACGTGATCTTGTTGAGCGCCTGATCCACCGCGAGCATTCCGTAAAGCGGCGCCTCATAGGCCCCGGCAAGCTCACCCGTGACCATCTCGGCAAAGCGGCCGTTGTGGCGGAAGATCGGGTAGCTGGCCTTCTCGGTCTCGACGTTCAGCACATCGCCCAGTTCCACGACCCCCTTCGCGCCGGGCAGCACGTTGGCCGGGATCGGCGTGGACAGGAAGCGTTCGTCCATCACCCGGTTCGACTTGTCGCGCGCCACCACGATCGGGATCGGATCGCGCCCGCCGCCGCGGTTGGAATAGCCCACCGTCGTCGTGCCGTTCAGGATCTGAAGCGTCTGGAACACGTCCGATTCCTGCACGCCGTAGAATTCCATCTTGTCGGTCGAGATCGTGGCCCGGAGCCGGTCCGGACGGATGCCGAAGGAATTGTCCACGTCCACGATGTAAGGCACCGACTTGAACGCCGCCTCGATCTTGCGCGCGGCGTCGCGGCGCATCTCGGGCGTCGGCCCATAGACCTCGGCCAGCAGGGTCGAGATCACCGGCGGGCCCGGCGGCGGTTCCACGACCTTCAGGCTTGCCCCTTCCGGCAGCGGGATCGCGTCGATCCGGTGACGGATCTCAAGCGCGATGTCGTGACTGGTGAGCTTGCGTTCCTCCTTGGGCGTCAGGTTGATCTGCACGTCGCCCTGATTGGGCTTGTTGCGCAGGTAGTAGTGCCGGACCAGCCCGTTGAAGTCGAAGGGCGCAGCCGTGCCCGCATCGGTCTGGGCCGAGACGACATCGGGCATGTCGATGATCTTGGCGACGACCTGCTGGGCCACCGCGTCCGTCGTCTCGACCGCCGTGCCCGCGGGCATGTCGATCATCACCTGCAACTCGGTCTTGTTGTCGAAGGGCAGCAGTTTGACCGTCACGTCCTTGGTGTAAAGCAGCCCAAGCGACCCGAAGGACAGCACCGCCGTCACCAGCAGGAAAACGAGGCTGCGGCGCTTGGTCTTCAGGATCGGCGCGGCCACGGCGCTGTAAAGCGCGCCCAGCTTGCCGCCGCCGTGGTGACCGCCTTCGGGTTCTTCGCCGCCGTAGATGTCTTCATGCGCATGGCCCGTCATCTCGGCCTTGCCCGCAACCTTCACCATCAGCCAGGGCGTGATGATGACCGCCACGAAGAACGAGAACAGCATCGCCGCCGAGGCATTGGCCGGGATGGGCGACATGTAGGGCCCCATCAGCCCCGACACGAAGAGCATCGGCAGAAGCGCCGCGATCACCGTCAGCGTCGCCACGATGGTCGGGTTGCCGACCTCGGCCACCGCCTCGATCGCGCGCTCGATCCGGCTGCCGCCCGTCTTCATCGCCCAGTGCCGGGCGATGTTCTCGATCACCACGATGGCGTCATCCACCAGAATCCCGATCGAGAAGATCAGCGCGAACAGGCTCACCCGGTTCAGCGTGTAGCCCATGATGTTGGCGGCAAAGAGCGTGAGCAGGATCGTGACCGGGATCACGATGGCGACCACGATGGATTCGCGCCAGCCCACCGCCAGCAGCACGAGGCCGACGATCGAGATCGTGGCAAGCGCAAGGTGGAACAGCAACTCGTTGGCCTTGTTGTTGGCCGACACGCCATAGTCGCGCGTCACCTCGACCCGCATCGTGTTGGGGATCAGGTTGCCCTTCAGTTCGTCCACCCGGCGCAGGATCTTGTCGGCCACCACCACGGCATTCGCCCCGGCGCGCTTGGCCACGGCCAGCGTCACGGCGGGCGTGCGCTCGGCCTTCCCGTCCGCCCCGCGGATCACGTTCGCGGTGATGCGGTCGGCGGTGTTCTGGACGAATTTCACCTCGGCCACGTCGCCCACATAGACCGGACGGCCGTCGCGGGTCGTCAGCAGCAGGTTCGCGATCTGGCCCGGCGCGGTCAGCGTCCGGCCGGCCTCAAGCTCGATCATCTGGCCCTTGTGGCGGATCATGCCGGTGTTGAGCACCTCGTTCGCGCCCTGCACCTTTGCCTCGAGCTGCTGGAGCGTCACGCCGTAAAGGGCGAGCTTTTCCGGGATCGGCGCGATGCGGATCGCGTCCGGCGCCTCGCCCACGATATAGGTCAGGCCCACGTTCTCGATCTGGGCGACCTGCGTCTGCAAGGCCCGCACGACACGGGTCAGGTCGCTTGCCGTGACCCCGCTTCCGGGCTTGCCGGCAAGCGTCAGGTCCACGATCGCCACGTCGTTGATCCCGCGCCCCACGATCAGCGGCTGGGGAATGCCCACGGGAATGCGGTCGAGGTTCGCCATGACCTTGTCGCGCACCCGCAGGATCGCGGCATCGGCCGAGGTGCCGACCTTGAAGCGCGCCGTCACCAGCGCGCCGTCGTCCTGCGTCTGGGAATAGACATGCTCGACCCCGGCGATGCCCTTGACGATGGTCTCCATCGGCTCGGTCACGAGCTTGACCGCGTCTTCGGCCTTCAGCCCCGGCGCGGAAAGGTGGATATCGACCAGCGGGACCGAGATCTGCGGATCTTCCTCGCGCGGGAGCGAGCTTAGCGCCACAAGCCCCACCGCGATGGCCGCGATGATGAACAAGGGCGTCAGCGGCGAGATGATGAAGGCGCGCGTCAGCCGGCCGGCAATGCCCAGCCCGCGCCCCGATTTGGTTTCGCCCGTCTCGCTCATTTCGTCACCACAACGTCGCCGGCTTCCAGTCCGGTCAGGATTTCAACCATGTCCGTGCCGTCCACCGTCTGGTGTTCGCCCGGCACGACGCTGCGCTGCTCGGTCTTGCCGTCCTTCTCGATCGAAATGTAATCGACCCCGGAAATGTCGGTGACCGCGCTCGCCGGAACCATCAGCGCGGGGCGCGTGCCGACCGGCAGGCGCACGAGCACGCGGGCATCGACGAAATTGTCGGGCAGGTTGTCCACCGCGACATCCGCCGTCACCCGCCCGCCCTGGATCACCGGGTAGATCTTGGCCAGCTTGCCTTCGGCGGTGCCGCCCGTCGTCTCGATATGAATGGGCGCGCCCTGCTTGAGGCTGGTGGCGAACCGCTCGGGCACCGCCAGCCGCAGGAAGAAGCCCCCGCCGCCGACCAGCGCCACCTCTTCGCCCGGCATGATGACCGCGCCCTTGGTCTGGGGCACCTGCAGCACCTTGCCCGAGATCGGGGCCAGCACCGCGCCCTCGGCCGCCTGCTCCTCGACCACCTTCCTCTGCGCCTCGGTCGAGGCGATCTGGTTGCGCAGCACATCGACCTGGGTCTGCATCTGGTCCACTTGCTGGACCGTGCCCGCCCCGCGCGCCTGAAGGTTCTGCGCCCGCGTGAGGTTGGTCTGGGCATTCTCGAGCTGCGCCTGAAGCGCCTTCAGTTGCGCGTCGAAAGCGCTGAGCTGAAAGGCGATCTTCTGGTCCACGACCATGCCGATCTTCTGGCCCGCCTGCACGGTATCGCCTTCGGTCACCGCAAGGTCGGTCAGCGTGCCGCCGATCCGGGCGCGGGCCGGGATCTGGTCGCGGGTCTGGATCTGGCCATAGACCGCCTTCCAGTCCGTGACGGTCGTGGCTTTCAGGGGCATGGTGCCCTGGGCGAAGGCGCCGAGGGGCGCGGTGGTCAGCAGAAGCGCGGTGACAAGCGATCGCATGGCGGTGAACCTTCGTGAGGGCAATTACATATTCCACGATAGGAATATGTTACTTCTCCCGAAGTTGCAACCGTTCCGCGCAACGAAATGAAAATTTTCACAGCCGAGGTCGCGGATGCGACACGGGTTCCCTCGGCAGGGTCACGCCGCGGGGATCACCGTGACGTCCGGATCGGACAGCCGCACGAAGCGGACGCCCCTGCCCTTCAAGGCCCTGACACCTTCAACCACGCCCGCGCCGGATGGACGATGCGGCTGATTGACATGGGCGATCAGCACGTCCCCGTCGCGCGCCCGGGCGATGCGGGCGGCGGTCTCCTGCGTCCCGAAGGAAGCCCCGCCGTCGGCGTTGAGGGAAAATCCCGCGATGCGATACCCCAAGGTCACGATCTGACCAAGCGCCTGCGGGGAATAGAAGGCCGCCGCCCCGCGATACCATTTCGGCCGGGGCGCGCCCGCCGTCTCGATCAGGTCCGCCCCGACGGTCACCTCGGCGGCGATGGCCTCAGGCGACCCGGCGGCCTGCACGACACCCCAGAGCCGCTCGGGCCGGTCGATCGCCGCATGGTGATGGGCACCGTGATCGCCGATCTCGAACAGGTCCGGCCGCGCGAGCAGACGCCGGAAGACCTCGGGATTGCGCCGCAGCCAGATGCCGGTGACGAAGATCGTGGCCGGGATCGCCTCGTCTTCTAGCACGCGCAGGATGCGCAGATCCGCCGCGCCGTCGCAGGCGTCCAGCGTCAGCGCGACGCGCGGCGCGCCCAGCGGATCGGCCGAAGGGGCAAGGCGCATGTGCGGCTCGACAAGGCCGCGCAGCGGATCGGGCCGGGCGGCAAGAACGGGCGTCGCGACGGCCCCGAGAAGAAGCGCGCGACGCGAAAGCGGGAAACCGACTGGCACGACGGATACTCCTGAAACCGGCCCCCGCCGGCGCGCGCACCAAGCCCGGAAAGCCGTTGTCGTTCAACTCACATGGCCGTGTTGCCCGGGGCCCTGCCGCGATGGCCCCCGGGTCAGGAAATCCCGACCCCAAGGTAGCGTTCCAGCACGGACGCGTCCTGCCGGACTTCGGACGCCGGGCCCTCGTGCACGATGCGCCCCGCTTCGAGGATCACGCCCCGATCGGCAAAGCCAAGCGCCATCTCGGCATGCTGCTCGACAAGGATCACCGTCACCTGTCCTTCGGCCGCCAGCCGCTCGAAGACCGCCATCAGCCCGTCGCAGATGACCGGGGCAAGCCCCTCCAGCGGCTCGTCCAGCATCAGAAGCCGCGGCCGCCCCATCAGCGTGCGCGCCACCGACAGCATCTGCTGCTCGCCGCCCGAGAGCTGCCCGCCGCCGTTCTTGCGCCGCTCCTTGAGGCGGGGGAACAGCGCATAGGCTTCCTCCAGCGTCGCATCCCCGCGCAGGCCCGCGATCAGGTTCTCCTCGACGGTCAGCGAGCGGAAGATGTCGCGCGTCTGCGGCACGAGGCCCAGCCCGAGCGCCGCGCGCTTGTGCGGCGCAAGCCCGTCGATCCCCTGCCCGCGCCAGGCGACCGTGCCGCCATGCCGCGTCGTCAGCCCCATGATCGACCCCAGCAGCGTCGATTTCCCCACCCCGTTGCGCCCGATCAGCGCCAGCCGCTCGCCTTCGCGGATGTCGAGCGAGATGCCCTGCAAGATCTGCGTGGGCCCGTATCCGGTGCGGAGGTCCTTCAGCGACAGCAGCGGCTCAGCCATGATGCGCCCCAAGGTAAAGGTCGCGCACGCGCGGATCGGCCGAGATCTCGGCGGGCGTGCCTTCGGTCAGGATCGCCCCCGCGACCAGCACGATGATCCGGTTCGCGACCTTGAAGACAAGGTTCATGTCGTGTTCGATGATGAGCACGGCGAGGTCCTGCGGCAGCGCCGCGATCGCCTCGGCGATCAGGGGGCTTTCGCTTGACGGCACGCCGGCGGCGGGCTCGTCGAGGATCAGCACGCGCGGTTTCAGCGCCAGCGCCATCGCCATCTCGACCAGCCGCTGTTGCCCATACGCCAGTTGCGACACGACGCGCCCGCCCATGTCGGCCAGCCGGAACTGCGTCAGCAGCGCGTCCACCTCGGCCTCGACCGCCGCGTCGCGGTCGGCCCGGCGGAAGCCGCGCGCGGTGCGCCCCAGCCGTTCGAGGATCGGCAGCCGCAGGTTGTCGCGCACCGTCATCGTCTTGAACAGGTTGGTGATCTGGAAGGTCCGGGCGATGCCCGCCTTCACGCGCCCCGCCTCGGAGAGCGGCCGGATATCGCGCCCATCGAAGGTCAGGGTGCCGCTCGACGGCTGCAAGACCCCGGTGATGAGGTTGGTGAAGGTGGACTTGCCCGCTCCGTTCGGCCCGATCAGCGCCTTGCGATCCCCCGGCGCAAGCCTGAGCGAGATGTCGCGCGCCACCACCAGCCCGCCGAAGGACTTGTTCAGACCCCGGACCTCAAGGCCCTTTCCCGTCGCGACGCCGGTCATTGCGGCCTCCGGACAAGACGGCGCAGTTCCGCGGGCAGGCCCAGAAGCCCCTGCGGGACGGCATAGACCACCGCCAGAACCAGCGCGCCGATGATGAAGAGCCAGTTGAACGGATCGACCGAGGCCGCGACCTCGTGCACGCTCATGAAGATGGCCGTGCCGATCAGCGCGCCCCAAAGCCGCCCCGTGCCGCCAAGGATCAGCATGATGATCGCCTCGGCCGAGAGCTGGAAGTCATAGACCGACAGGCTCACGAGCGCGGTCGATTGCGCGGCCAGCGCCCCCGCGATGCCCGCGATCACGCCCGAGATCGTATAGGCCGCGATGCGCCGCCGCATCACCGGCGTGCCGATGGCGCGCATCCGGGCCGGGCTGTCCTTGATCCCCTGAAGCGCCAGCCCGAAGGGCGAGGATGTCAGCACCTTGAGGAAGACCATCACCGCCAGAAGGACCGCGACGGCGTAGATGTAGCCGACCTTTCCGACGAAGTCGAAATCCCAGATGCCGAGGATCGGCGCGGGGGAAATCCCGCTCAGCCCGTCCGACCCGCCGGTGAAGGCGCTGAACTTGTTGGCGACCTCGCGCAGCACCTCGGCCACCGCGATGGTCAGCATGAGCTGCGTCAGCCCCTCGGCCCGCATGAGGACGAGCGAGGACACGAAGGCGATCCCCCCGCCCGCCAGCGCGCCCACCGCAAGCCCCAGCAGCGGCGCCTGGCTGACGTGAACGGCGAAAAGGCCCGCGGCATAGGCGCCGCTTCCATACATCGCCGCCTGCCCCAGCGTGGCGATGCCGGTGTAGCCCTGGATCAGGTCGATCGAGAGCACGAAGATCATCATGATGACGACCCGGGTCGTGAAGGCGAGGCTGTAGGGGAAGGCGTAGAAGGTGACGATGGCAGCCAGCACCATCAGGGCGAAACCGGTGATGTCTCTCATGTCAGTGCCGCCCCAACAGACCCTTCGGACGGATGCCGAGGATCAGGATCATCGCAAGATAAAAGAAGATCGTGCCGGCATCGGGCACCAGATAGCGCGCCGCCGTATCGAGGATGCCCAGCAGGATCGCCGCCGCGAAAGAACCGGTGATCGAGCCAAGCCCGCCCACCGCGACGACGGTCAGGAACAGCACCATGTAGCGCAGCGGATAATAGGCGTCGATCGGCAGAAGCTCGGCCCCGAGGATGCCGCCAAGCGCCGCAAGTCCTGCGCCAAGCGCGAAGGTCGTCGCAAAGACACGGCCCGTATCGATCCCAAGGCAGGCGGCCGTCGCGGGGTTGTCCACCGCCGCGCGCAGATTGATGCCGAAGCGCGTCCGCTCGATCAGCAGGAACAGCCCCCCGATCACCAGAAGCCCCGCCCCCAGCACGTAAAGCCGCTGCGTCGGAAGCGTGCGGAAGCCAAGGTTCACGCTGCCCTGCATCAGCGCGGGCAGCTTGATCGCCAGAAGCGACGAACCCAGCCAGAGGTTCACGGCCGCGATCATCAGGAAGGTCATGCCGATGGTGGCCAGCACCTGCGGCAGCTCGCCCATCTTGTAGATCGGGCGGTAAAGCACCCGCTCCATCGGCACCGACAGGATGACCACGGCGGCAATCCCGCCAAGGGCCGCGACAGGAAAGGGCAGGCCCGCGTTTACCATCGCCCAATGGGTGAAGGCGCCGCCCAGCATGGCAAAGCCCCCATGCGCGAGGTTGACCACCCGCATCAGCCCCATCGTCACCGAAAGGCCGACCGAGATCATGAACAGGATCATCCCGTAGGCGATGCCGTCCAGCAGGATCGAGGCGATTGTCGTCATGTCATCCCCGCGTGCAGGCCCCGCGGACGGGGCCCGCCGCTGTCATCCCGGGTTACTTCGAGACCAGCCCAAGGTCCGGCACGTCCTTGATCGTGTCGATTTCCTTGTTCTCGAGCTTCCCGTCCGCGCCCTTCACCACTTCGCGGATATACATGTTCTGCGTCAGGCTGCGGGTGCGCGGATCGATGGTGACGGGGCCGCGCGGGCTTTCCCAGCTTGTGCCGATCACCGACTTCAGCGCCTTGGCGCCATCGGTGCCGCCCGCCTCGATCATCTTGTAGAGCACGCGCATCCCGTCATAGGCGCCGACGGCGGCGAAGTTCGGGGTGACATTCGGCGCAGCCTTCTGGAAGGCGGCGAGGAAGGCCTTGTTCGCGGCGCTGTCATGGGCGACCGAATAGTGGTGCGCCGTGATCACGCCGATGCCCGCGTCGCCGATCCCCTGCAACTCGGTCTCGTCCACCAGATCGCCGGTGCCAAGAAACTTGATGCCCGCGGCCTTCAGCCCGTAGTCGCTGTAGGATTTCACGAACGAAAATGCGGGCGGCCCGGCCGGGATGAAGGAAAACAGCGCGTTCGGCGCCTTCGACTTGATGCGCTGCATGAAGGGCGAGAAGTCGGTCGTGTTCACCGGCATCCGGATCTCGTCGAGGATCGTGCCGCCCTTGGCGGTGAATTCCTTGGCGAAGGCCTTGTCCGCGTCGATCCCCGGGCCGTAGTCGGACACCGCGATCACCACCGACTTGATGCCATGCGCGATGGCCCAGTCCGCCATCGGCATCGCCGCCTGCGGCAGGGTGAAGCTCGTGCGGATGAACTCGGGCGACTTCGTGGTGATGATCGAGGTCGCGGCGTTCCAGATCACGGTGGGCACATGCGCCTTGGAGGCAAGCGGCGCGGCGGCCAGCGCGTTGGGCGTGAAGACGTAGCCTGCGAGGTATTTCACCCCGTCCCGGATCAGAAGTTCCTGCGTGGCCGACTTGGCCGCGGCCGGATTGGGCCCGCCGCTGTCCTTGAAGATGAACTGGACCTCGTGGCTGCCGGCCATCTTGCCGTGCTGGGCCACCCAGGTGTCGATCGCGCCGCGGAATTCCTGCCCATAGACGGCAAAGGGACCGGAGAAGGGCGCAACAACGCCGACCTTGATCACGTCCGCGTTGCCGGCCGTGGCGGTCAAGGCCAAACCAATACCCGCGGCGAACGCCACGTGCCGTGTCGTCTTCGTCATGATGATCCTCCCTTTGCGGGGCCTTTCACGGCCCCTGTTCCTGTGCGCGCGATCAAGCTTCCGCATTTCCGTAACATTGTCAATTATCTTGCGGTCTCCCGATCCAAGGAGCTTTGCCTATCGCGGCGCAGGGGGAAAGACTTATTCGGAAACGGCGGCTGACCATAAGAAAAAGACAGCGCCGCCCGGCCGCTCGTCCCGCCCCTTATGGCTGCGGGCCGGTGCGCGCCGTCACTGGACGCGGACGGCGGGCGCGCTAGACTTTTGAATGGCGGCGCGGGCACGGGACCCGGCCCGACTCGGAGCCTGCGATGAAGAAGACCCTTCTGCTTGTGCCATTGCTGCTTGCGGGCTGCGGGGCGGCAGTGCCGCTCTGGACGCGCGATTACGCCAGCCAGCAGACCACGCGGACCTATGCCTCTGCCCCGCCCGCGGTGGTCGCGGCGGCGGCCGAGGCCGTGGTGCGCCAGACGGCGGCGCCGCGCGATGTCACGATGAAGCGAACCGCGGACGGCGTCGTGATCGACCGCTACTACGTGGGCTACATGGGGCTGCGCAGCGTGACGCTGGATTACACCTTCACGCTTCATGTAACGCCCGAGGGCAAGGGCAGCCGGGTCACGCTTGACCTCGCCGCTCAGCGCACCTTCAACGACAACGCGACCGACTACAGCCACGACACGGTCTATGACGGCGGGACGATCCCCTACGGCGATCCCTACCGGCTGTTCTTCGCGCGGATGGACTATGTTCTGGGCAAGCGCGCCGACTGGGTGACCTGCGCCGAGGCGCCGGCCAAACTGGGCGCGCAGATCGCGCTTGATCCCCTGTGCACGAAGGTCAGCGACGGGCCGATACCGCCGCGCGGCTGAGCGTCACGGGGCCTTTTCGCACAAGCGGAAAGCGGGTATAGCCCCCGTCGCCGTCTTCATGGAGATCATGGTGTTTTCCCCCCTTTCGCGCCTGCGGGTCCGCTCCGCGCTTCTGGCTCTTGCTGCCTGCCTGTCGCTGACCGCGCCGGCGCTGTCCCAAACCGCCGCCCAGACGGCCGCCCCGCCCTTCACGCCCGCCCTTGGCCCGGCACAGGCCTTTTCCTACGACATCCTGACCGCGAAGGCCGAGGCGCTGGCGCAAAAGCCCTATGCCGCCCCTGTGGTCCGGAACCCCGCGGCCTATGACAAGATCGATTACGACGCCTATTGGCGCATCCGCTTCAAGCCCGAGGCAACGGTTTATGCCGGCCAGACCCCAATCCAGTTCTTTCACGAGGGGACCTATTTCCGCACCCCCGTCGGCATGAACATCGTCGCGGGCGGTCAGGCGCGGCACGTGATCTACACGCCCGACTATTTCGACATGCCCAAGGACAGCCCCGCCCGCGCGATCGAAAGCCATGCTGGCTTCGCGGGCTTCCGCATCATGCGGCCCGGCCTCAAGACCGACTGGATCAGCTTCCTGGGCGCGGCCTATTTCCGCACCGACGGGGCTGACCGCCAATACGGCCTGTCGGCCCGCGCCATCGCCATCGACACGGGGATGTCCACGCCCGAGGAATTCCCCCGCTTCACCGACTTCTGGATCGAGGGCGGCAAGGACGGGCTGGTCACGATCTATGCGCTGATGGACGGCCCTTCGGTCACGGGGGCGATCCGCATGACGGGGCGCGACGCGGACGGGCAAGTGCTCGACGTCTCGACGCGCTTCTTCTTCCGCAAGCCCGTGGCCCGGCTCGGGATCGCGCCGCTGACCTCGATGTTCTGGTATTCCGAGGAAAACCGGCTTCAGGGCTTCGACTGGCGGCCCGAGGTCCATGATTCCGACGGGCTGGCCATGATCACGGGCGCGGGCGAGCGCATCTGGCGGCCGCTGAACGACCCGCCGCGCGTCGTGACGTCGAGCTTTTCCGACAACAATCCCAAGGGCTTCGGCCTGATCCAGCGGGATCGCAACTTCGACCATTACCAGGATGACGGGGTGTTCTACAACAAGCGTCCCTCGGTCTGGATCGCGCCGCGGGGCAACTGGGGCGCGGGGGCCGTCCAACTGGTCGAGATCCCGACCGACGACGAGATCTATGACAACGTGGTGGCCTATTGGGTGCCGAAGACGATGCCCAAGGCCGGCGACGAGGTCGCGCTGGACTACACGATGACCTGGGGCCGGCTGGCGCCGGTCAACTGGGAAGTGGCCAAGACCGTCGCGACCCGGATCGGGCGCGGCGGCGTGCCGGGGCAACCGAGGCCCAAGGACCAGTTGAAGATCGCGGTGGATTTCGCGGGCCCCGCGCTGGACGGGCTGACTGCGAAGGACGGCGTGAAGCCGCAGGTCAGCGCGCCCGAGGGGGTGGATGTCATCAACGCCTATGTCCTGCCGGTGGTCGGCACGAAGAACTGGCGCATGATCTTCGACCTGAAGACCCCGCCGGGCACCGACACGGTGGACCTGCGCGCCTATCTTGAAAAGGGCGGAAAGCCCCTTACCGAGACATGGCTGGGCCAGATCCATCCGGCGCAGATGCTGGCTTTGGGCAAGCACTAGGCGAAGAAGGGCCCGGAACAAGGCGCGCAGCGCCGCCGGGCCAGCGCCCGTCCGCCCCATCGGGCGGGCGCTTCCTTGGCGTTGGGCGCAGGCTCACCGTCACAGTTGGCCGCACCATAAAGCGAAGACCTTCACCGTAAAGCGCGCCCACCCGCGGACGGCCGCTGGCCCTCCGCCGGAACGCAGTCGTCGCCTCAGGCGCTTTCTTCCACCACCACCAGATCGCGCACGGCCGCGCCCTTGGCGTGGCTCAGCGCCTCCTGATAGGCGTCGGACCGATAGCAGGCCACGGCATCCTCGACCGACGGAAAGCGGGCGACCACGTTGCGCGCGCGGTCGGTTCCCTCAAGCTGCACATAGCGGCCGCCGCGGGCGAGGAAGACCCCGCCATGCGCGGCAATCGCGGGGCCCGCAAGCTTTGCGTAACGGCCGTAGGCCTCGGCATCCGTGACGGTCACATGGGCGATCCAGAGCGCGCTCATCTCAGCCCCCGATCACGGCTTCCGCCGCCTTGATGGCCGCATCCGCCGCCGCGATATCCGCGCCGCCCGCCTGCGCCATGTCGGCCCGGCCACCGCCGCCCTTGCCGCCAAGCGCGGCCGCCGCCGCCTTCACGATCTCGACCGCAGAAAGCCTGTCGGTGAGATCAGCCGTGACCCCCGCCGCCACCGCGGGCTTCGCGCCGGTATCGGCAATGAGCAGCACCGCGCCCGAGCCGATCCGCCCCTTCACCTCGTCGATCAGCGCGGGCAGATCCTTGCCCGAGACGCCCTGCAACACCTGCGCCACGAACTTGACGCCCGCGATCTCGCGCACGTCCTGCGCCTGCGCGGCGCCGCCGCCCATCGCCAGCTCGCGCCGAAGCTGCGCCACCTCGTTCTGAAGCGCCTTGCGTTCGTCCATCAGCGCCTTCACCCGGTCGGCAAGCTCGGCCGGCGCGGCCTTCACGACGCTGGCCACCTCGGTCAGGCGGTCGCGCTGCTCGGCCAGCCAGTCCAGCGCCCCCTGCCCCGTCAGCGCCTCGATCCGGCGCACGCCGGCAGAGGAAGCGCTGTCCGACAGCAGGACGCACAGCCCGATCTCGCCCAGCCGCGCGACATGGGTGCCGCCGCACAGCTCAAGGCTGTAGGTCTGCCCGTCCAGCCCCTTGCCCGATCCCGCCTGCGTGCCCATCGACACGACGCGGACCTCGTCGCCGTATTTCTCGCCAAAGAGCGCCTGCGCCCCAAGCGCGCGGGCGTCGTCGGGCGTCATGATGCGGGTTTCCACCGCGCCGTTCTGGCGGATGAGCGCGTTCACCTCGCCCTCGACCCGCGCCATCTCTTCGGGCGACAGGGCCTTGGCGTGGCTGAAGTCGAACCGCAGCCGGTCCGGCGCGTTCAGGCTGCCGCGCTGCGCGATGTGTTCGCCCAGCGTGTTGCGCAAGGCCTCGTTGAGCAGGTGCGTGGCCGAGTGGTTGGCCCGGATCGCCGCGCGCCTTGCGTGATCGACGCTCAGCGCCGCGCCCTGCCCCGGAAGGATCTTGCCCTCGGTCACTTCGGCAAAATGGATGAAGACGCCCTGCGACTTTTTCGTGTCGGTGATCGTCGCGCGGCCGGTGTCGGTCTCCAGCACACCGCTGTCGCCGACCTGACCGCCGGATTCGGCATAGAACGGCGTCTGGTTCAGCACGATCTGAAGCGATTGGCCCGCCTCGACCTCGGCCACGCGGGCGCCGTCCTGCACCAGCGCGAGGATCTGGCCCTCGGCGGCTTCGGTGTCATAGCCCAGGAACTCGGTCGCGCCGGTCGCCTCGGCGATGTCGAACCAGATCGCGGCATCCTTCGTCTCGCCCGACCCCGCCCAACTTGCGCGCGCCTTGGCCTTCTGTTCGGCCATCGCCGCCTCGAAGCCCGCGACATCCACGGTCAGCCCCTTCTCGCGTAGCGCATCCTGCGTGAGATCCACCGGGAAGCCGTAGGTGTCGTAAAGCCGGAAGGCCGCCTCGCCCGGAAGGGCCGCGCCCGAGGGGAGTTTCGCCAGCTCGTCGTCCAGCAGCCGCAGGCCGCGGTCGAGCGTCTGCTTGAACCGGGTTTCCTCGAGCTTCAGCGTCTCTTCGATCAGCGCCTGCGCCCGGCCAAGCTCGGGGTAGGCCGCGCCCATCTGGCGCACCAGCGCCGGGACCAGACGGTGCATCACCGGGTCCTTGGCGCCCAGTTGGTGGGCGTGACGCATCGCGCGGCGCATGATGCGGCGCAGCACGTAGCCGCGCCCCTCGTTCGAGGGCATCACCCCGTCCGCGATCAGGAAAGAGGTCGAGCGCAGATGGTCCGCGATCACCCGGTGATGGATGCGCCCAGCCCCGTCCGGATCGGACGAGGTGGCATGGGCCGACGCCTCGATCAGCGCGCGCATCAGATCGGTGTCGTAGTTGTCGTGCTTGCCCTGCAAGAGCGCGCCGATCCGCTCCAGCCCCATGCCGGTGTCGATCGACTGGCGCGGCAGGTCGATCAGGTTGCCGTCGGGCAACTGCTCGTTCTGCATGAAGACGAGGTTCCAGATCTCGATGAAGCGGTCGCCGTCCTCGTCCGGGCTGCCGGGCGGGCCGCCGGCGATGTGGTCGCCGTGGTCGAAAAAGATCTCGGTGCAGGGACCGCAGGGGCCGGTGGGGCCCATACGCCAGAAGTTGTCGTCTGTCGGGATGCGGATGATGCGGTCGTCCGAGAGCCCCGCGACCTTCTTCCAGATCCCCGCCGCCTCGTCATCGGTGTGATAGACCGTGACCAGCAGCTTGTCCTTCGGGATGCCGAAGTCCTTGGTCAGCAGTTCCCAGGCAAAGGGGATGGCGCTTTCCTTGAAATAATCGCCGAAGGAGAAATTCCCCAGCATTTCAAAGAAGGTATGGTGGCGCGCGGTATAGCCCACGTTGTCGAGGTCATTGTGCTTGCCGCCCGCGCGGACGCATTTCTGCGCCGTCGTCGCGCGCCGGTAATCGCGGTGCTCGACCCCGGTGAAGACGTTCTTGAACTGCACCATGCCGGAGTTCGTGAACATCAGCGTCGGGTCGTTGCGCGGCACGAGCGGGCTGGAGGCGACGGCCGTGTGGCCGTTTCTCACGAAGAAATCGAGGAAGGTGGAGCGGATATCGTTCAGCGACGGCATAGGGGCCTCATGGCGCGGGATCGGCAATCGCCCAGCATTTATCGCCCGGCGCCGGGACTGTCCACCTGAACCGACGCGCGCGCGTCACGGCGCACATGGCGGAGCCGGTCACGTTGGGGCCGCGAATGCAAAGGGGCCGCCCGAGGGCAGCCCCTGCGATACCGGCCCGCGGCGCGGCGGTCATTCGTCCACGAGATCCTCGCCCCCGGCCATGCCGAAGTCGAGCCCATGGCTTGCGCGGATCTTGTCCTCGATGTCGTGGGCGACGGCGGGGTTCGCCTTGAGGAAGCCCTTGGCGTTTTCACGCCCCTGCCCGATCCGCTCGTCCCCGTAGGAATACCACGCGCCCGATTTCTCGACCACGCCGGCCTTGACGCCCAGATCGAGCAGTTCGCCCGTCTTGGAAATCCCCTCGCCATACATGATGTCGAATTCGACCTCGCGGAAGGGCGGTGCCACCTTGTTCTTGACCACCTTCACCTTGGTCGAGGAGCCCACGACCTCGTCGCGGTCCTTGATCGCGCCGGTGCGGCGGATGTCGAGGCGGACGGAGGCGTAGAACTTCAGCGCGTTGCCGCCCGTCGTGGTCTCCGGGTTGCCGAACATCACGCCGATCTTCATCCGGATCTGGTTGATGAAGATCACCATGCAGTTCGAGCGTCCGATCGAGGCGGTCAGCTTGCGCATCGCCTGGCTCATCAGGCGGGCCTGCGCGCCCATCTGGTGTTCGCCCATGTCGCCCTCAAGCTCGGCCTTGGGCGTCAGCGCCGCGACCGAGTCGACAACGACAAGGTTCACCGCGCCCGACCGCACCAGCGTATCGACGATCTCGAGCGCCTGTTCGCCGGTGTCGGGCTGCGAGATCAGCAGTTCGTCAAGATTGACGCCGAGCTTGCGCGCATAGATCGGGTCCAGCGCATGTTCGGCATCGACGAAGGCGCAAACCCCGCCCTTCTTCTGTTCCTCGGCCACGCAATGCAGCGTGAGCGTCGTCTTGCCCGAGCTTTCGGGGCCATAGATCTCGATGATGCGGCCCTTGGGCAGCCCGCCGATGCCAAGCGCGATGTCGAGGCCCAGCGACCCGGTGGAGGTCGACTCGATCTCCGCCACCGGCTTGTCGCCGCCGAGCTTCATGATCGAGCCCTTGCCGAATTGCCGTTCGATCTGCGCCAGCGCCGATTCCAGGGCCTTTTGCTTGTCCATGTCGCGCTTTCCGTTGAAATCCAGAAGGTTCGCCGTAGCCATCTCGGGTTTCCTTATTCCATAGCCCGGCGTCGCGGGCAATCTGCCTGATGTTCGCCTCTTGTTCTCGATGTTATGAGACCAAAAGAAGAACATTTCAATCGAATTTTCTCTCCCGAGATTTTGCGCTAATCGGTTAAGGGATGGTTATCAAAGCCCGGCCCATCGGGCGTAATGGTGAAAAAGGGGCGTCATGCTGGTTTTCTGGGACGCAAAGCTGGTCTTTCTCGCAACGCCGAAGACGGGATCGACCGCCGTCGAGGTCGCGCTCGAATCGCTGGCCGAGGTGTCGATCCAGCGTCCCCCGGTTCTGAAACACACGCCGATCTATCGCTACCGCCGCTTCATCGAGCCCTTCCTGATGAAAAGCACGACCGATCCCTTCACGGTGGTTGCGCTGATGCGCGAGCCGGTCAGCTGGCTGTCGAGCTGGTATCGCTATCGCCAGCGCGAGGATGTGATGGCGCCGCAGAACTCGACCCAGGGCATGAGCTTCGACGATTTCGTCCGCGGCTACATGGAAAAGCCCAAGGCCGTCTATGCGCGGATCGGCTCGCAAAGCCGGTTCCTGCAAGGGGGCGATCTCGGGCCGGTGGATCATGTCTTCTGCTACGAAGAGATGGGGAGCTTCGTGACCTTTCTCGAAAACCGGCTGGGCTGCGAGATCAACCTGCCGCGCGTGAATGTTTCCCCCACGCTGGAAACGCCGCTTTCACCCGCGGTCGAGGCCGATCTGCGGCGTCACGCCGCCGCCGACTTCGCGCTTTACGACAGCGTGCGCGCGGCCGCCGCGGCCAAGGCGGTCTAGGCCCGTGCTGCGGTTCCTGCCGCTTCTGCTGATGCTGGGGGGCGGCTATCTCGCCTGGCAGTTCTCGGTCCGCAAGACCCTGCGGGAGCTGAACCTGCATTCGACCGAGATGGTCGATGCCAAGCTTCTCGCCCTTTGCGAAAAGCTGGCCGAGGCGCTTGGCGTGCGCCGCGTCACCGTCCGCATCTACGAAGTGCAGCCGGTGAACGGTCTGGCCGCGCCCGACGGCCAGATCTTCATCACGCGGGGCTTTTACGAACGCTACCGCAGCGGCGCCGTCACCCCCGAGGAAATGGCCGGCGTCATCGCGCATGAGCTGGGCCATGTCGCCCTTGGTCATTCCCGGCGGCGGATGATCGACTTCACCGCCCAGAACGCCATGCGGGCGGTGCTGATCGCGGTGATCTCGCGCGTCGTTCCGGGGATCGGGGCCCGGGTGGCCGACCTGCTGACGCGCCTTCTTTCGGCGCGGCTCAGCCGACAGGACGAATACGAGGCCGATGCCTATGGCGCGGCGCTTCTGGCCAAGGCCGGGATCGGCGCGGCCCCGCAGATCAGCCTGCTGCGCAAGCTGGGCGCGCTTGCGGGCGAAGGCCGCGGGCCGGCGTGGCTGATGAGCCATCCCGACACGCGCGACCGGATCGCCGCGCTGGAACGGCTGACGGCGGACTGGCCGGACCCGTCCTAGACCGCCACCGTGACGCATTCCGGAAAGAGCCGGTCCACGTCCTCGGCCCGGCACAGCCGCGTCGCGGGGGTCGCCACGGCAGCCGAAGCGGCCGCATTGCCGCGCCGAAGCGCAAGCTCGAGCCCTTCGCCGCGGGCAAGCGACAGGGTGAAGGCGCCCACGAAGCTGTCACCTGCGCCGACCTTGCTGACCACCTCGACCTTGGCCGACCGCGCATGCAGGCGCCCTACGCGCGAGGCGAGCACCGCGCCGTCGGCCCCGCGCGCAAGGATCACCACATCGGCCACGCCGCGGCTGACCATCTCTTCCGCGAAGGCCGCGCTTTCCTCGACCTTCGCAAGAGAATAGCCGGCAAGCTCGGCGGCCTCGTCCTCGTCCATGCGCAAGCACCAGGGGGCTGCGCCGGCCGCGCGCGTGATCTCGCGCAGGGGGGCGCCCGAGGTATCGACGATCAGCCGGGCCCGGCCCTCGAGCTTCGCGGCCAACCGCGAGGGAAAGTCGATCGGCACGCCGGGCGGCTGGCTGCCGGACAGAACGACATATCCGCCCTCGCGCGTGGCCCCCGCGATGGCCGAGAGCGCGTGCTTGACATCCGCCGGATGCCATTCCGGACCCGGCAGGACAAAGCGATACTGTTGCCCGGTGCCCCGGTCGGTCACGGCAAGGCTCTGGCGCGTCTCGCCGGGGGCCTGAAGGGCCAGCGTGGCGATGCCCTGCGTGTTCAGAAGCGTCAGCAGCCGGTCACCCGTCGCCCCGCCCACCGCCACCATGGCCCGGCTGGTGCCGCCCAGAAACGAGATCGCGCGCGACACGTTGGTGCCACCGCCCCCCGGATCGATCTCGGGCACGGCGCAGCGCAGCTTGGGCCCCGCGACGACCGCGGCGACCGAGGTCGAAAGGTCGATCGTGGGATTCAGCGTGACGGTCAGGATATCGGTCACAGGCATCAGGCGGGCGCCCCTCCTTCCGGGCCACGCCACGCTCTGCGATTTCTGCCGCGCTTGCAATGCGGCAGTTGCACATTTTCTGACCCGTCAGCCTATTCCGCAGCCACCTTTCGCGCCTTCAGCAACGGCTTGAGATAGCGCCCGGTGTGGCTTTCCTCGACCTCGGCCACCTCTTCGGGCGTGCCGGTCGCAACGATCCGGCCACCACCGTCGCCGCCTTCGGGGCCGATGTCGATGATCCAGTCGGCCGTCTTGATGACGTCGAGGTTGTGTTCGATCACCAGCACCGTGTTGCCCTGCTCGACCAGCTCGTGCAGCACCTCGAGAAGCTTGCGCACATCCTCGAAATGCAGGCCCGTCGTCGGCTCGTCGAGGATATAGAGCGTGCGGCCCGTGGCACGACGGCTAAGCTCCTTCGACAGCTTCACCCGCTGTGCCTCGCCGCCCGAGAGCGTCGTCGCCTGCTGGCCGACCTTGACATAGCCAAGACCCACGCGGACCAGCGCGTCCATCTTTTCGCGGATGCTGGGAACGGCGGCGAAAAAGCCCTGCGCATCCTCGACCGTCATGTCAAGAACGTCCGCTATGCTCTTGCCCTTGAACTTGATTTCCAGTGTCTCGCGGTTGTAGCGGTGGCCCTTGCAGGTCTCGCAGGTGACATAGACGTCCGGCAGGAAATGCATCTCGATCTTGATGACGCCGTCGCCCTGACAGGCCTCGCAGCGCCCGCCCTTCACGTTGAAGGAGAAGCGCCCCGGCTTGTAGCCGCGCGCCTTCGCCTCGGGCAGGCCCGCGAACCAGTCGCGGATCGGCCCGAAGGCCCCGGTATAGGTCGCGGGGTTCGACCGCGGCGTGCGCCCGATGGGGCGCTGGTCGATGTCGATCACCTTGTCGAGATGCTCGAACCCCTTGATCGTCTCGCAGGGCGCGGGCGTCTCGCGCGCGCCGTTGAGGCGGATCGCGGCGGTCTTGAACAGGGTCTCGATCGTCAGCGTGGACTTGCCCCCGCCCGAGACGCCGGTGACGCAGACGAACTTGCCCAGCGGGAAATCGGCCGTCACCTCCTTGAGGTTGTTGCCGGTGGCCTTCACCACGGTGAGCTTCTTGCCGTTGCCCTTGCGCCGCTCGGCGGGCACGGCGATCTCGCGCTGGCCCGAAAGATACTGCCCCGTCAGGCTCGCGGCGTCTCCCGCGATTTCTTCGGGGGTGCCGTGGCTGATGACGCGCCCGCCGTGGACGCCCGCGCCGGGGCCGATGTCGAAAACGTAATCCGCGGTCCGGATCGCGTCTTCGTCATGTTCCACCACCAGCACCGTGTTGCCCTGATCGCGCAGGTTCTTGAGCGTGGTCAGCAGCCGGTCGTTGTCGCGCTGGTGCAGCCCGATCGAGGGTTCGTCGAGCACATAAAGCACCCCCGTCAGCCCCGAGCCGATCTGGCTTGCCAGCCGGATGCGCTGGCTTTCCCCGCCCGAGAGCGTGCCGGCATTCCGGCTCATGGTCAGGTATTCAAGGCCCACGTTGTTCAGGAACCCCAGACGCTCGCGGATTTCCTTGAGGATCGCCCGCGCGATCTCGTTCTTCTGCTTCGTCAGGCTTTCCGGCGCGGTTTCGACCCAGGCATAGGCCTCCTTGATCGACATCTCGACCACCTGACCGATGTGCAGCCCGCCGATCTTGACGGCCAGTGCCTCGGCCTTGAGCCGGTAGCCATGGCAGGTGCCGCAGGAGCGCGTGTTCTTGTAGCGTTCGAATTCCTCGCGCACCCAGGCGCTGTCGGTCTCGCGGTAGCGCCGTTCCATGTTCGGGATCACGCCTTCGAAGACGCGGTGCACCGTATAGACGCGGCCGCCCTCGTCAAAGCGAAACTCGATCTCTTCCTCGCCCGAGCCATAGAGGAAGATCTGGCGGATCTCTTCGGGTAGGTCCTTCCACGCCTTGCGCTTGTCGAAACCGTAGTGGCGGGCAAGCGAGTCGATGGTCTGGGTGAAATAGGGGCTTTTCCCCTTCCGCCAGGGCGCGATGGCCCCCTGCGCGACCGAGAGCGCCGCATCGGGCACCACCAGCCGGTCGTCGAAGAACAGTTCCACCCCCAAGCCGTCGCAGGCCGGGCAGGCCCCGAAGGGCGCGTTGAACGAAAAAAGCCGCGGCTCGATCTCGGGGATGGTGAAGCCCGAGACGGGGCAGGCGAATTTCTCGGAGAAGGTGATGCGCTCGGGCTCGCCCGTCTCGGGCGCGGTCTCGAGGATGGCGATCCCGTCGGCATGATCCAGCGCGGTGCGCAGGCTGTCGGCCAGCCGCGTCTCCAGCCCCTCGCGCACCACGATCCGGTCCACCACCACGTCGATGTCGTGGCGCAGCTTCTTGTCGAGCACGGGCGGCTCGTCCAGTTCGTAGAACTGCCCGTCCACCTTCACGCGCTGAAAGCCCTCTTTGCGCAACTCGAGGAATTCCTTGCGGTATTCCCCCTTCCGGTCGCGCACGATGGGCGCCAGCAGATAGGCCCGCGTGCCCTCGGGCATGGCCATGATGCGGTCCACCATGTCCTGCACCTGCTGCGCCTCGATCGGCAGGCCCGTGGCCGGCGAATAGGGCGTGCCGACGCGGGCGAACAGAAGCCGCATGTAGTCGTAGATCTCGGTCACCGTGCCCACGGTCGAACGCGGGTTCTTCGACGTGGTCTTCTGTTCGATCGAGATCGCCGGCGACAGGCCCGAGATGTGATCCACGTCCGGCTTCTGCATCATGTCGAGGAACTGGCGCGCATAGGCCGAAAGGCTTTCGACATAGCGCCGCTGGCCCTCGGCATAGATCGTGTCGAAGGCCAGCGAGGACTTGCCCGACCCCGACAGGCCGGTGATGACCACAAGCTGATCGCGGGGAATATCCACATCCACGTTCTTGAGGTTGTGTTCGCGCGCCCCGCGCACCTCGATGAACTTCTGCTCGGCCATGCCAAGACCCCCGGTTTGCATCGGGCAAGACATAGGCGAGTGCGGATGAGTCTCCAATCGAAAAACGTGAACTTATGGTGAACAAACCCGGGGCCCAAGCAAATTTTGCGCAAATCCGCCCGCGCTCAGCGGTCGTGACGGCGCAAACGTGGCCTTGACATCACACATTCTGAAATGTGAATATTATTTGTCCCGACCGCCGCGCGATCTCTTGAAGCGGCGGCCGGCCTTGCCACATGTTCCGCCAGCACCACTCCCCAGCGAAAGGGTTTCCCATGTTCGGCCTCTTCAAATCCTCCGGCCCCTCGGTCCAGCGCATCGCCGCCGCCGATGCCGTCGCCCGTGCCAAGAAGGGCGAGATCGTCGTCATCGACGTACGCGACGTCAGCGAACTGCGCGCCTCCGGCAAGGCCAAGGATGCGCTGCACATCCCGCTCATGCTGCTGAAGACCAAGGCCGATCCGTCAAGCCCCGAATGCGACAAGCGGCTGTCGGTGGACAAGCCGGTCGCGCTTTACTGCGCCTCGGGCGCGCGCAGTCAGGCGGCGGGCAACATGATGCTGCAGATGGGCTACAAGGAAGTCTTCAACATCGGCGGCCTGCGCGACTGGCACGCGGGCGGCGGTCTGGTGAACCCGGCCTGAGGCTGTCCCCCGGCAAGACGAAACCCGCGCCGAGGGTCCCCGGCGCGGGTTTTTCAATGTCGTTCGGCTTCGATCAGAAGTGGATCGCGCGGCCGTAGGCGTCCAGAACCGCCTCGTGCATCATCTCCGACAGCGTCGGATGCGGGAAGACGGTGTTCATCAGGTCTTCCTCGGTCGTCTCGAGCGTGCGGCCCACGACGTAACCCTGGATCAGCTCCGTCACCTCGGCGCCGACCATGTGGGCGCCCAGAAGCTCGCCGGTCTTGGCGTCGAAGACGGTCTTCACCATCCCCTCCGGCTCGCCAAGCGCGATGGCCTTGCCGTTGCCGATGAAGGGGAAGCGGCCGACCTTCACCTGATAGCCCGCGGCCTTGGCCTTTTCCTCGGTCAGCCCGACGCTGGCGACCTGCGGATGGCAATAGGTGCAGCCGGCGATGGAGCCCGGCTTGATCGGATGGGGATGCCCGCCCGCGATCAGTTCGGCCACCATGACACCTTCGTGGCTGGCCTTGTGCGCCAGCCAGGGGGCGCCCGCGATGTCTCCGATGGCGTAAAGCCCCTCGACCCCGGTGCGGCAGTATTCGTCGGTCACGACATGCGTGCGGTCGATCTTCACGCCAAGGCTTTCCAGCCCGAGATTCTCGACGTTGCCGACGATCCCCACGGCCGAGATCACGGTGTCGAACTCCTGCGTCTCGACCTTGCCGTTCGCCTCGATATGCGCGGTGACCTTGTCGGCCGCGCGGTCGAGCTTCTTCACGCTGGCCTTCTCGAGGATCTTCATCCCCTGCTTGACGAACTGCTTCTTGGCGAAGGCGCTGATCTCGGCATCCTCGACCGGCAGCACGCGGTCCATCACCTCGACCACCGTCGTGTCCGCGCCGAGCGTGTTGTAGAAGCTTGCAAATTCGATCCCGATTGCGCCCGAGCCGATGACCAGCAGCTTCTTGGGCTCGTGCGGCGGCATCAGCGCGTGCTTGTAGGCCCAGACACGCTTGCCGTCGGCCTCGAGCCCGGGCAGTTCCCGCGCGCGGGCACCGGTGGCAAGGACGATGGATTTCGCGGTCAGGTCTTCGGTGCCCTTGTCGGTCTTCACGCTCACCTTGCCCTTGCCGGCCAGCGTGGCGGTGCCCATGATGACGGTCACCTTGTTCTTCTTGAGCAGGTGCCCGACGCCGCCCGACAACTGCTTGGCCACCCCGCGCGAGCGCTGGACGACGGCGTTCAGGTCGTAGCCGATCCCCGTCGCGCTTAGCCCGAAGTCCTTTGCGCGGTGCATCAGGTGGAACACCTCCGCCGACCGCAGAAGCGCCTTGGTCGGGATGCAGCCCCAGTTGAGGCAGATGCCGCCCAGATGCTCGCGCTCTACCACGGCCACGTTGAGGCCCAGTTGCGCCCCCCGGATGGCACAGACGTAGCCGCCGGGGCCCGCCCCGATCACGATCATATCAAAGGCTTTGGCCGACATCGCATTCCCCCTTTGGAAAAGTAGTTTGCCATTAAACTATTTTTCGCAAGCCTGCAATGAAGCCTGCGCCGCAGGCCCCTTCGCTCAGCGCATGGCTTGTTCGGGCGGCCAGCCCGCGGCGACCGTGACGGGTGCGTCGAACACATGCGCCACGCATCGGGTGCCGTCGTTCGTCGTCTCATGCGCGGCAAAGGCCCGGATTGCGGGCAGGATCACCGCATCTGGCCGCGCCGAGTCGAGGAAGATCTGTTTCGACGTCACCGGATCGAAGGTGATCCAGCCGGGCGTGTCGAAGGTGCCCACATAGATGCCCACGTAGCCCGGCGCGCGTTCGAAGGTCATGTGAAGCTTCGTGCCGCAGTCGGGGCAGAAATGGACATGAAGAAGCTTGCCGCTGCCTTCCGAGCGGTGGTCGTGGACGCGCGGCGCGCCTTTCGTGACGCGATGCGCGGCTTGCGTGAAATTGGCGTTGATCATGAACCCCGCGCCCGTCGCCCGCTGGCAATAGCGGCAATGGCAGATCGTCACCCTGAGCGGCGCGCCCTCGGTCTCGTAGCGGATCGCGCCACAGAGGCAGCCGCCCTCATGCCTGTCCATCGTCGCCCACCCCCTTCAGGCTTTCGACCAGCGCGCCATAGCCGCCCTCGGCCATGAACGTCTCCTCCTCCGCCGTGCTCGACCGGCCAAGCGCCGCGTTGCGGTAGGGAAAGCGGCCGAAGCGGCGGATCACCTCGCGGTGGGCGCGCGCGTGCAGCAGGTTGGAGGCGCCGGTTTCCGGCATCCTTTCCGTCATCAGCGCGACCGAGCGGTATTGATCGCCGATCTCCTCGGAATGCATGAAGGGCAGATAGAAGAACTGCCGCTCGGGCTCGGGGGCCACCATGTCCCAGCCCTCGAGGATGGCACGGTCCGCCGCCGCGCGCGCGCGATCGTCGGTGGCGAAGGCCTGCGCCGTGCCGCGGAACATGTTGCGGGAGAACTGATCGGTCAGAACGATGAAGGCAAGCGACGGCCCCGCCCCGTCGATCCAGTGGTCAAGCCCGCCCTCGGCCGCGGCCTGCCAGTCCTCCTGGAACCGGTCGCGGATCTCGGCATCCAGATCGGCGCCGCCGGCATACCAGCCCTCGGGGCCGAGATCGCCGATCCAGTAGTCCAGAATCTCCGCCGGGTCTGCCATGCCTGTCCCTCCTGCCTCGGGCGAAGGGTGACAGGTTTGACAGGGCGGCGCAACGCGGGCGATTTATCCCGCCGCGGCCTCGGATTCCTGCTGCGCCTCAAAGGCAGCCTCGGCCTCGTGCTGGGCGGCCTCCACCGCCACGCCCACCGCCAGCGGCGAGGCAGAGGGCGACAGCGGCGTGAAGCTGCCCGGCAGTTCCACGATCTCGCGCCGCCGCCGACGCATCATCCGCCAGCCGCCGTAGATCGCCATCAGCAGGTAGAGCAGCCCCATGAACAGGAAAAACCCGCCCTCGCCCACCTTGGCCATCATCCAGCCGGTGATGATCGGCCCGGTGATCGCACCAAGCCCGTTGATGAAGATCAGGCCCGCCGAGGCGGCCGCCATGTCCGGCCCCTCGAGGTAGTCGTTCACATAGGCAACGAGCAGCGAATAGAGCGGGTTGGAAATGCCGCCCGAAATGACGCCGATGACGATCAGCACAGGGAAGCTTGGCGAGAAGACGACCGGCACGATCATGTCCAGCGTCCCGATCACGGCAAGCGCAAGGATGAGCTGGCGGCGGTCCATCCGGTCCGACAGCCAGCCGATCGGATACTGGAACACCAGCCCGCCCACGTAGATCATGGCAACGAAGATCGACAGGTCGCGCACCGAAAGCCCGGCCTGCGTGCCCCAGACCGACACCATGCCGAACTGCGCCGAGAACACGCCCCCCAGCAGGAACATGGCGACGCAGCCCAGGGGCGAGGTCTCGTATAGCCGCCGGAAGCTCAGCGCCTTGGTCGACTCGAAGGCCGGCGCCGGGCTGACCGACAGAAGGATCGGCGTGAAGGCGATGGAGACGAGGACCGACGGGATGATGAACAGGATGTATCCCGCCGGATCGGCGAAGTTCAGCAGCAGCTGCGCGGCGATGATGCCGACCATCTGCATGATGAGGTAAAGCGACAGCGCCTTGCCGCGGTTCTCGTTGGTCGAGGCGTTGTTGAGCCAGCTCTCCGCCGTGATGTAAACGCCCGAGAAGGAAAAGCCGATCACCACCCGTTCGATGGTCCAGGCGATCCAGTTGGGCGCGACCGCATACATGATCAGCACCGCCGAGATCAGCGAGCCAAGCGCGGCGAAGACCCGCACATGGCCCACGCGGCGGATCATGTCGGGCGTCATCCGGCTGCCGAACAGGAAGCCCAGGAAATAGGCCGACATCACGATCGACATCTGCACGGTCGAGAACCCCTCGATCCCGCCCCGGATGCCCAGAAGCGTCCCCTGCATCCCGTTCCCGAGCATCAGCAGCGTGATGCCCAGAAGCAGGGCCCAGGAATTCTTCAAGACCGTCAGCATCGGTCATCCTTTCGCGCGAGGTTCCGTCCAGTCTGCCCCGACCGCCATGGCGGGGCTGTGGCGCGGGCGACATCTCGCCGCCCGTCCGCGCCGTCAACCCCTCATTGCGGGATCAGCAGCGACGCATCGCCGTAGGAGAAGAACCGATAGCCCTCGGCGACGGCATGGGCGTAGATCGCCCGGATGCGATCGGGGCCCATCAGCGCCGAAACCAGCATCATCAGCGTGGATTTCGGCAGGTGGAAATTGGTCATCAGCGCATCCGTCACCCGGAAACGGAAGCCGGGGTAGATGAAGATGTCCGTCTCGCCCTGCCATGGGCGCATTGTGCCATCCTCGGCCGCCGCACTTTCGATCAGGCGCAGCGCCGTGGTGCCCACGGGGATGATCCGCCCGCCCGCCGCGCGGGCGGCATTGATGGCCGCCGCCGCGCCCTCGGTGATCTCGCCCCATTCCGCGTGCATCTTGTGGGTGGTCACGTCGTCCACCTTCACGGGCAGGAACGTGCCCGCGCCGACATGCAGCGTCACCTCGGCAAAGCGCACGCCCTTGTCGCGCAGCGCCTCAAGCAGCGGCAGGTCGAAATGCAGGCTGGCCGTGGGCGCTGCGACCGCGCCCGAATGGCGGGCAAAGACGGTCTGGTAATCCTCGTTGTCCTGCGCATCCGCCGGGCGCTTGGCGGCGATGTAGGGCGGCAGCGGCATCGCCCCCGCCTGCGCAAGGGCTGCGTCGAAATCCTCGCCCTCAAGGTTGAAGCGCAGGCGCAGCGTGGTTTCGTCCCGCCCCTCGACCCTGGCCGAGAGCGCATCCGAAAAGCGCACCACCTCGCCCTCGGCCAGCTTGCGCATCGGTTTAGCAAGCGCCGTCCAGCAGCCATCCGCCTGCGGCTCGAGCAGCGTCACCTCGATCTTGGCGGTGACGATCCCCTGCCCCGTCATCCGTTCGCGCGTGCCATTGAGACGCGCGGGGATCACCTTGGTGTTGTTGAGCACCAGCAGGTCGCCCTTGCGGAACACGTCCACGAGGTCGAAGACATGCAGGTCGCGGAGGCTGTCCCCCTCGGCCAGCAACAGCCGGGCCGAGGTGCGCGGGCGGGCGGGGCGCGTGGCGATCAACCGCTCGGGCAGGTCGAAGTCGAAATCCGAAAGCTTCATCGTGTCACTGCTTTCCAAGGCTCGGCGCGGGGCGGCGGAAAAGGTCGCGGAACATCCCCGGCGTGAGGATCGAGAACGGATTGACCGAGACCTTCGGTTGGTCCGGCGTGCCCTTCAGCGTATAGCTGAACCCGAACAGCCCCTCGCCCGCGCGGGTCAGGACGGACCCGATCCCGTTCAGGAAATAGATCGGCGAGATCACGCCCTGCATGTCGAAGCTCTCCGTGCCAAGATGGAAGAGGCCCGCGGCGGAAATCCCCATCGAGGGTCCGACGGCCGAGCCCTTGGTGACGTCGATCGCATCCGGCGTCAACCGGAAGTCGGCATTCACGTCGCTGAAGCCGATGCCGGGGCCGTTGAGCTGGTCGATCAGGCCGATGATGCTGATCGCCTCGAGAAGCTTCGCCAGCCCCGGCGCGCGCACCACCTTGATGTTCGAGATGTTGAGATGGCCGTCATACTGGCCCTGTTCGCCGCGCGGGATCAGCGTCAGGTCCATCTGCCCGCCCCGCCCGTTCGCAAAGACCTTCGCCGCCGCCATCACCGCGCCCGCATCGGGGGCCTGGATGCGCACCGCCGTCCCGTCCTGCGAGGGCACGACCGTTCCCTTTACCTGCACAGGCGCGCCGTTCACCCCCGCCGTGAACGAACCGTTGAACCCACCCAGCGTGGTGAAATCGCCATTCAGCCCCGTGAGCGCGATCCCGTTCGAGACCGTAAGACGGTTGAGCGCAACGGTGATCGGCACGGCTTCGACCTGTTTCGCCTTGCCGAATTTCGCGCGCCGCAGATCGGCGCTGCCGCTGCGGATATCGATCGCCGCGGCCCGTCCGACGCCCCGCCCCTTCAGATCGACCGCGCCGGTGAACCATGTGCCAAGCCGCAGCCGGTCGAACCGCGCAAGGCGCAGCGATCCGTCCGGGTTCAGGTGAACCGACCCCAGCCCGTTCAGCCCGCCTGCCTGAATCTCCAGCTTGTCGATCCGGGCGGGCTCGCCCAGACGCCCCTCGATCAGCAGTTTTCCCTTGCTGCCGGGGGCCTTGTAAACGCCGATCTCGGGCATCGAGAGGCTGACCCCCGCAAGGTCCGAGCCAAGGGTAAAGGTCCCCGCCTTCTTCGAGAGCACCGCCGAAAGCTGCGCCTCGGCCTTGCCGCGCAGCGCGCCCGGCGGAAGGCCGATGTGGAATTCCTTCAGGAAAGCCTCGGACAGTTCGGCCGTCCCGGTGACGTTGCTCGTCTTGCCCTTGCCGGGGGCGATGCTTTGCGACCAGGTGACGTCGATCGGCAGCACGCCAAGCTTGCCCTTGCCGCCCACCGTGATCTCGTCGTCCGAGACCCTGACCCGAAGCTGGTCCGACGTAAGCCTGTGGCCCTTGACCAGCTTGTCCGAGCTTACACCGGTCAGCATACCATCGACCTTCACGTTGATGTCGGGCAGGTCGATCTCGTCGGCCAGCGGCAGGTCGATCTCGGCATTCAGCCGCGCGCGCCCCTCGGCAAGGTCCACGGGCTCTCCGGCCTTGGTCAGAAAGCGGAAGGGCTCGCTGTCAAGCAGCGACAGGGCCGCGGTGATCGTGCTGTCGGTCTTCAGCTTCACCACGGCGGGCGGCGGCTTGATCGTGACGTCCGGCACCTCGAAGACCGAGCCCGCGACATCGACATTGCCGCCCTGGGGCGCCACGACATGGCCGGCATCGACCACCATCGTATAGGTCTTGTCCTCCAGCACGGCATAGCCCCGCCCCGCCTGGATCGGCGGCATCGTCTTCATGAAGCGCACGTCGGCGTCGCGGAAATCGTAGCCCAGCGAGACGCGCGGCTCAGACCCGGGGTCAAGCCGCATCGCCGCGCGCACGTTGAAAAGGTTCCCGGTCTGCACGTTCTCGGCCAGCCATTCGCGGGTCTGCGGCACGAGAAAGACCGGCCAGAGCGCCAGCAGGTCGGAATGGCTGATCTGGTTGAGCGCCGCATCCAACGAGACCTTCCAGCCCTTTGATGTCGCGGTGAAATCCCCGTTCGCCTCGATACGTCGCGGCCCCTCTTTCAGCATGAGCTGCCCCAGACGCAGGTCAAAGGGTTCCAGCCGCAGCTTGAGATCGATCGCCCCGTCCGAGAACTGCACAGGCTTCTGGAACAGTCCGGCCGGGTCCACCTTGACCTCGCTGACATGCACCTGCCCCACGAGGCTCTTGGGAAGACCCGTCTGCATGTCGCCAAGATAGGCGTGCCCCGTCGCCCGCACCCGCAGCGACGCACTTTGCACCGAGGCTTCGGAAAAGGTCACCTTGCGCGTCTGCGGGTCGTAGTGGAAGGCAAGTGTGCCGCTGTCGAAGGCGATGGGCCGGGTGCCTGCGGTCGGGCGCACGTCGCCCGCGCCGAAGGTCAGCCGCCCGTCGACCCGGCCGATCTGGCCGTCCGCCCCGATCGCGCCGCGGAAGTCACCCGAGATCGGCGCCTCGACCACCTTCAGGAAGGCCAGCGCCGGGGCCTGCGCCGCGATGTCGGCGGCGGCGACGTTATCGACCCGGGCCGTGACCCGCGCCTCGGGCGAGCCCTTGCGGGTGACGAAGGTCACCACCGCGCGCGCCGGATCGCCGCCGGTCGGATTGACCAGACCGAAGCCAAGCTCGATCGACACCGAGCTGTCGTCCTGCATCAGCGCAAGCCGTCCGTCGCCCACCTGCCACGTCCGCCCCGCCCGCGCGTCGATCAAGGTCAGCGACAGCGCATCGGCCCGGATCGACGAGATGCCAGACAGGACGGGCGTGGCCAGCACCCGGTCCACCTCGGCCAGCACCTCGCCCAGCGAGGTCACCTGCCTGCGCGCCAACCCCGCCTCGGCGCCGAAGGACAGGTTGATGTCGCCCTGCGCGTTGCGCCGCAGCGTGACCGCCGCCCCCGACAGGGCAAGTTCGTCCGGTTGCAACTGCCCCTGCAAAAGTTTCAGCCGGTTGAACCGCACCCGCATCTCGGGCAGGGTCGCGATCCGCTCGCCCCTGGCATCGACCACCGACAGGTTCGTCAGTTGCACCCGCGGGGCGAGGTTGTCCTGCACCGTCAGTTGCACCCCGCCGATCTTCACCTCGGCCAGGCCGTCGAGCTTGCGGTTCACCCGCGCCTCGATCGAGGCCACGACCCAGCCGGGCGCAGGCAAGGGCCGGCCGGTCAGCGCCAGAAGCCCCGCCCCTGCGACCGCCAGGAGCAGCGCAAGCGACAGGACCATCCAGAGGCCGAAACGGCCCCGACGCCTGATCTCGTTGGCTTGCTCGCTCATCCCACTCCGGCGCCCGATGCTGGCGCGTTCTGCCCGTCCTGCCTGCCTTTAACTTTGTTCCAAACCGACTAAAACACCAGTCACAACATCCCATCGCAAGGAAGCGCCCCCATGACCGAAATCGGCGAAACCGCGCCTGACTTCACCCTGCCCCGCGACGGCGG
>JAGWVA010000003.1 GCA_028875855.1 Paracoccaceae bacterium
GCCCGTGTCCTATGCGTTGCGCGGGTCATTCAAGGGCCTCGAGTTTGGCATCCAGTTCATCAGGATCGAACGCGACGGTCGCGTGCAAGTTGGCGCTGCCTTCCTTGTCGCGGCTGACTTTGAACCCGAAAGTCTCGAAGATCTTCTTGATTGCGTCCGCCTCGGAAAAACGACGCTCTCGGCAGAGGGCCTCATATTTCGATACGGAAGCCATCATCGCAGTCGTCGCCGTATACGCCACGCCCGGCGCCGCGGTGAACCCGGACACCGACGGCGACGCCTGCCACCAATCCTTCTCTTTCGCACATCCGAACCCGACGAACAGCATGGCAGCGCGCAGTTCCGCCAGCATGTCGCGCTTGAACAGGTCATGGAGGTGAAGGATTGCCATGTGTCCGTTCAGGTCATCGGCCAACGCCTCGACGACGACCGTTGGCACCTCATCGGCCGCCTCCACATCATTCGTCGCCCGATACCACTTCGCCAATGTCGCCTTCGCCTGCGCCGCCTTCTCCGCCGTCCAATCCATCGGCTTCGAGTAATGCGTGCTCAGCATCACGAAGCGGATCACCTCTCCCGGCACGCCCTGATCCAGCAGGTCCCGCACGGTGAAGAAGTTGCCCAAGGACTTGGACATCTTCTTGCCCTCGACCTGCAGCATCTCGTTGTGCATCCAGACCTTGGCAAAGCCAGCCTCGGGGTGGGCGCAGCAGCTTTGGGCGATCTCGTTCTCGTGGTGGGGGAATTGCAGGTCGATGCCGCCGCCGTGGATGTCGAAGCTGGCGCCCAGCAGCTCATAGCTCATGGCCGAGCATTCGATGTGCCAGCCCGGACGCCCCCGGCCCCAAGGCGAGTCCCAGCCGGGAAGATCGTCCGACGAGGGCTTCCACAGCACGAAGTCCATCGGGTCTTCCTTGAACGGCGCGACCTCGACCCGGGCGCCGGCGATCATGTCATCGACCGACCGGCCCGAGAGCGCGCCGTAGTCCTTGTAGGACCGCACGCGGAACAGCACGTGGCCGTCCTTGGCATAGGCGTGACCGGCATCGATCAGGCCCGAGATCATCCCGATCATCGCACCGATCCATTCGGTCGCGCGCGGCTCCTTCGTCGGGCGCAGCGCGCCAAGCGCGTCCATGTCGGCGTGATACCAGTCGATCGTCTCGTCCGTCAGGCTGCGGATGATCGCCTCGAGCGGGCGGGCGTCGCCCCTGGCCTTCATCTCGGCCGCGCGGGCGTTGATCTTGTCGTCCACGTCGGTGAAGTTGCGCACATAGGTGACGTGATCCGCCCCATAGACATGCCGCAGAAGCCGGAACAGCGTGTCGAACACCACCACGGGGCGCGCGTTGCCCAGATGCGCCCGGTCATAGACCGTGGGGCCGCAGACATACATCCGCACATTGTCGGGGTCGATCGGGGCAAAGACCTCCTTTGCCCGCGTCTTCGTGTTGTAAAGCCTGATCTCGACCATGACCCTTCCTCGCGCGGCGTCCCGGCGGCGGGCTTAGCAAGTTCGATCTGGCTTTGAAACAGAGAACGGCCCGCCTGACGAAAGTCAGCCGGTAATGCAGCAAATGCAGATGATGCCGTTGTTCTTCATGGGGCTTGCCTAGCATGGGCCGCCTGCCCCGGCAAGCCGCCCGAAGCCGCCCACCCCGTCAATCCGCTTCTTGCACGGGCGTATAATTTCGTGTCACCTCGCCCCCGGACAGCATGGAGGCACAAATGCGTATCGCGGACAGGATCGGCCATATCACCGGCGGCGGCTCGGACGGGTGGGAGATCTACTACCGCACGCGCGAGATGATCGCCGCGGGCGAACGCGTGCTGACGCTGACCATCGGCGAACATGACATCCGCACCGACCGGCGCATTCTGGATGCGATGCATGCCTCGGCCGCGGCAGGCAACACGGGCTATGCCTTCGGTCCCGGCAACCGCAACCTGCGCGAGGCGATCGCTTCGCGCACCGAGGCGCGCACCGGCCATCCGACGAGCTGGAAGAATGTCGTCGTCACCCCCGGCGGGCAGTCGGCGCTGTTTGCGACCCATATGGCGCTGCTCGATGCGGGCGATGTCGGCCTGCATTGCGACCCGTTCTACGCCACCTACCCCGGCACGATCCGCGCGACTGGCGCCCATGCCCGGCGCGTGCCCACCACCTCGGACCGGGATTTCCTGCCGCACGAGGGCGATATCCTCGCGCGCGCCACGGGGGCAAAGACGCTGCTCATCAACACGCCGAACAACCCCACCGGCGTCGTCTATGACCGCGCCACGCTCGAGGGCATCGCCCGGGCGGCGGTGACGGCGGACCTGTGGCTGATCTCGGACGAGGTCTATGACACGCAGGTCTGGCAGGGCGATCACATCTCGCCCCGCACCCTGCCGGGGATGGCGGATCGCACGATCGTCATCGGCTCGATGTCGAAAAGCCACGCGATGACCGGCTCGCGCCTTGGCTGGGTCGTGGCGCCCGAGCCGTTGGCCGAGGCCATCGCGACGCTTGCGACCAACACCACCTACGGCGTGCCCGCCTTCATCCAGGATGCGGCACTCTTCGCGCTGAAGCTTGGCGACGGGTTCGAGGCGGAGATCGCCGCCCCCTTCCGCCGCCGCCGCGAGATCGCGCTGCGCGTGTTGCAGGGGTCGAACGCGATCCGCACGATACCGTCGTCGGGCGCGATGTATCTGATGCTCGACATCCGCGCGACGGGGCTGAGCGGGAACGCCTTCGCCAACAAGCTTCTGGACGAGGAACGGATCGCGGTGATGCCGGGGGAAAGCTTCGGCGATGCCTCGGCCGGGCACCTGCGCGTGGCGCTGACCATCGCGGACGACCAGTTCGAAGAGGCGCTGACCCGGCTTGCGGCCTTTGCCGAACGCCAGCTACCCTGAGGCGCGAGCACAAGGAGCCATCATGCGCCACGATCCCGGCCCCGCCTTCCGCGCCCTGCACCGCCCCGGCGCGCCCTTCATCCTGGCCAATGCCTGGGACGCGGGCTCTGCGCGGATGCTGGCGGCCCTGGGCGCCGAGGCCATCGCCACATCCTCGGCGGCCCATGCCTTCACCCTCGGGCGGCCCGATGGCGGCGGCGTCAGCCGGGACGAGGCGCTGGCCCATGCGGCGGATCTGGTGGCGGCCACCCCGCTGCCGGTCTCGGGCGATTTCGAGAACGGCTTCGGTGACGCCCCCGAGACCTGCGCCGAAACGGTGCGGCTTGCGGCCGAGGCGGGGCTTGCGGGCCTCTCGATCGAGGATACCGCGCTGCCCGGTGACGCGCCCTATGACTTCGATCTGGCGGTCGAGCGCATCCGCGCCGCCGCCGCCGCCGCCCGCGCCCTGCCGCGCGACATCGTGCTGGTGGCGCGGGCCGACGGGCTGATGACGGGCCGCTATGGACTGGACGAGGCGCTGCGGCGGCTTCGGGCCTTCGATGCTGCGGGGGCCGATTGCCTTTACGCGCCGCTGCCGCCCGAGGTGGCCGACATCGCCACGATCTGCCGCGCCACGGCCAAGCCCGTGAACGCGCTGGCCGCAGGCCCGCACGCCCGGATCAGCCGCGCCGACTTCGCAGCGATGGGGGTCGCGCGGATCTCGATCGGCTCGGCGCTCGCGCGCGCCACCCACCGCGTCATCGCCGAGGCGGCCGGGGCGATGTTCGGCGCGGGCGACTTCACGAAGCTCACCCATGGCCTGCCGGGCAGCACGGTGGACGCCTTGCTCCTCAAGGGCAGTGGGGCCGAGGGCTGAGCGGCGCGGCAAGGCGCAGGCTTCCGCCCGTGCAGGCTGCCGGGGCGCGCCCTCCACGGCTTGCCTTGCACGCGGGCGCGTGCTTCACCGGCGCCGGGAGGACCCGGAATGAACCATGACGATCTGAAGGACTGGTCGAAGCGCGCGGCCGACTGGGCGCATGACTACCACATGACCCTGCGCGACAGGCCCGTCCGCGCGCCGCTGGTCCCCGGCGCTGTGGCGGCGCAACTTCCGCCCCATCCGCCCGAGGCGGCCGAGCCGATGGAGGCGATCTGGGCCGATTTCGAACGGATCGTGCCGGGCGCCATGACCCATTGGCAGCACCCCCGCTTCTTCGCCTATTTCCCCGCCAATGCCGCCCCCGCCTCGATGCTGGCCGAGCAGGTCGTGAACGCCATCGCGGCGCAGGCGATGCTGTGGCAGACCTCTCCCGCCGCGACCGAGATGGAAGAGGTGATGGTGCGCTGGCTGGCCGAAGCGCTTGGCCTGCCGGGCGGCTTTCGCGGGACGATCCACGACAGCGCCTCGACCGCGACGCTGGCGGCTGTGCTGACGATGCGGGAACGCGCGCTGGACTGGGCGGGGCTCAGGGGCGGGCTGGCGGGCCAGCCGCGGCTGCGGATCTATGCCAGCGACCAGACGCATTCCTCGATCGACAAGGCGGTGCGGGTGGCCGGGATCGGGCAGGAGAACCTTGTGAAGATCCCGACCGACTCGCGGCACGCGATGAAGCCCGGCGCGCTGCTGGGCGCGATCCGGGCCGACCGCGCGGCAGGCTTTCTGCCCGCGGGCGTGGTGATCTGCGCGGGCGGCACCTCCATCGGCGCGTTCGACTGCCCGGGCGATGTGCTGGCGATCGCGAAGGCCGAGGGGCTTTACACCCATGTCGATGCCGCCTGGGCCGGATCGGCCATGATCTGCCCCGAGTTTCGCGCCCTCTGGCAGGGGGTGGAGGGCGCCGATTCCATCGTCTTCAATCCGCACAAATGGCTGGGCGCGCAGTTCGACTGTTCCGTCCAGTTCCTCGCCGACCCGGTGCCGCAGGTGCGCACGCTGGGCCTGCGGCCAAGCTATCTTGAGACGCTCGAGGCCGACGAGGTCACGAATTTCAACGAATGGACGCTGCCGCTCGGCCGCCGTTTCCGCGCGCTGAAGCTGTGGTTCCTGCTGCGCGCCCATGGGCTGGAGGGTCTGCGCGCGCGCATCCGCAACCATGTCGCATGGGCACGCGACCTCGCGGCCGAGATCGCACGGCGGCCGGGGGTGGAGATCGTGACCGAACCGTCGCTGTCGCTTTTCACCTTCGCGCTTCGCGACGGCGATCGGGCCACGGCGGCGCTGCTCGAGCGCATCAACGCCGACGGGCGGGTCTATCTCACGCAGACGATGCACCGGGGCCGCTTCGTGATCCGCGTGCAGGTGGGCCAGTTCGACTGCACGCGCGACGACGTGATGTGCGTGCTGGAGGTGCTCGACCAGATGCTGGCCGCATGAAAAGGCCGGAGGCGGTCGCCCGCCCCCGGCCCTGCAAAAGCCAGCCGTCCGTCCGGGATCAGAACCGGAACGACACGCGCGCCTGAATGCGGGTGTTGTTCAGGCTGTTGCCCGCGTTGTCGGCGTTCTTGAAGTGGGTGTAATCGGCCTCGCCGCCGACGAGGATCTTGTCGGTCAGCTTGTAATCGACGCCGATCCCGATCAGCGGGGCGGTGCCGTGGACGTTGTCGGCATGTTCCGCGCCCACCGCGCCGTAGAACAGCGTCCGGCCCATGCCGACGCCGCCCTTGAGCTTCGCGTCATAGCTCGTGGTCAGCGTGTTCGGCCCCCAGCCCGCGTGGGCCTTGTTCGCGCCGATCTCGCCGCCGAGGACGAACTTGCCGAAATCGTAGTTGTAGCCGGCAAAGACGCTGCCCACGCCGCTGTTGCCGGTCTTCGGCCCGTTGGCGCTGTCATAGCCGAGGCCCACGCCGACATAGCCGCCGGTCCAGTCGCCCGCCGGCATCGCCGCCGGAGCGGGCGCCGCGGCCGCGGGGGCCGCCACTTGCGGTTCGACCTTGGGGGCGGCGAGGTTGCCTGCGAAGGCGGGCACGGCGAGGGCGGATGCGGCCGTCGCGGCAAGCGCCAGATGCATGATCCGTTTCATTCCGATATCTCCTGTTTGGGCCATTCGGCCTTGGGACCCCGCAGCCGTCGGCGCGGGGTTGCAATCGCACTTAGTGCCCCCGAAGACCGAGTTTAAGCCCACGCAATCACACGAAAAATTGTGCGCCAAAGCCTGCCGATGCCGGGCTGGAATCCGCTGATTTTACCGGCAATTTCCTGCCATGCGGCGCTTGCATTGCGCCGTTGCATTGCGCGCCGCGACGGAACCCCGGTGCGCAACCGTGATGCGCGGTCAGCCGCCGGCCTTCTCTTCGAGGGCGAGCCATTCCTCTTCGGCCGCGCTCAGCGCAGCCTGCCGCTCGGCCAGCGCCTCGGACCCCTTGCGGAACTTCGCGGGCTCTTTCTCGTAAAGCCCGGGCGTGGCGAGCAGCGCGGCAAGCTTGGCGATCTCGGCTTCAAGCTTTTCGATGAGGCCGGGCAGCGCCTCCAGCCGGTGCTTTTCGGCAAAGCTCAGCGCGCCCTGCGGCTTGGGCGCCGCGGCCTTCGCGGTCGGCGCGGCGGCGGCGGGTCTGGCCTTCGCCGCGACCGGCGCGGGCGCCGCATCCTCGCCCCGCTGGGCGCGGTAGTCGGTCCAGCCGCCGGCATAGACGATGGCCCGGCCATCGCCCTCCATCGCGACGGTGGTCGAGGCGACGCGGTCGATGAAATCCCGGTCGTGGCTGACCAGCAGAACGGTGCCGGGATATTCCCCGAGGATGTCCTGCAAAAGGTCCAGCGTCTCGACATCCAGATCGTTCGTCGGCTCGTCGAGGATCAGCAGGTTCGATTCACGCGCCATCAGGCGGGCCAGCAGAAGCCGCGCCTTTTCGCCCCCCGACAGCGAACGCACCGGCGCGCGGGCCTGGCGTTCGTCGAAGAGGAAATCCTTGAGGTAGCCCACGACATGCCGCGGCGTGCCGCGCACCATGACCTGATCGGCCTGCCCCGACACGCGCATCTGCGGATCGCCGGTCAGGTTCTCCCAAAGGCTCGCCTCGGGGTCGAGCTGGGCGCGCGTCTGGTCGAAGACCGCGATCTGCAGGTTGGTGCCCAGACGGACGTGGCCCGCATCGGGCAGAACCTCGCCCGTCAGCATTTTCAGAAGCGTCGTCTTGCCGACGCCGTTCGGGCCGACGAAGGCCACGCGATCCCCGCGCAGGATGCGCAGCGAGAAGTCGCGCAGGATCACCTTCGACCCGTAGGTCTTTGAAATGCCGGCCGCCTCGATCACCAGCTTGCCCGACTGGCTGCCCGCATCCAGTTCCATCGCCGCGGTGCCCTGACGGCGGATCTGGGCGGCGCGCTCGGCCCGCAGCGCCTGAAGGGCGCGCACCCGCCCCATGTTGCGCTTGCGCCGCGCGCTGATGCCTTCGACGGCCCATCGGGCTTCCGCCTTGATCTTGCGGTCGAGCTTGTGGCGGGCCTCGTCCTCTTCGGCCCAGATCCGGTCGCGCCAGTCCTCGAAGCCGTCGAACCCCGCCTCGCGCCGCCGCACGGTGCCCCGGTCGATCCAGAGCGTGGCGCGGCTCAGCGCGCGCAGGAAGGCGCGGTCGTGGCTGATGACGACGAAGGCCGCGCGGGTCTCGCTCAGTTCCCGCTCCAGCCACTGGATCGCCGCGATGTCGAGGTGGTTCGTCGGCTCGTCGAGCAGCATCAGTTCAGGCGCCTCGGCCAGAAGCTTCGCCAGCGCCGCCCGCCGCCGTTCCCCGCCCGAGGCGGTCGCCACCGGCTGATCGGGATTGAACGACAGCCCCTCGGCCGCCATGGCGACGCGGTAGGCCTCTTCCGGGGCCAGCGCGCTTCCCGCATAGTCGCCCAGCGTCGCAAATCCCGACAGATCGGGGTCCTGCTCCATGTAGCCCACATGGATGCCCGGCGGCACGACGCGCGCGCCGGCATCGGCCTCGACCAGCCCGGCCATGACCTTCATCAGCGTGGACTTGCCCGACCCGTTGCGCCCCACCAGCGCCAGCCGGTCGCCGGGCTGCACGACGAGGTCGAGCCCGTCGAACACGGGGTTGCCGCCAAAGGTAAGCGAGATGCCGGAAAGCTGGAGAAGGGGTGCCTGTGCCATGGCTTGGCGCTATCCGGGCGCCCCGCAAAGGTCAACGCCCTGCCCCGGCGAGGGCCGAATTTTCGGCGAAAATTCGGGGCGCTCTTTCGTGCGAAAGTTGGGGACTCAGCTTGCCGCGCCGCGCAAGAGACGTTTGCGGGCCGGCGGGATCGCGCGGATCTCGAGCCCGGTGAAGACATGCAGCGTGTTCAGGTCGCGGTCCACCACGGCATGATCGGACACCCAGCCGCCCATCACCAGATAGGTGCGCAGAAGCGGCGGCATCTTCAGCATGGCAAGCTTCAGGTCGGGTTTGCGCAGCCGCAGGACGCGGGCGAAGCGGAACACGTTGGGCGCCTTCACCCGCGGCAGCCAGCGCTTGGGGGCCAGATGGCGTTCCTTGAGCATGGCGAAGGCGTCCAGGTAATCGTCGGCCGCGGTGCTTTCGAAAGACGAACAGCCAAACAGCATCTCGACCCCCGTCTCGTCCACGAAGCGCGTCATCGCCCCCCAGGCCACGCGCAGGATGTCGGGGTCGCGCCATTGCGGATGGATGCAGAAGCGGCCCATTTCGACCATCGGCCCGTCGAAGGTGGTCAGCGCCGCAAGGTTGTAATACTGCGCCGAATAGCTTTGCCCGATCTCCGCCCCACCCTTGAGCGGCAAGAGCCGGAAGCAGCACACCAGCGTGCCCGTCCGCGTCTCTTCGACCAGCACATGGCGGCAGACCGAATCGAAGGCGTCCGCGTCAAGCCCGTCAGGCCGCCCCGTCCCGCCCCGGTTCTCGATGAAGGCGAGATAGCGCAGCCGCTGCGCCCGCTCCAGATCGGCGGGCGTCTCGGCGAAACGGGCGACATAGTGGCCTTTGCGCAGCGCGAGCATGGGCACTCTCCGGCAGGACGGCTGTTGACCGATGGGGAGTGTATCACGCCGCCTGTGTCGGGAACATTACAGAGGCGGCGCGGAGGCGTCTCAGTTCGTGGGGCGGTTGTTGCCAAGGCTCGACGCGCTGAACCGGCCAAGGTCGGTCAGAAGCTGCTGGATCAGGCCCACCTGCTTGACCGAGCCCTGCGTGACGCGGGACGAGAGCGTGACGACATGCCCCTGCTGCAGGCCGAAGCGCTGGATATTGGCCACCCGGTCCTGCGTGTCGAAGGAGATGGCGACCACCTCCCGCCCGACTTCCTTCGGCTTGTAGGGCCCGAAGATGCGGAAGCGGCTCTGCACGTAATACCACGACCGCGGCTTGATCATGCCTTCGGTCGAGGGCGTGCCGATGAGCTTGACGACCTGCGCCTGCGGATCGCCCACCTTGATCTTGGCAAGCTCGTCCGGCGCGGGAACATAGCCGTGATTCTGGTAGGTGGCGGCACATGCCCCCAGAACGAGCATCGCGGCACCAGCCACGGACATGCGCACGAGGCCCATTTTTCTGCCCATCCCGCCCTCTTGTCACCCTGCTCCTTGCCTCGTATCCGACTTATAGAAGGAACGCGGCCGGTTCAAGGAAGGAACGCGCGGCCAGACGGGGCCGCCGGCCCGGCGATGGCCCCGGTGGGGGCCCGGAAAGGTGAACAGATGACAGACGCCCTGCCCTACAGCCAGCCCCATCGCGTGGCCGACCTGCCGGCGAAGAAGCCGCTGCGGTTCAGGCTGGTGCCGGATGCCGCCCAGTCGGCGGCGATTGCCGCAGCCATCGGCGCCTCGGCGCTGCGCAACGTGCAGTTCGAGGGAAGCCTGCGCCCCGTCGGCCGGCGCGACGTGGTGCTCGAGGCGCACCTGACGGGCAAGGCGGTGCAGCCCTGCGTCGTGACGCTCGCCCCCGTCACGACCGCGATCGACGAAGAGGTGGTCCGCCGCTACCTTGCCGACATGCCCGAACCCGAGGGCGAGGAGGTCGAGATGCCCGAGGACGACTCGGCCGAGCCGCTGCCCGAGGTGATCGACCTTGGCGCGGTTCTGACCGAGGCGCTGGCGCTCGCCCTGCCGCTATATCCGCGCGCGACGGATGCGGGCGAGCCCGGCGAGACGGAGGCCGGCCCCCCCGGCGCGCCCCCCCTGACCGACGCGACCGTCCGCCCCTTTGCCGGCCTTGCCGCGCTGCGCGACCGGCTGAAAGGGGACGGCGGGGAAAACGAAGGATAGGCCGCGAGAAAGGGCTTGCACGCGGACCAAATCGCAGTATGTTCCGCGCCTCATTCAGATGCTGGGTTGAAGACCCGCCCCAACGGGGGCATAAGGGCTGCAATCCATAAGAAATCAGGGGCGTCGCCCCGACAAATTCGAGGTCGAGACGATGGCTGTCCCGCAGAACCGAGTCACCCGTTCCAAACGCAACATGCGCCGCGCGCATGACTCGCTTGTTGCCGCCAACCCGGCGGAATGCCCCAACTGTGGCGAACTCAAGCGCCCGCATCACGTCTGCAGCGCCTGCGGCCATTACGACTCGCGCGAGATCGTCGCGTCCGTCGTGGACGCGAGCCTGGACGACGACGCGGCGTAAGACGCACCCGCGCCGCGCTTTGATCGATGCCCAACGCATTCGACAACCCGACGCCCGGCGCCAAACGTATCGTCATATCCATTGACGCGATGGGCGGAGATCGCGGGCCGGCGGCTGTTGTCGCCGGCATTGCCATGTCCGCAAGCAAGAACCCGGACATCCACTTCATCGTGCATGGCGACGAATCGGTGCTGACGCGCCTGATCCGGCGCAGGCGCATCTCGCATCGCTGCGACATCCGCCATGCGCCCCGCGCCGTGGCGATGCACGAGAAGCCCAGCCACGTCATGCGGCATGGCGAGGGCACCTCGATGTGGTCCGCGATCGAAAGCGTGCGCAACGGCGAGGCGACGGTGGCGGTCTCCTGCGGGAACACCGGGGCGCTGATGGCGCTGTCGATGATCCGCCTGCGCAAGATCCCCGGCGTGAACCGACCGGCCATCGCCTGCCTCTGGCCCTCGCGCAATCCGCAGGGGTTCAACGTGATGCTGGACGTGGGCGCCGACGTGAAGGCCGATGCCGAAGACCTGTGCCAGTTCGCGCTGATGGGCGCGTCCTATGCGCGCAACGGTCTTGGCCTCGACCGGCCGCGGGTTGGCCTTTTGAACGTCGGCACCGAAGAGAACAAGGGCCGGGCCGAGATGAAGGCCGCGTCGGACCTGATCTCGGCCGCCTCTGACGCGGGCAGCTTCGATTACGTCGGCTATGTCGAGGGGGGCGATCTGCCCTCTAACCGCGTGGACGTGATCGTGACCGACGGATTTACCGGGAACATCGCGCTCAAGACGGGCGAAGGCACCGCAAAGCTGATCGGCGACTTTCTCAAGGAAGCCTTTGCCGCGACGCCCCTGTCGCGCATCGCGGCCCTGCTTGCGCTGACCTCGCTGCGCCGTCTGCAAAAGCGGATCGATCCGCGGCGGGTGAATGGCGGCGTCTTCCTGGGGCTGAATGGCACGGTGGTGAAATCGCATGGCTCGGCCGACGCCACGGGCATGTCGGCGGCCATCAAGCTGGCGTTCCAGCTTGCAAAATCCGGCTTTCAGGAACGGCTCGCGGCACGGGTTGCCTCGGCCGGCTCCGCACGGCAGGATGCGCCGAACGAGGACGGGAGCAGCAGGGCAGAATGACGATACGCGCCGTGGTGAAAGGCGTCGGGCACTATCTGCCAGACAGGATCGTTCCGAATTCCGAATTCGAGAAGACGCTGGAGACCAGCGACGAATGGATCCGGTCGCGGTCAGGCATCGAGCGGCGGCATTTCGCGGCGCCGGGCCAGACGACGTCGGACATGGCCGCGCGCGCGGCCCGCGCGGCGCTGGAGGATGCGGGGCTCGCGCCCGACGACATCGACGCGCTCATCGTCGCGACATCTACCGCAGACCTGACCTTCCCTTCGGCCGCAACGATGGTGCAGGCCGAGCTGGGGATGACGCGGGGCTTTGCCTATGACGTGCAGGCCGTCTGCGCGGGCTTCGTCTTCGGCCTGTCGAACGCCAATGCGCTGATCGTCTCGGGTCAGGCGCGCCGCGTGATGGTCATCGGGGCCGAGACCTTCAGCCGGATCATGGACTGGACGGACCGATCGACCTGCGTGCTGTTCGGCGACGGCGCGGGCGCGCTGATCCTCGAGGCGGCGGAGGGCGCGGGCACGTCCGGCGACCGCGGCATCCTTGCCACGGATCTTCATTCCGACGGGCGGTTCCGCGACATCCTTTACGTGGACGGCGGGGTTGCCACGCGAAGCACCGGCCATCTGCGGATGCAGGGCAAGGAAGTCTTCCGCCACGCCGTCGAAAAGCTTGCCCAGACCGCACATGCCGCGCTGGACAAGGCCGGGCTGACCGGGGCCGACGTGGATTGGATCGTGCCGCATCAGGCCAACCTGCGCATCATCAGCGCCACGGCGGCGAAGATGGGCCTTGGCATGGATCGCGTCGTCGTCACGGTGCAGGACCACGGCAACACCTCGGCTGCCTCGATCCCGCTGGCGCTGTCGGTCGGCAAGGCGCGCGGACAGATCAAGCCGGGCGACCTGCTGGTGGCAGAGGCGATCGGGGGCGGTCTCGCCTGGGGATCGGTCGTCCTGCGCTGGTAAGCGGTTGAAAGCCTGCCTCCAAGGCATTGATATTGACTCGAAAACCCATCTCCCACACACTCGCGTGAAACGGGAGGTCGGAGATGAGTGAAAAGACGCTGACTCGCATGGACCTGAGCGAGGCGGTTTTCCGCGAAGTCGGTCTGTCGCGCAACGAATCCGCGCAGCTTGTCGAAAGCGTTTTGCAACACCTGTCCGATGCGCTGGTGGATGGCGAAACGGTCAAGATATCCTCGTTCGGCACCTTCTCGGTGCGCGAGAAGGCCGCCCGGGTCGGCCGCAACCCCAAGACCGGGGAAGAGGTTCCGATCCTGCCCCGCCGCGTTCTGACCTTCCGGCCCTCGCATCTGATGAAGGATCGGGTGGCCGCCGGGAACAGCAAGTAGGCCGTCCCATGGACACCAAGTCGCCCGACGCTTTCCGCACCATCAGCGAGGTTTCGGAGCGGCTCGACACGCCGACCCATGTGCTTCGCTTCTGGGAGTCGCGCTTTCCGCAGGTGCGCCCGGTCAAGCGGGCCGGTGGCCGGCGCTATTACCGGCCCGCCGATGTGGCGCTGTTGGGCGGGATCAAGAAGCTTCTGCACGATGACGGGATGACGATCCGGAGCGTGCAGAAGATGCTGCGCGATCAGGGCATACGTTACGTGGCCGATCTCGGCGCGGCCGTCCTTGGCGACGAGCCCGAGGGCGAGGCCGGACCGAGCGCCGCGCCCACCATGGCTGCGCCCCCCCGCCCCGAGACAGCGCAAGACGCCCGGCCCGCGCTGCGGGAGGTGGCGTCCCCGCCCCCGCACGACATGGCGACAGAAGACGCCGCCCCGCCCAGGGCGGCGATCCGGATCGTCCCGACGCCTGCGCAAGGCGTGCCGGACCGGCCTGTGGCCCCGGTTCAGGCCGATCTTTTCGGCAGCGAGGTGCCGGCGCAGGACGCAGGCCAAAGCGCCTCCGCCCCCACCGCCATTGCCCGCCGCCTGCGCGCGCTGACGCCCGAGCGGCTGCGCGACATCGCCCCCGAACTGACCGCGATCCACGCCCGTCTGGTCGCCCTGCGCAACCGTATGGCGGATGACGGAAAATAGCCGTCCTTCCCCGCGCATTCACCCTTGCCCCCGCACGGCAAACCGGCCTATATGGCCGCCGTCGGGCCGTAGCGCAGCCTGGTTAGCGCGTCCGTCTGGGGGGCGGGAGGTCGTGAGTTCGAATCTCACCGGCCCGACCATGAGGAAACCGCCTGTCTCCCTCGGGAGGCAGGCGTTTCTGTTTGCAGCGGCACGTGGTGCGGCCGGGGGAGGCACAGGATGACGGAGAGTGACGCGAAAGGGGTGCTGCCCGCGCAGGCGTTGAAGCGCCTGATCGCCTCGGGCGCGATTTCCGCGAAACCCGCGATCATCGATGCGCAGGTGCAGCCCGCAAGCCTTGATCTGCGCCTTGGAACCGTGGCCTACCGCGTGCGCGCCTCTTTCCTTGCCGGCGAAGGCAACCGCGTCGCCGACCGCATTGCGGAATTCGAGATGCATCGTGTCAGCCTCGAGGGCGGCGCGGTGCTGGAAAAGGGCTGCGTCTATGTCGTGCCGCTGATGGAAGGCCTTGCCCTTCCGCCCGGCATTCAGGCGGTGGCGAATGCCAAAAGCTCCACCGGCCGGCTCGATCTGCTCACGCGCACGATCACCGACGGCGGGACCGAGTTCGACCGCATCCCCGCGGGCTACACGGGCCCGCTTTACGCCGAGATCTGCCCCCGCTCCTTCTCGGTGCTCGTGCGGCCCGGGATGCGGCTGAACCAGATCCGCTTCCGTCAGGGGCAAAGCCAGCTCGACGATGCGGCCCTTGCTGCGCTTCATGCTCGCGTGGGGCTTGTCTCGGGCCGGGCGGTGATCGACGACGGGCTGGGCTTCTCGGTCGATCTGCGCCCCGCCTCGGGGACGCTGGTGGGCTACCGCGCCAAGCCGCATACCGGGCTGATCGATCTTGACCGGATCGGGGAATACGAGCCCTCCGACTTCTGGGAAGAGGTACACAGCCGCGACAGCCGCATCATCCTTGATCCCGGCGCCTTCTACATTCTTGTCAGCCGCGAGGCGGTGACGATCCCGCCCGACCACGCCGCCGAGATGGCCCCCTATCTTGCCATGGTGGGCGAATTCCGCGTCCATTACGCGGGCTTCTTCGATCCCGGCTTCGGCTGGGCCGAGGCGGGCGGCGCGGGTTCGCGCGGGGTGCTGGAGGTGCGCTGCCACGAGGCGCCCTTTGTCCTCGAACACGGGCAGATCGTCGGGCGGCTGGTCTATGAGCGCATGGCCGAGAGGCCCGAGACGCTTTACGGCGCGGGCATTGCGTCGAACTACCAGGGTCAGGGGCTGAAACTGTCCAAGCATTTCCGCGCGCCCGGCGCATGAGAACGGGACAGACCATGCGACGCGCCGTTTTGCTGACAACCGCCTGTCTCGCAGCCCTGGCCCTGGCACACCCGGCGCTGGCGCAAAGCGCGATGAGCATGGGCGTCTATCTGTGGACCAATCCCGCGGCCGAGCCGGTGCGCACGCAATTCCTGTCGATTGCCGGCACGTCGGCCGAGGTCGAGATCGACGGGCCGGAGGGCAGCAACGCGATCTCGCGCAGCGCGACGCCCACTGAGACGGCGTTGCTGAAGACCGCCATCGAGGGGCAGATGAAGGCGCTGACCCTGACCGAGCGGCCGCAGCCCGCAACGCCCTATGTCACGGTGGAATGGCATTTCAGCACGCCCACCGGCTATGCCGACGGGGCGGTGAACTATGCGCCCGACAAGGTGCCCGCGGCGGTGCTGGCGCTGCAACAGGCGGCCTTTGGCGCGACCTTTGCCGGCGGGCAGTAGGATCAGTCCTCGAACAGCTCGCTTTGACCGGTGACGTCTTCCGCCTCTTCCTCGTCGCGGGGGGCGCCCATGCCGCCGGGCATCGGGCGGTTGTCCAGCAGGCCCGCCGCCCGCAGCTCCTTCAGCCCCGGCAGGTCGCGCGCCGATTCCAGCCCGAAGTGATCGAGGAAGGGTTCGGTCACCACGAAGGTCACCGGCCGGCCCGGCGTCATGCGGCGGCGGCCGAAGCGGATCCACTCCATCTCGAGCAACTGGTCGATGGTGCCCCGGCTGACGGCGACGCCGCGGATCTCTTCGATCTCGGCGCGGGTGCAGGGCTGATGATAGGCGATGATCGCCAGCGTCTCGATCGCCGCGCGGCTGAGCTTGCGGGTTTCCACCGTTTCCTTCTGCATCAGGTAGCCAAGGTCGGGCGCGGTGCGGAAGGCCCAGCCATCGCCCACCTTCACCACGTTCACCCCGCGCCCCTCGTAGCGGCGGCGCAGATAGACCAGCGCCTCGGCCGGGTCGCAGCCATGGGGCATCCGCGCCTCGAGTTCGGCCACCGTCACGGGCTCGGCCGTGGCGAAGAGGATCGCCTCGACCATGCGTTCCTGCTCGGCGATCGGGGGGGCGGCGAAAAGGCTGCGTTCGGCGTCGTCACTCATGCGTCGGGTTTCCGGCGGATCTGGATCGGGGCAAAGGTTTCGGTCTGGCGCAGTTCGATCTGGCCGCGCTTGGCCAGTTCGAGCGAGGCGGCGAAATGCGCAGCCGTGGCCGACCGGCGACGGCGGGGGTCAAGTTCCCAGCCTTCGGGCAGGTAGCTGACCAGATCGGTCCAGTCGCCCGCATAGCCGATCAGGCCCCGCATCCGGTCCAGCGCCTGCTCCATCGTGAAGACATCATGGCGGTCCATCACGAAGGGGCGGAAATCGTCGCGGGTGCGGATGCGCGCATAGGCCTGCATGAGATCAAGGAGCGAGGCGGTCCAGACCACCTTGCGGATGCGCGTCACATCCTCGGGCAGGCCGCGCGCGAAGAAGTCGCGTCCCTTCTGGTCGCGCGCCATGAGCCGGGCCGCCGCCTCGCGCATCGCCTGAAGGCGTTCCAGCTGGAACGCCAGATGCGCGGCAAGGTCTTCGGCGGAGGGACCGTCCTCGCCCGGTTCGGGCGGCAGCAGCAGGCGGGATTTCAGATAGGCGAGCCAGGCCGCCATCACGAGGTAATCGGCCGCCAGCTCGATCCGGAGTGCCTTGGCGCGATCCACGAAGACAAGGTATTGCTCGGCCAGTTGCAGAACCGAGATCCGCCGCAGGTCCACCTTCTGGGTGCGCGACAGCGTCAAGAGCAGGTCGAGCGGGCCCTCGAACCCCTCGACGTCCACGATCAGCGCTTCGGCGGCGAGCCGTTCGGCCACGCCGGTCGCGCGGGTGTCCTCCCAATCGGGATCAGCCATCGGATTATCCGTTCACCAGCGCTTCAAACTCGGCCGAGAGCGCGCCCATGTCAACGTCCTGGGGCGTCGTGCGCCGGGCGAGCGCTGCATCGGCCCGGGCCTCGGCCTCGGGTGTCAGGCGGCCTGCGGCGGCGACGACCTCGGCCATCTCGGCAGGCTCACCGTTGCAATGCAGCGCGACATCGCAGCCCGCGCCGATCGCGGCAGCCGCCCGCGCGCCCAGAGTGCCCGACAGCGCCTCCATGTTCAGGTCGTCCGAAATCAGCAGGCCGTCGAACCCGATCTCGTTGCGGATCATGGCGATGCCCTCGGGCGATTGGGTCACCGGCCGCGCGGGGTCGAGCGCGGGAAAGACGATATGCGCCGTCATCGCCATCGGCAGATCGGCAAGCGCCCGGAACGGCGCGAAGTCGGTTGCGCGCAGCTGATCGAGCGTCGCCTCGACCGTGGGCAGGTCCTTGTGCGTGTCGGCGGCGGCGCGCCCGTGGCCGGGCATGTGCTTCATCACCGGCAGGACACCACCCTCGATCAACCCCTCGGCCACGGCGCGGCCCATCGCGGTCACGGTCTCCGCGTCGAAACCATAGCAGCGGTTGCGCAGGAAGGGATGCGTCGCCTCGGTCGCGATGTCGAGCACGGGGGCGCAGTTCACATCGATCCCCACCGCGCGCAGTTCGGCCGCGATCATGCGAAAGCGCAGGCGCATCGCCCGGGCGCCACCGCGCGCCGCCTCTTCCAGAGCGGGCACCCATTCGCGCCAGTGCGGCGCCCGCAGACGCTGCACCCTGCCGCCCTCCTGATCGACCAGAACCGGCGCCTCGCGCCCCACTACGGCGCGCAGGTCAGAGGTCAGCCGCCGGAGTTGGTCCGGCCCCTCGACGTTGCGCGCGAAGAGGATGAAGCCCCAGGGATCGGCCTCGCGGAAGAACGCAGCCTCGTCTGCCGACAGGACCGGGCCAAGGCAGCCGAGGATCGTCGCGCCGGGCGTTGCCATCAGCGGACAATCACCGGCACGCAGTTCGCATTCTCGGCGTCGAAGGCCGCGCAGAAGCGGCGCGTGTCGGCCGCGGTCTTGAAGCCGTAGGCGCGCAGGCGATAGAAGGCACGCCCGCCGCTTTCGGCCTTCTGGATCACCCGGGACTTGTCGGCCATGAGGTCGGGAAAGCGCGCCTTGAGATGCGCCCAGGCCGCCACCGCCTGCGCCTGATCGAGGAAGGCGCCGACCTGCACCAGATGGGTGCCGGGGCGCAGCTTGCCTTCTTCGATCGATGCGGGCACGACCGCCGGCGCCCGCGCGGCGGGTGCGATCGCCTGCGTGGCCATCGCGACGGCATCGGCCACGCTGGCCGAGGCCACCGCCGCCGCTGCGGGCGCTGCCGGGGCGGGCGGCACCACGGCCGGACGGAAGCGCGGCACGGGGGACGCGACGGGGGCCATGGCGCTGACCGGGTTCGCCGTCAGCTTCGGCGCAGGCGCGGCGGCGCTGGCGGTCGCGGTTGCGGTTGCGGCGGGGGCTGCCGGGCTGGCGGCCATGTCCGCCGTTGCCGGACGCGGCGCGGGGGCCTGCGTCTGGGCCGTAGCCACCGCTTTGGGGGCCACGGTCGTGGATGTGGTTGGCGCGGGGGCCGCGAACGGGTCACCGCCGCTGGAGATCGAGGCCGAGGGCGCGGCCTGCGCCGGGGCGATGGCGGCGGTTTGCGCCGGCGTCCCGGTCCGGGCGGCGGGCGCGGCGGTGTTCGGCGTTACGGCGGGCTGCGGTGTTCCGGCGGACTGCGGCGGAACCACGGTCGTCTGGCCCGCCTGCGCGGCGGCATCGGCGGCAAGGCGGTCAAGCTGCACCTTCGCCGCGGCCTGCGCCTTTGCCAGAGCCTCGGGCGACAGATCGCCCGGGCCAAGGGCCGCAGGCTGCGGGGCCAGCACGATCTTGTCGGTCTGCGGCAGGCCCTTGGCGTCCGCCTCCACCCGGTTGACGGTCAGCCCGACATTGTCGGAAATCTGCCCGCCCGGGTCCTCGGGCGCGATGCGCATCGGTCCTTGCACAGCCTTGATGACCGGGATGCCGTTCACATCCCGCATCGCCAGCCGGTATCCCCAGACCAGAACGCCGATCACGAGCAAGAGCGATGTGCCCGCCCCCGCAAGATTGACCATGCGCTGCGTCCGCCCCATCGGCGCGGACGGCGCAGCTTCGTAACGCCCGAAGTTCACTGCCGCCATTCTCTGCCTCTTGACCCGGGCCTTGGCCCGGCACCTGCTCGGAACCCGGCGGGCGCCTTGTCAGCGCATCTCTGTGGCCGGAGTGACGCCAAGGATAGCAAGACCGGCGGAAATAACAACCGCCACGGCCCGGGCGAGGGCAATTTTCGCCTGACTTGTCTCCACTTCGCCTTCCTGCACGAAGCGCAGGCTGGTGTCGTCGTTGCCGCGGTTCCAGTGGCCATGCAGGTCGGACGCCAGTTCGTAGAGGTAGAAGGCCACGCGATGCGGCTCGTGTCCGCGCGCGGCGATCTCGACCAGGCGCGGCCATTCGGCGATCTTGCGGATCAGTTCCAGCTCGGCCGGATGGTCGAGACGCGTGAGGTCCGCCGCGGCCAGCGTGGCATCGTCGCAGGCGATCCCCGCCTCGGCCGCGCGGCGCAGGACCGAGCAGACGCGCGCATGGGCGTATTGCACGTAGAAGACCGGGTTGTCCTTGGACTGTTCCAGCACCTTGTCGAAGTCGAAATCCAGCGCCGCGTCGTTCTTGCGCGTCAGCATGACGAAGCGCGTCACGTCGGCGCCCGCCTGTTCCACCACGTCGCGCAGCGTGACGAAGGTGCCCGCGCGCTTCGACATCTTGAAGGGCTCGCCGTTCTTGAACAGCTTCACCAACTGGATGAGCTTCACATCCAGCGGCACGCGATTTTCCGACAGCGCCGCCACCGCCGCCCTCATGCGCTTGACGTAGCCGCCATGATCGGCGCCCCAGACGTCGATCAGCTGGTCGAAGCCGCGTTCGACCTTGTCCCAGTGATAGGCGATGTCGGGGGCGAAATAGGTCCAGGAGCCGTCGGACTTCTGCACCGGCCGGTCCACGTCGTCGCCATGCGCGGTCGAACGGAACAGCGTCTGTTCGCGCGCCTCCCAATCCTCGGGCAGCTTGCCTTTCGGCGGCTCGAGCGTGCCTTCGTAGATCAGCCCCATGCCCCTCAGCCGGGAAATCGCTTCCTCGATCCTGCCGGAGTGGTGGAAGCTTTTCTCGGACGTATAGACATCCATCCTGACGCCAAGGGCGGCCAGATCCGCGCGGATCATCGCCATCATCGCCGCGATGGCGAAGGCGCGCACATCGTCGAGCCAGTCGGCCTCGGGGCGGTCCAGAAGGGTCGTGCCGTAGTTCGCCTTCAGCGCCTCGCCCACCGGGATGAGGTAGTCGCCGGGGTAAAGCCCCTCGCGGATGTCGGCGTTCAGGCCGTTCGCCTCGCGGTAGCGTTCGAAGGCCGAGCGGGCCAGCACATCGACCTGCGCGCCGCCGTCGTTGATGTAGTATTCCCGCGTCACCGCATGGCCGGCAAAGGCCAGCAGGTTCGCCAGCGCATCGCCGAAGACCGCGCCGCGCACATGGCCCACATGCATCGGCCCCGTCGGATTGGCCGAGACGAATTCCACGTTGACCTTCTGCCCCTGCCCCATGGTCGAGCGGCCATAGGCCGGCCCGTCCCGCAGCACGCCGCCCACGAGCCCCTGCCACACCGGCGCTGCGAGCCGAAGGTTCAGGAACCCCGGCCCCGCCACCTCGGCCGAGGCGATGCGCGCATCCGCCGCGAGCCGCGCGGCCAGCGCCTCGGCGATGTCGCGCGGCTTGAGGCCCGCGGGCTTGGAAAGCACCATCGCGGCGTTGGTCGCCATGTCGCCGTGACCCGCATCGCGGGGCGGCTCCACCGCCACGGCCGAAAGGTCGAGCCCCGCGGGCAGCGTGCCCGCCGCGACCAGCGCCTCGATTTCGGAAATCACCAGCGCGCGAATATCGTTGAAAAGGTTCATGCCATCCGTCCTTCGTTGCGGCCGGTTTATCACGGCCCCCCGCAAGGTCAACGCTGGCGGCCACCGCCGCCCTGTTCCAGCGGCCCGATCAGCCTTGCGTGTTCCTGCAACGCAAAGCGGTCGGTCATTCCGGCGACATAGTCGCAGATGACGCGGGCCAGCGCGACCTCGTCGCGCGCGCCTGCCACGTCGCGCTGCCATTCGGGGGGCAGCAGGTCCGGACGGCGCTGGAACAGCGGGAACAGTTCCTGCACGACCTGCGTGACCTTCGCCCGTTCCGCCATCACGCTGGGCGCGCGATACATGCGCTGGAACAGAAAGGACTTGATCGCCTTCAACTCCTGAAACAGCGGCTTGGAAAAGCGGATGATCGGCGTGCCCATGGCGCGGATCTCTTCCACGCTTTTCGGCTGGGCGGCCTCAAGGCGCGTGCGGGCCACCGCGATCACGTCTTCCACCATCACGCCGAAGACGCGCCGCAGCGCCTCGTGCCGCCGCCGCATCTTCTCGAGCCCCGGATAAAGGCGATCGACCTCGGCAAAGGCGGGGCCCGTCAGCGGCATCTGCATCAGGTCGTCTTCGGTGAACAGCCCCGAGCGCAGGCCGTCGTGCAGGTCGTGGTGGTTGTAGGCCACGTCATCGGCCACGGCCGCCACCTGCGCCTCGGCGCTGGCGTGGGTGTCAAGCTCGAGGTCGAAGGCCCCGTTCACCTCTTCCAGCGCGTAGGGATAGGGGGGCGCCACCGGGCCGTTGTGCTTGGCGATGCCCTCCAGCGTCTCCCACGTCAGGTTCAGCCCGTCGAAATCGGCGTAATGCTTTTCCAGCCGCGTGACGATCCGCAGCGCCTGCGCGTTGTGATCGAAGCCGCCATAGGGCGCCATCAACAGGGCCATCGCGTCTTCGCCGGTGTGGCCGAAAGGCGTGTGGCCCAGGTCATGGGCCAGCGCCACCGCCTCGGCCAGATCGGTGTTCAGGCCCAAGGTCCCCGCGATGGTGCGCGCGACCTGCGCCACCTCGATCGTGTGGGTCAGGCGGGTGCGGTAATAGTCGCCTTCGTGTTCCACGAAAACCTGCGTCTTGTGCTTGAGCCGCCGGAAGGCCGAGGAATGGATGATCCGGTCGCGGTCGCGCTGAAACGGGGTGCGAAAGCTCGAATAGGTTTCCGGGTAAAGCCTGCCGCGGCTGTTCTCGGGGCGGCAGGCATAGGGGGCAAGCATCACTCTGGCAACTTTCGTCTTCTTGCGTGTGTCCGGGGCCAGCCTATATGAGAAAGACAAACGGAATGATACGGGTTTGCCAAATGGACCTGACCTTGCCCCCCCGCGTGACCGACCGCGCCTTCGCCCGCCTTGCCGAGATCGCCGAAGCGATGGGAGAGGTGAAGGCGCTGCGCATCGCCGTGGATGGCGGCGGCTGCTCGGGCTTTCAATACGACATCCGGTTGGACGACCCCGCCGAGGGCGATCTGGTGCTGGAAAAGGACGGGCAGAAGGTTCTGGTGGACGAGGTCTCCCTGCCCTTCCTGACGAATGCCACCATCGACTACACCGAGGAACTGATCGGCGCCCGCTTCGTGGTGGAGAACCCCAACGCCACCTCGTCGTGCGGCTGCGGCACCTCTTTCTCGATGTAGCCTGCCCTTGGTTGCAATCCCGGCGCCGCTCGCCTTAGATGCCGCGAGAGGTGCCCCATGAAAATCGCCACGTTCAACATCAACGGCGTCAAGGCCCGGATCGAGGCCCTGACCCAATGGCTGACGGAAGCCCAGCCCGACGTCGTCCTGCTGCAGGAGATCAAGTCGGTCGATGAGGCCTTCCCGCGCGAGCCGCTGGAATCGCTTGGCTACAACGTGGAAACCCACGGGCAGAAAAGCTTCAACGGCGTGGCGATCCTGTCGAAACTGCCGCTGGAGGACGTGACCCGCGGCCTGCCGGGCGACGAGGCCGACGAACAGGCCCGCTGGATCGAGGCGACGGTGGTGGGCAAGACCGCCCTGCGCGTCTGCGGTCTCTACCTGCCCAACGGCAATCCCGCGCCGGGGCCGAAGTTCGACTACAAGCTGGCATGGATGGCGCGGATGCAGGCCCGCGTTCAGGCGCTGCTGGCGACCGAAGAGCCGCTGGTCTTCGCGGGCGATTACAACGTGATCCCGCAGGCCGAAGATGCCGCCCATCCCGAACAATGGGTCGAAGACGCGCTCTATCGGCCCGAATCCCGCGCGGCCTTCCGGCGCCTGCTGAACCTCGGCCTGACCGAAGCGATCCGCACCCGCTTCCCCCAGCCCGGGATATACACCTTCTGGGATTATCAGGCCGGAGCCTGGCAAAGGAACAACGGCATCCGCATCGACCACATGTTGCTCTCGCCGCAGGCCGCCGATCGTCTGCGCGATGCCGGGATCGACAAGGGTATCCGCGCCCGCGACAAGCCGTCGGACCACGTGCCTGTGTGGATCGAACTCGATGCCTGAGAAAAGGCCCGCCCGTCAGCCGAGCGCGTAGCCCGCGCCGCGCACCGTGCGCACCGGGTCCTCGCCGCCGTGCTGGCACAGCGCCTTGCGCAGCCGCCCGATATGGACGTCCACCGTGCGCGTATCGACGTAGATGTCGCGCCCCCAGACGCGATCCAGAAGCTGCTCGCGGCTCCAGACCCGGCCGGGCTTTTCCATGAAGGTCGCCAGCAGCCGGAACTCGGTCGGCCCCAGCTTCAGCACCTGTTCACTGCGATAGACGCGGTGGCTTTCTGCATCGAGCCGGATATCGCCGAATTCCAGCGTGCCGCCGACGCTGGCCGGGCGCACGCGGCGCAGCTGCGCCCGGATGCGGGCCATCAACTCGACGATGGAATAGGGCTTCACCACGTAATCGTCGGCCCCCGTCTCGAGCCCGCGCACGCGGTCAACTTCCTCGGAGCGCGCCGACAGCATGATGATCGGGATGTTGCGCGTCTCGTTGCGCGACTTTACCCGCCGGCAGACCTCGATGCCCGAGACCGAGGGCAGCATCCAGTCCAGCACGATCAGGTCGGGCGCGTCTTCCTCGACGAGCAGCAGCGCCTCTTCGCCATTGGCCGCCTTCGAGACGCGGAATCCCTCCGCCTCGAGGTTGTAGGCCAGCACCTCGCGCTGCGCGGGTTCGTCCTCGACCAGAAGGACCGTCGGAAGTTCGCTCGCCGCCATCAGGAATCCCCATCTGCCCGCGCAAAGGCCGTGTCGTCGCCCTTGGGCCGTATGTCGTCCGGCATGGCGCCGGTCACGAGGTAGATCACCTGTTCCGCGATCGAGGTCGCATGGTCGCCCACGCGCTCGAGGTTCTTGGCGATGAAATGCAGGTGCATGCAGGCCGTGATGTTGCGCGGGTCTTCCATCATGTGGGTCAGGAATTCGCGGAACATCGCGTTGTACATCTGGTCCACGTCCTGATCGCGCATCCGCACGTCGGCCGCCAGTTCCACGTCGCGCTGCGTATAGGCGTCAAGCGCGTCCTTCATCATCACCTCGACCGCCTTGGCCATCCGCCGCAGCGCACCGCCCGCCCCCGCGATCGGCTGCATCTGCGCGAGCACGGTCGAACGTTTGGCGATGTTCTTGGCATAGTCGCCCACCCGCTCGAGGTTGGCCGAGATCTTCATCACCGACAGGATCGTGCGCAGGTCCGAGGCCGCGGGCGCGCGCAGCGCGATCAGCCGCGCCGCCTCGCTGTTCACCTTCTCTTCCAGCTCGTCGATCAGCGTGTCGTTGCGCCGCACGCGGTCGGCCAGTTCCTCGTCACGCGTATCCAGCGCTTGGGCGGCATCAAGGATCGCCGTCTCGACCAGACCGCCCATCTTCATGATGAGCGCCTGGATATGCTCCAGATCGTTGTCGAAAACCGTGACGGTATGGGCAGTGGTCATTTGCGTTCTCCTTCAGCCACCGGGCGCAGACCCGGGCGCGGCGCGCCCCGCGTGACGCCCGGCTGCGGCGGACACAAGGGCCCGCGCAGGCGGCATGACGGCGGATTACTGCACTCTTGCCAAGGTTTTGCGACGTTCATGTAACACTTCAATGACAGTCGAGCGTCGCCGCCCGGAAGTCAACCGATCGGCAGGATCACCGAGAACCGGCTGCCCTTGCCCTTCTCGCTTTCGATGCGGAAGCGGCCGCGATGGCGGTTGACGATGTGCTTGACGATGGCAAGGCCCAGCCCCGTCCCCCCCTTCTCGCGCGAGCGGTGGGTATCGACGCGGTAGAACCGCTCTGTCAGGCGGGGGATGTGCACCGCGTCGATCCCCTCGCCCCGGTCGATCACGTCGATGCAGACGGCAGGCCCGCGCAGCGCCAGATCGCGCTCCTCGCGGTGAAGGGCCACCGTCACCAGCTTGCCCGCGCCGCCGTATTTCACCGCATTCTCGATCAGGTTGTTGAAGACCTGCGTCAGCTGATCGGGGTCCGCCTGAATCGAGATCGGCGCCTCGGCCCCGGTCACCTCGATCCGCACGCCGGCTTCCGTCGCCATCGGCTTCAGCGCCGTCACCGCCGACTGCACCAGCGCGGCCAGATCAACGCGGGCGGTCGGGCGCACGCGCTCCTCCGCCTCGACGCGCGAGAGCGACAGAAGGTCGTGCACCAGCCGGTTCATCCGCTCCGCCTCGCGCTCCATGATGGTCAGGAAACGGTCGCGCGCCGGGGCGTCGTCGCGCGCCGCGCCCTTCAGCGTCTCGATGAAGCCCAGAAGCGCGGTCAGCGGCGTGCGCAATTCGTGGCTCACATTGGCCACGAAGTCGCGGCGCATCTGCCCGATCTGCTCGGCGTCGCTGGTGTCGTGAAAACTGACCAGCGCCCCCCCCATCCCGTCGCCGTCCACGGCAGAGACGGCCACCTTGAAGATGCTTTCGCGCGTGAGACCCGAAACGGTGTAGCGCGCCTGCATCGGCTGGCGATGGCGCAGCACCGCCTCGATCGCGTCGATCACCCCGGGCTGGCGCAGCACGGTCACATAGTGCCGCCCCTCGATGGCTGCCCCCAGCATCTCGCGCGCGGCGGCATTGGCCGCCCAGACGCGCTCGTCGCTGCCGACAAGCAGAAGGGGCTGCGTCAGCCCCTCCAGCATGGATTTCACGAGGTCGAGCTGCACCTGCCCCTCCCTGCCCGGTCGCGCGGACCCTGCGGGATTCGCGCGGCCTTGGCAACGGGCATCGCGGTCTCACGCGCCGGCGGTGTCGCGCTCGTAAATCCAGGCGTGGTCGGGGTGGTTCCTGAACCGCCACTTGCGCAGCGGCCCCGCCATGACATTGAGATAATACATCTCGTAGCCATAGGGCGCGCCGCAGGGATGATGCCCCTTGGGCACGAGCACAACGTCGTGATTGGCCACCGCCATCGTCTCGTCCAGACTGCCATCCTCGGTGAAAACCCGCTGAAGCCCATAGCCCTGCGCCGGGTTCAGGCGATGGTAATAGGTCTCCTCGAGATAGGTCATGTCGGGAAATTTGTCCTCGTCATGCCGGTGCGGCGGATAGGAGGACCAGTTGCCCTGCGGCGTGAACACCTCCGTCACCAGAAGCGAGTCGCAGTAATCCTCGTTCTCCATGGCGATGTTGTTGATGAAGCGCGTATTGGCCCCGATCCCGCGCTGCGTGAGCGTGATCCCCTCCGGCCCGATCCGCCGCGCCCGGTGTCCGCCCTTGCCGGGGGCGGCACAGACGGCAAGCGTGCAATCCGTCACCGCCGTCGCCGACCAGTCCGACCCGTTCGGAACGTAAAGACAATGCGGCGGCGTCTTCTCGAAGACGTCCATCCGCTCGCCCATCACGCCGAAGCTCTCGTCGCCCGCGCCCAGTTCCGCCTTGCCCTCGACAAGAACAAGGATGACCTCGGTCTCGCCGGTGGGTTCGGCCACCGTCTCGCCGGGCGTCAACCGGTACAGGCCGAAGCCAACATAGCCCCAGCCCGCATCCCGGTGCGTGATGTCGTGCACCTTGCCCCGCGTCCCCGTCGGTTTCCTGAGCAATTTCGACATCGCGCCACCTCCATTTTCTGTCTGCAAATATCCCGGGGGGTCCGGGGGGCAGCGCCCCCCGGCCTACTTATCCAACCCCACTTGCGTCGCCACCGCCTTGAGGAAGCGCAACCCCATGCTCTGATACTTGAACGGCTCGCGCACCAGTGCGTCCTGTTCCGCCTCGATCACCAGCCAGCCCCGATAGGCGTGATGCGCCGCGACCGACAGGACGGCGGGGAAATCCACGCAGCCCTCCGGATCGCCCGGCACCGTGAAGACGCCGCGCCGCACGCCCTCGAGGAAGGACAGACCCTGTTCGCGCACCTCGGCCATGATCTCGGGCCGGATGTTCTTGGCATGGATGTGGGCCACCCGGCCCATGTGCTTCTTCGCCAGCCGGACCGGGTCGCCGCCGCCGAAGTAGCAATGCCCCGTGTCCAGCAGCAGATGCGTGGCGGGGCCCGTCTCGGCCATCAGGCGGTCGATCTCCCATTCCGCCTCGACCACGGTGCCCATGTGGTGGTGATAGACCAGCGTGATGCCCTGGTCTGCGGCAAATTGCGCCAGCGCTTCAATGCCTTGCCCGAAGCTCTTCCACTCGCCCTCGCTCAGGCGCGGGCGATCGTTCACCGCGACCTCGTCATTGCCATGGATCGCGTTCGAGGTCTCGCAGACGATGATGACCTTGCAGCCCATCCCCTTGAGGACATCGAGGAAGGGCTGCATCGCGGCCTTCTCTTCGGCGAGCGAGTTCACCAGCAGGTTCGTCGAATGCCAGCCCGAGACGAATTTCAGCCCGCGCGGGGCCAGCACGCCCTTCAGCCCCTCGACGGTGGTCGGGAACTTGTGACCCTTCTCGATCCCGTCGAAGCCGATGGCCGCGGTCTCGTCAAGGCATTGGTCAAGCGTGATATGCGCGCCCAGAGAATGGTCGTCATCGTTGGACCAGGCGATGGGATTGGTGCCGTAAAGGATCATGATCGACCTGTGTTTCAGTTGCCAAGCCATTGCCTGGATTTGTTTTCTTCGAATGCCTTGCGGGCCTTGCGCACGCTCTCGCGCGTCGAGACCTCGGGCACGCCGACCTCCCACCAGTGCCCGCCCGCGCCGGTGCCGGGGACGGGATCGGTGTCGATCACGATCACCGTGGGGCGGTCGGGGGCGGCCTCATCGGCCAGCGCCCGTTCCAGCTCCGCGATCGAGCCCACCTTGACCGCCTTGGCCCCCATCGCGGCGGCATGGGCGGCAAAGTCGATATCTGGTTGAGCTTCGACGCGTGCATCCTTGTAAAGATTGTTGAATTCTGCCCCACCACAGCCAATCTGAAGCCGGTTGATGCAGCCAAAGCCACGGTTGTCGGTCAGCACCACGGTAAAGGGCACGCGCCGCATCGCCGCCGTCGCCAGTTCGGAATTCGCCATCATGTAGCTGCCGTCGCCGATGAAGCAGATGACCTCTTTCTCCGGCTGGGCGAGCTTGATGCCCATCGCGCCCGCGATCTCGTAGCCCATGCAGGAGAAGCCGTATTCCATGTGATAGCCGCCCTGCGCCGCGCGCCAGAGCGTGTGAAGCGCCCCGGGCATGGTGCCGGCGGCACACATCACCAGCGTATCGCGGCCCGCATGGCGCTGCACGGCGCCGATCACCTGCGCGTCCGTGGGCAGCCCGTTGCCCTCGGGGGCGGCCATCAGCGCGTCGGTCTCGGCATACCACGCGTTCCGGCTGGCGAAATCTGGATCGGCGAAGCGGTGGGCGCCAAGCGCCGCCCCGATTCGCTCAAGCGCGATTTTTGCATCCGCCACAAAACTTTGCGCGCCGTGCTTCGCGGCATCGTAGCCCTGCACGTTGATCGACAGAAGCTTGCGCCCGGGGGCGGCAAAGACGCTCCACGAGCCGGTGGTGAAATCCTGAAACCGCGTGCCGACGCCGATCACAAGATCCGCCATGGCACAAAGCCTGTTGGCGGCCGCCGTCCCCGTCACGCCGATCGCGCCAAAGTTCAGCGGTTCTTCCCAGTCCACCGCGCTTTTCCCGGCCTGCGTCTCGACCAGCGGGATGTTGTGGCGCCGCGCAAAGGCGGCAAGCTCCGCCTCGGCCCCCGAAAAGATCGCCCCGCCGCCCGCGACGATGACCGGCCGTTTTGCCGCGCGAAGCGCCGCGATGGCGGCCTCGAGCTCGTGCCGGTCGGGTTCGGGGCGGCGAATGCGCCAGACCTTGGGGGTAAAGAAATCCTCGGGATAATCATAGGCCTCGGCCTGCACGTCCTGGCAGAAGGCCAGCGTGACCGGGCCGCAGGTCGCGGGATCGGTCATCACCCGCAGCGCACGCGGCAGCGCCGTCAGAAGATGCTCGGGCCGCGCGATGCGGTCGAAGTAACGGCTGACCGGGCGGAAGCAGTCGTTCGCGCTGACCGTGCCGTCGTCGAAATCCTCCACCTGCTGCAACACCGGATCGGGCGCGCGGTTGGCGAAGACGTCGCCGGGGATCAGCAGCACCGGCAGGCGGTTCACATGCGCGAGCGCCGCGGCGGTCACCATGTTGGTCGCCCCCGGCCCGATCGACGAGGTGACCGCCATGGCGCGGCGGCGCTTTTTTGCCTTGGCATAGGCGATGGCGGCATGCGCCATCGTCTGTTCGTTCTGCCCCCGCCATGTAGGCAGGGCGTCACCGATGCCGTGCAGCGCCTCGCCAAGACCCGCCACGTTGCCATGCCCGAAGATCGCCCAGACGCCTTCGATGAAGCGCTCGCCCTCCTCCGTCATCTGCACCGAAAGCCAGCGCACCATCGCCTGCGCGGCGGTCAACCTGATCGTGCTCATTCCATCCTCCCGCCGGGCCCGCGCCCGGGTCACCGGCCTAGGCCGCCCTCACCTTCAGACCGCGGGCGCGGTCCCAGATCCTGCAAAGATTGTCATATTTCGTGGCCATCATCGCGATGGCCTCGGCATCGGTGATCTGCCCGGCCAGCCAGCCGCGGGCGGCCTCGGCAAAGATCGTGCGGCCGACGGCAAAGCCGCGCACCAGATCGTGCCGCGCGGCCACCGCAAGCGAGGCGGCAAGCTCTGCCTCGGGCGCGTCGAGGCCCAGCACGACGATGCCGCGCGTATGGGCGTCATTACGGGTGATCGCGGCGCAGGCCTTCGTCCAGGCAGCATCCGAGGTGAAAGGCTCGAGCTTCCACCAGTCGGGAAAGACCCCGATGTCGTAGAAGCGCTGGATCACCTCGGCCGAGGTATCGTCGGTCACCGCCGCCACCTTGGACGGAATGATTTCCAGAAGGAATTCAAGACGGTTGCGGCGCGCGGCTGAGAAGAGACGCTTCACCGTATCCTCTTGCTGCGCCTTGGTCGCGGCATCGTCGTCGGGGTGATAGAAGCACAGGACCTTGACCACCTGTTCCAGCGGCCATTCCGACAGGCCGCCGAAATCCGGGCCCAGTTCCGGCTCGAGCGTCAGGGGGCGCGAGCCCGGCCATTCCGCCGGACGCCCGATCCACAGCCCGGTGCCCGCCGCGCGATACAGCGCGTCGCGCCCAAGCCGCCCGTCGCAGAGGATGCCGTGACCCGGCCTGCCGCCTGCGACCTGCAACGCGGCATCGAGGCACAATTGCTTGAAGGCACCGATCCTGTCTGCCCCGGCGCCCGCCCCGCGGGCCATCTCCTCAAGCTGCATCCGGTGGTCGAAGGCAAAGACGCGCATCGTGGACCAGTCGCCGTGGCGATTGGTGGACCAGTGGATCTGTTCCAGCGCCGCATCCTTGCGCAGCGCCTTTTCGGTCACGCCGCGCTTGAGGAAGAACTGCAACTCCTCCCAGCTTGGATAGGCGGGGGTGCAGCCGTGGCGGCTGACCGCGAAGGCCCCGCAGGCATTGGCGTATTTCAGGGCCACCGGCCAGGGCTCGTCGTCGAGCCAGCCCTTGAGCAGCCCCGACATGAAGCCGTCGCCCGCGCCAAGGACGTTGAAGACCTCGATCGGGAAGCCGGGACCGGCCGCGCCCGCGTCCAGCGTGTCGGGGATGGCGCCCGTGAAGGCCGCCGCCCCCATCGGCCCGCGCTTGCACACCAGCGTCGCATCCGACACGGCGCGCACCGCGCGCAGGGCCGCGATCGTGTCGGTGGTGCCGCCCGCGATGTGGAATTCCTCCTCGGTGCCGACGATCAGGTCGAAGAGATGCAGGGTGCCCTGCAACTTCGCCGTGACCGCGGCGCTTTCGATGAAGCGTTCCTCGCCCGCGCCGTGCCCGGCCAGCCCCCAGAGGTTCGGGCGGTAGTCGATGTCGAGCGCGGTGCGCGCACCGCTTTCGCGCGCAAGCCGCAGCGCCTTAAGCACCGCCGCCTCGGTCCGCGGGTGGCTCAGATGCGTGCCCGTCGCCACGACCGCGCGCGCCTCGGCGATGAAGGCCGGGTCGATGTCGTCTTCGCACAGGGCCATGTCGGCACAGTTTTCCCGGTAGAAGATCAGCGGAAACTGCTTGTCGTCGCGGATGCCCAGCAGGACCAGCGCCGTGAGCCGTTCCCTGTCCGTGACGACGCCCCGCACGTCCACGCCCTCGCGCCGCAGTTCCTCGCGGATGAAGCGGCCCATATGTTCGTCGCCGACCCGGGTGATGAGGCCCGATTTCAGCCCCAGCCGCGCGGTGCCGGCGGCCATGTTGGTGGGCGAGCCGCCGATGTATTTCTGGAACGAGGCCATGTCCTCCAGCCGCCCGCCCACCTGCGCGCCGTAAAGATCGACCGACGAGCGGCCGATGGTGATCACATCAAGGGGCTTCATCCCATTCCTCCCGAGGCGGCGGACCGAAAGACTCACAGAACCGTCATTTTGGAATTTTTATTCCATTCTTGCGGTCAGCGAAAGCCCTTTTTGCACCGCTCAGGCGGAACTCCGCGCGGCACCGACCGCCACGGCCAGCGAAATCGCAAGGGCGATCGTCGCCGACAGCGACCGGAAGGCGCCGAAATCGACCTCGGGCACGGTCAGGGTGGCGCTGGCATGGCGCGCAAGCGGGCTGGTCAGACGATCCGTGATCGCGACGACGGGCAGACCGCGCTGCCGCGCATCCCGCGCAAGCGCCAGCGTCTCTTCGCTGTAGGGCGCGAAGGTTATGGCCAGCAGCGCATCCCCCGCCCGCATCGCATGACGGTGATCGAACTTGCCGATCCCGTCGTGCAGCATGGCCGGTATCTCCATCTTTTCAAGCGCGTAGGCCAGATAACTGGAGACTGCGAAGGCCCGCCGAAGACCCATGAGATGGATCGTATCGGCGCCTTTCAGGATATCGACGGCCGCAGCCAGCGCCTCTTCGTCCACCGACTTCGCCAGCGACTCGAGCGACAGACGCCCCGCCTCGACGAATTCGCCCAAAAGCGCCGCCGGGCTGCCGGAACCGCTTTGCCGAAGGTTCGCAAGCCGCGTGGAATAGTCGGGAAAGCCGGGCATGTAGGCTTCGCGGAACAGCTTCTGCATCTCGGAAAAGCCCGAGAACCCCATGATCTGGCAAAAGCGCATCAGGGCCGACGGTGGAACGTCCGCGCCGGCCGCCAGTTCGGCCACGGTGGACACCGCGATGCGGTCGCTGTGCTGGGCGATATGTTCGGCGCATTGCTTCAGCCGCTTGGGCAGCGTGTCGGTCAGTGCGGCCAACCGCTCGCGAAACGCCTCGACACTTTCGGGCGGGGCAAGCGTCGCCATATCCGTCATTCACATATCCCTGAAACCAACGCACCCGACCCGGTTAGCACATCTGGAACAAATATTCCAACAGCAATACGGCTGGAACGCGGGGGCCGGATCGGTGGGGACAGGACACGCGTCGGTCAGACCGGGCGCAGCCCGGCGCGGAAGCGGCGCATGTTCTGCGCGTAATGGGCGGCGCTCTGGATCAGGCCCGCGCGGGCGGCCTCGTCCAGCGTGCGGATCACCTTGCCCGGCGCCCCCATCACAAGGCTGCCGTCGGGGATTTCCTTGCCCTCGGTGATGAGCGCGCAGGCGCCGATCAGGCAGCCCTTGCCGATCTTCGCGCCGTTCAGCACCGTGGCGCCCATGCCGATGAGTGTCCCGTCGCCGATGGTGCAGCCGTGCAGCATGGCGCGGTGGCCGATGGTGCAATCGCGCCCGATGATCAGCGGATAGCCCATGTCGGTGTGCAGGACCGAGTTCTCCTGAATGTTCGACCCGGCCCCAAGGCGGATTTCCTCGTTGTCGCCGCGCAGCGTCGCGCCGAACCAGACCGAGGCGCCCGCCTCGACCACGACCCGGCCGATCAGGTTGGCATCGGGGGCAATCCAGCTGTCTTCGGCAATTTCGGGGGCGATACCGTCCAGTGCGTAGATCATCTTGCCTCGAACTCCCTGTTGAGACCGCGAACGAATTCCGACAGCCAGGGCTGACGCTCGCGCCGCGCCCGTTCTGCCGTCAGGATCGTGCGCAGCTCGGCCTCGGCCGCGTCAAGGTCGCGGTTGACCAGAACGTAGTCATATTCCGCCCAATGGCTGATCTCGGCCTCGCTTTTCGCCATGCGGGCGGCGATCACCTCTTCGCTGTCCTGCGCGCGGCCCCGAAGGCGGCGTTCAAGCTCGGCGATCGAGGGTGGCAGGATGAAGATCGACACGACATCCCGACCAAGGACAGAATTTCGGATCTGCTGCCCGCCCTGCCAGTCGATGTCGAAAAGCGTATCGCGCCCCTCGTCCATGGCCTGCACGACGGGGCCTTTCGGGGTGCCGTAGAAATTCCCGAAGACCTCGGCATGTTCCAGCATCTCGCCCGCGGCGACCATTTGGGCGAACTGCTCGCGGCTGCGGAAATAGTATTCCCGCCCGTCGGCCTCGCCCGGACGCGGCGCGCGCGTGGTGGCCGAGACCGAGAATTTCAGCGTCGGGTCCCACTCCATCAGACGGCGCGAGAGCGTCGTTTTCCCCGCCCCCGAGGGGGAGGACAGGATGATCAGAAGACCGCGCCGCGTCATGGGGTTACTCCACGTTCTGCACCTGCTCGCGCATCTGATCGATGACCACCTTGAGGTCAAGGCCGACGCGGGTCAGATCGGCCGATTGCGACTTGGAGCAGAGCGTGTTGGCCTCGCGGTTGAACTCCTGCATGAGAAAGTCGAGCTTGCGACCGATCGGGCCGGCCTCGGCCAGCAGGCGGCGGGCGGCGGCGACATGGGCGGCCAGACGGTCCAGTTCCTCGGTCACGTCGGTCTTCACAGCCAAGAGCGCCAGCTCCTGCGCGATGCGCCCCTCATCCAGCCCCTCGGCATTGGCAAGAAGCCGGGCCAGCGCCTCGCGCAGGCTGGCGGCGGCATGGTCGCGGCGGGCATCGGCCAGGCCGCGCGCCTCGTCGGCAAGGGCTGCGATGCGGTCCACCTGCGCGTGCAGGATGGCCGCGAGGTCCGCGCCTTCGGCGGCGCGGGCGGCCAGAAAGGCATCCAGCAGTCCGGCGAAGTCCTGCGTCAGGGCGGCGAGAAGGGCCGCGCCGTCTTCCTCGTCCTCGCCCGCAGCCAGCACGCCCCGCTGCGCCAGAACCTCGGCCGCGCTTGAGGGCGCGACGGTGACATGCGCCGCCCGGGCGGCCTGTTCGACCTGCTGGAGCGCCGAAAGCACATGCGCCAGCACCGCTCCGTCCACCCGAAGCGCCGAAGCGCCGGGATCGCGGACGAGCTTCAGCCCAAGGCTGACGCTGCCCCTGTTCAGCCGAGCGGTCAGCGCGGCACGCAGCGCGGCCTCCAACCCCTCGACGCTGTCGGGCAGGCGCATCCGCAAGTCGAGCCCCTTGCCGTTCACCGCGCGCAGGTCCCAGGTCCAGCTTGCCCCCGCGCCCTCGCCCCGGCGCGAGGCGAAGCCCGTCATGGAAAGCACCATCCGCCCCTCCTGCCCCGGCTGTCGCGGTCCGGGTTTACCATTTGTACACTTTTGTGCTTCACGCGGTGCACTTTCGTATATGTTAACCGCCGGGTAAGCATTGCCGGATAGGGTTAACAGAACCTTCCAATCGCGGCAATCAAGCCGCGTTTGCGATGGGGATTGCAATGGGACTGGCAGAGCGTCACGAGGCGCGGATCATCATGCTGTCGGATTATCGTGCGCAGGATCAGGCCGAACCCGATGCTCTGGCGCTGCTGCGACGGGCCTGGACCGATCTGCGGTCGGGTCACGCCCTGCCCGCCCGGGCGGCGCTGGAGCCGCGCAGGATCGGGCCGGCGCTGGCCTCGGCCTTCATCGTGGAACGGATCGCGCCCGGACAGGCGCGGCTGCGGGTCGCGGGCGCGCGGCTTGGCGCGCTGATGGGGATGGAACTGCGCGGCATGCCGCTTTCCGCGCTGTTCGAACTCGACGCCCGCGATGCCCTGGCCGATCTTCTGTGCGACGTCTTCGATGCGCCCTGCGCCGCGCGGCTGACGCTTGCGGCGGCGCCGGGGTTCGGACGGCCCGCGCTGAGCGGCGACATGCTCCTGTTGCCGATGACCGACCGCGACGGCGCGCCGAATTGCGCGCTTGGCGGGCTGGTCTGGCAGGGAACGCCCGGCCGTCTGCCGCGCCGCCTCGGGATCGAGACGATCCGCCGCCTTCCCCTTCCGGCCCAGGATAAACCCGCAGCGCCGCAGCCCGCCCGCTTTGAAATGGCAGAGGCCGCGACCGAGTTCCGGCCGCGGCCCCAATTGCGCGTGGTCGCCTCGAACGCGTCGGCCGATTAAAGCGCCGCGGCGCGCTGCGTCTCGCGGCGCGACGAAAGTTCCTCGGCCACGAGGAAGGCCAGTTCCAGCGACTGCGAGGCATTGAGGCGCGGATCGCAGGCGGTGTGATAGCGGTCCGACAGGTCCTCTTCGGTCACCGCGCGGACGCCCCCGGTGCATTCGGTCACGTCCTTGCCCGTCATCTCGAAATGCACGCCGCCGGGAACCGAGCCCTCGGCATTGTGGATCTCGAAGAATTCGCGCACCTCGCGCAGCACGCTGTCGAAGGGCCGGGTCTTGTAGCCGGTGGCCGACTTGATCGTGTTGCCGTGCATCGGGTCGCAGGTCCAGACGACCTTGGCGCCCATCTCCTTCACGGTGCGGATGAGGCGCGGCAGGTGGTCGCCGACCTTGCCCGCCCCGAAGCGCGCGATCAGCGTCAGGCGGCCGGCTTCGTTCTCGGGGTTCAGCTTCTCGATCAGCACCTTGAGGTCGTCGCTGGTCAGCGACGGGCCGCATTTCAGCCCGATCGGGTTCTGCACCCCGCGGGCGAATTCCACATGCGCGCCCTCGGGCTGCCGCGTGCGGTCGCCGATCCAGATCATGTGACCCGAGCCCGCGACCGGCAGGCCGGTGGTGGAGTCGATCCGGCACAGCGCCTCTTCGTATTCCAGCAGCAGCGCCTCGTGGCTGGTGTAGAAATCGACCGTGCCAAGCTCATGCGCCGTCATCGCGTTCACGCCCGCGGCGTTCATGAAGTCGAGCGCGTCCGAGATGCGGTTGGACAGCTCGCGGTAGCGTTCGGCCTTGTCGTTCTCGGCAAAGCCCAGCGTCCAGCTGTGCACCCGGTGGATGTCGGCGAAACCGCCCGTCGAGAAGGCGCGCAGCAGGTTCAGGCTGGCGGCGGCCTGCGTATAGGCCTGCAACATCCGCGCCGGGTCCGGCACCCGCGCCTCGGCGGTGAAGTCGAAGCCGTTGATGATGTCGCCGCGGTAGCTCGGCAGTTCCACCCCGCCCACGGTTTCCATCGGCGCCGAGCGCGGCTTGGCGAATTGGCCGGCCATGCGGCCGATCTTCACCACCGGCACCTTGGCGCCATAGGTCAGCACGACGGCCATCTGCAGCATCACGCGGAACGTGTCACGGATGTTGTCGGCCGAGAATTCGGCAAAGCTTTCGGCGCAGTCGCCGCCCTGCAACAGGAAGGCGCGGCCTTCGGAGACAAGCCCAAGCTGCTTCTTCAGCCGCCGCGCCTCGCCCGCGAAGACCAGCGGGGGATACTTGGCAAGCTGGGTTTCGACCGCGTTGAGGGCGCCTGCATCCGGATAATCGGGCATCTGCACCCGCGGCTTTGCGCGCCAATCGGATTTGGTCCAGCCCTTGGTCATGTTCGTCTCCGGCTTCAGGGTCTCATTGCGGTGTCGCAGCCTTATAGGGAAGGCGCGCGGCCCATGCAAATTGGGAATCCACGCGAAATTGCCCCGAAGGCGGTCCAATGCCCCTTGAAGCGCCCAAAGGTTGGTGTATCGCTGTCACGGAAACGACACGAACGGGTCGCTCATGCTCGAATCGAAACGCAGACCTGCCGACCAGAAAACGGGTGCGCCGACGAAGCGTTTCATCTTCGTTCTGCTGCACAACTTCACCATGCTGTCGTTTGCCTGCGCCGTCGAGCCCCTGCGCATCGCCAACCGTCTGGCCGGCAAGCCGCTTTACGAATGGCGGCTGGCGGGCGAAGGCGGGGCCACCGTGACCTGTTCGAACGGGGCGGCCTTCCAGCTTGACATGGGGCTGGAGGAACTTGACCGCGACGACACCGTGCTGGTCTGCGGCGGCATCGACGTGCAGGAGGCGACCACGCGGCAGATCGTTGCCTGGCTGCGGCGCGAGGCGCGGCGCGGGCTGACGCTGGGGGGGCTTTGCACGGCGTCCTACGCTTTGGCCAAGGCCGGGCTGCTTGACGGCAAGCGCGCCACGATTCACTGGGAGAACCAGGACGGCTTCCTTGAGGAATTCGAGGATGTGAAGCTGACCAAGTCGGTCTTCGTGATCGATGGCAACCGGCTTTCGACAGCGGGCGGCACGGCGTCGATCGACCTGATGCTGAAGCTGATCGCGGACGAACACGGCGAGGACTTCGCCAATACCGTGGCCGACCAGCTGATCTATTCCGCCATCCGCACCGATCAGGACACGCAACGCCTGTCGATCCCGACGCGCATCGGCGTGCGTCACCCGAAGCTGTCGCAGGTCATCCAGATGATGGAGACCGCAATCGAAGAGCCGATCAGCCCGTCGGATCTGGCCGAGGATGTGGGCATGTCCACGCGCCAGCTTGAACGGCTGTTCCGCCGCTACCTCAACCGTTCGCCCAAGCGCTACTACATGGAGTTGCGGCTGCAAAAGGCGCGCAACCTGCTGATGCAGACGGACATGAGCGTGATCAACGTGGCGCTGGCCTGCGGCTTTGCCAGCCCCTCGCATTTCTCGAAATGCTACCGCGCGCATTACAACACGACCCCCTACCGCGAACGGGGAACGCAGGGCAAACGCCTGTCGATCTGACCGCCTGCCCGGGCTTTCGGCAGACTTCTGGGAAAAACCCCACAGGCCCCCCGAAACCCGTTCACCTTCGCGTGAAATTGCCGCGGAATCCTTGCCCATCGAGTGGGTTTCCTTTTTCAACGCGTGACACTAGGGTGACACCCGGACAGAGATCCAACATGGGAGACAAACATGAAAAAGCTGTTGCTGGCTTCGGCCGCCGTTGCGCTCGTCGCAGGGGCTGCCCAGGCTGAAACCGTCAAGATCGGCATCCTTCTGGGCTTCACGGGCCCGCTGGAATCGGTCACCCCGATGATGGCCAAGTCGGCCGAGATGGCGATCAAGGAAGTGAACGATTCGCACGCGCTTCTGGGCGGCGATTCGGTGGTTGCCGTGCGCGGCGACGACACCTGCACGGACGCTGCGGCTGCGACCGCGGCGGCGCAGAAGCTCGTCACCTCGGACCACGTGAACGCGATCGTGGGCGGCGACTGCTCGGGCGTCACCGGCGCCGTGCTGCAATCGGTCGCGCGTCCGAACGGCGTGGTGATGATCTCGCCGTCGGCGACCTCGCCCGCGCTTTCGACCGCGCCGGATGACGGTCTGTTCTTCCGCACCGCGCCCTCGGATGCGCGTCAGGGCGTCGTGATGGCCGAAACCATCATGAAGCGCGGGATCAAGAAGGTCGCGCTGACCTACACCAACAACGACTACGGCAAGGGTCTGGCCGACGCGTTCAAGGCGGCCTACGAAAAGGACGGCGGCAAGGTCACCATCTCGGTGCCGCATGAAGACAACAAGGCCGACTACTCGGCCGAAGTCGGCACGCTGGCCTCGGCCGGCGGCGACATGCTGGTCGTCGCGGGCTATGTGGACAAGGGCGGCAAGGGCATCATCCAGGGCTCGCTGGATGCCGGCGCCTTCTCGAAGTTCTACCTGCCCGACGGCATGTATGGCGACAGCCTGCTGAAGGCGATCGGCAAGCCGATGGACGGCTCGTTCGGCGACGTGCCGGGCATCGACAGCGAAGGCCACAAGAAGTTCCTGGCAATGGCCAAGGCCGCCGGCTTCGACGGGACCTCGTCCTTCACGGGCGAATCCTATGACGCCGCCGCGCTGATCATGCTGGCGATGCAGGCCGCGAAATCGACCAAGTCCACCGTGTTCAAGGACAAGGTGATGGACGTCGCCAACGGTCCGGGCACCAAGATCCTTCCGGGCGAACTCGCCAAGGGTCTGAAGCTGCTCGCCGAAGGCAAGACGATCGACTACGAGGGCGCGACCGGCGTCCACCTGATCGGGCCGGGCGAAAGCGCGGGGTCCTACCGGATCTACACCGTGAAGGACGGCAAGCAGGTCACGGATACCTACATCCAGTGATCGCCCAGATCTGAAAACCAGCACGGCCCGGTATCAGCCGGGCCGTTCGCTTTACCAATAAGGGCCCTGCCCGAGGACGGGGACAAGGGGCCCAGGGGAGACATCGATTTGATCGTCGTCGAAAATCTGCACAAGCATTTCGGCGGGTTCCATGCCGTTGACGGGGCATCGCTGGAGATCCGGAAGGGATCGATCACCGGCCTCATCGGCCCCAACGGGGCGGGCAAGACCACGCTGTTCAACGTCATCGCCGGGCGGCTTCCGCCCACCTCGGGCCGCGTGCTCATGGACGGCGAGGATGTCACCGGGCTCAGCCCGCACGAGCTGTTCCACAAGGGGCTGCTGCGGACCTTCCAGATCGCCCATGAATTCGGGTCGATGACGGTGCGCGAGAACCTGATGATGGTGCCCGCCTCCCAGCATGGCGAAACGCTCTGGAACACCTGGTTCAACCGCAAGGCCATCGCCGAGCAGGAACGCGAAATCGCGAAGAAGGCGGACGAAGTTCTTGAATTCCTGACCATTTCCCATCTGGCCGACCAGAAGGCCAGCCAGATCTCGGGCGGGCAGAAGAAGCTTCTGGAACTGGGCCGGACGATGATGGTCGATGCCAAGATCGTCTTCCTCGACGAAGTCGGCGCGGGCGTGAACCGCACCCTTCTGAACACGATCGGCGACGCCATCGTGCGCCTCAACAAGGAACGCGGCTACACCTTCTGCGTGATCGAGCACGACATGGACTTCATCGGCCGCCTTTGCGACCCGGTCATCGTGATGGCCGAGGGCAAGGTGCTGGCGGAAGGATCGTCGGCCCACATCATGGAGAACGAAGCCGTGATCGAGGCCTATCTGGGCCGCGGCCTGAAGAACAAGGTCAAGTCCGAGGCCGCCGCCGAAGAGGCGCGCCACGAAAACCACGGCGCGCAGCCGGGCCTTGGCGACGAAGCCGGCAAGGGAGGTCAGGCATGAGCTTCCTGATCGGAGAAAAGATGACCGGCGGCTATGGCCCGGTCGATATCCTGCACGACTGCACGCTGGCCGTGGACAAGGGCGAGATCGCGGTGATCGTGGGCCCCAACGGCGCCGGCAAATCGACCGCGATGAAGGCGGTCTTCGGGATGCTGAAGCTGCGCGGCGGCCATGTGAAGCTGAACGGCGAGGACATCACCGGCCTTTCGCCGCAGGATCGCGTCGCCAAGGGCATGGCCTTCGTGCCGCAGACCCACAACATCTTCACCTCGATGTCGGTCGAGGAGAACCTCGAGATGGGGGCCTTCCTGCGCCGCGACGACATCAGCCAGACGATGGAACAGGTCTATGAACTGTTCCCGATCCTCAAGGAAAAGCGCCGCCAGCCGGCGGGGGAACTGTCGGGCGGGCAGCGTCAGCAGGTGGCCGTGGGCCGCGCGCTGATGACCCAGCCGAAGGTGCTGATGCTGGACGAACCCACCGCCGGCGTCTCGCCCATCGTGATGGACGAATTGTTCGACCGCATCATCGAGGTCGCCCGCACCGGCATCTCGATCCTGATGGTGGAACAGAACGCCCGCCAGGCGCTCGAGATCGCCGACAAGGGCTATGTCCTCGTGCAGGGCGCCAACCGCTACACCGACACCGGACAGGCCCTGCTGGCCGATCCGGAGGTCCGCAAGACCTTCCTGGGGGGCTGAGGACATGGATCTTCTCAACGCACTCGTGGCACTGACGAACTACGTGCTTCTACCCGCCGCATCCTATGGCTCGCAGCTTGCGCTTGGCGCGCTTGGCGTGACGCTCATCTACGGCATCCTGCGGTTCTCGAACTTCGCCCATGGCGACACCATGGCCTTCGGCACCGCGATCACTATCCTGTTCACCTGGTGGTTCCAGTCGATGGGGATCAGCTTCGGCCCCCTGCCGACCGCGCTGCTGGCCCTGCCCTTCGGCATCGCCGTCACCGCGGGCCTGCTGCTTGGGACCGACCGCGTCGTTTACAAGTTCTACCGACGACAGAAGGCGGCCCCGGTGATCCTTGTCATCGTGTCGATGGGCGTGATGTTCATCATGAACGGCCTCACGCGCTTCATCATCGGCGTGCGCGACCAGAACTTCGCCGACGGCAAGCGTTTCCTGATCACCGCCTACCAGTTCCGCAAGATGACCGGCCTGAACGAGGGGTTGGGCATCCGCACGACTTCGATCATCACCATCGTGACGGCGGCGATCGTCGTGGTGCTGGTGTTCTGGTTCCTCAACCGGACGCGGACGGGCAAGTCGATGCGCGCCTTCTCGGACAACGAGGATCTGGCGCTGCTCTCGGGCATCAACCCCGAGAAGGTGGTGACCGTGACCTGGCTGATCGTGGCGGCGCTCGCGACCATCGCGGGGGTGCTTTACGGCCTCGACAAGTCGTTCTCGCCCTTCACCTATTTCCAGCTTCTGCTGCCGATCTTCGCGGCGGCCGTGGTGGGGGGCCTTGGCGATCCGCTGGGCGCCATCGCGGGCGGCTTCGTCATCGCCTTTTCCGAGGTGACGGTGACCTACGCCTGGAAGAAGGTGCTGGATTACCTTCTGCCGCACAACCTTGCACCTGACGGGCTCGTGCAGCTCATGGGGACGGATTACAAGTTCGCGGTGTCCTTCGCGATCCTCGTCCTCGTGCTGCTGTTCAAGCCGACCGGTCTCTTCAGGGGGAAATCGCTATGAGCGCGACAACACGTGGCGTTTCGCTGTTCGCGGGCGTGGGCCTGCTCTATCTGCTCGTGGGCTTCGGCCAAAGCTGGGACCTTGCGCTGACCATCCTGAACGACGGTCTGATCGTGGCGATCATGGCGCTTGGGGTGAACATGCAATGGGGCTATGCCGGCCTCTTCAACATCGGGGTCGCGGGCTTCTTCGCGCTTGGCGGGCTTGGCGTTGCGCTGGTCACCAAGGCGCCCGCGCCGGGGGCCTGGGACGCCGGGACGCCGCGCATCCTGCTGGCGCTGCTGGTAGGCGCGGGCGTGATCTACGGCGCGATGCGGCTTTACAACGGGATGGAAAAGGGGCGGACGCGCGGCTATGCGCTGGCCGTGGTGCTGATCCTTGGCGCCATCCTCTTCCGCATGATCTACGATCCGGCCGTTGCCGCGGTCGAGGCGATCACCCCGGCCTCGACCGGCAACGTCGGCGGCCTGGGCCTGCCGGTGCCGGTTTCCTGGTTCATCGGCGGCGTGATCGCGGCGGGCGCGGCCTGGGCCGTGGCCAAGACGGCGCTCGGCCTGCGGTCGGACTACCTCGCCATCGCGACGCTGGGGATCGGGCAGATCATCATCGCCGTGCTGATGAACGAGGACTGGCTGGACCGCGGGGTGAAGAACATCATCGACATCCAGCGCTGGCCCGTCCCCTACGAGGTGGACCTGCAAAAGGCCGCGTGGTTCCAGTCCTACGCACAGTCGATCGGCATGGACATCCGCACCGCTTCGACCGTCTTCGTGGGGCTGTGCTTCGCGGTGCTGTTCACGGTGATCCTCTTGATCCTGCTGGCGCTCGCAGAACTGTCGCTGAATTCGCCCTGGGGGCGGATGATGCGCGCGATCCGCGACAACGAGGACGCGGCCGAGGCGATGGGCAAGGACGTGAAGCGCCGCCACCTGCAGATCTTCGTGCTGGGATCGGCGGTGATCGGCATTGCCGGGGCGCTTTACGTGATCCTGCACGGGCTGATGGCGCCGCAAAGCTACAACGATCCGCTGCGCTACACCTTCCTGATTTGGGCGATGGTGATCCTTGGCGGGTCGGGCAACAACTGGGGTTCGGTTCTCGGCGCGCTCATCATCATGCTGCTGTGGGACGAGGCGGGCAGCGTCGGGCCAGACATCCTGCGCTTTCTCACCCATCCGATGCCCGACGGCGTCATCAAGGCGCATCTGATCGACAACGCGGTGCAGATGCGTCTTCCGGTGGTGGGGATCGTGCTCCTGCTGGTGCTGCGTTTCGCGCCCCGGGGCCTCATCCCCGAGAAATAGGGCCTTTCGGTTCCGCGACGACGAAACGGGGCGCGCTTGCGCCCCGTTTCATTCTGGCGGATGCGACATGATGTGTCGCGCGTTGACATGATTGCCCCCATGGCCGAGGCCAGTGTGACGCCAAAGGCTCAGGGAGACCCTCATGAAAACCCATACCCGTGTCGTGGTCATCGGCGGTGGCGTCGTCGGCTGCTCGGTGCTTTATCACCTCACGAAACTCGGCTGGTCGGACGTCATGCTGATCGAACGGTCGGACCTCACTTCCGGCTCGACGTGGCACGCGGCGGGCGGCTTCCACACGCTGAACGGCGACACCAACATGGCGGCGCTGCAAGGCTACACGATCCGCCTTTACAAGGAACTGGAGGCGATCACCGGCATGTCCTGCGGCCTGCACCACGTGGGCGGCATAACGCTGGCGGACACCGAGGCGCGCTTTGACATGCTGAAGGCGGAGCGCGCGAAGCACCGCTACATGGGCCTCGATACCCGCATCCTGAACCCGAAGGAGGTCGAGGAATTCACCGACGGGCAGGTGAACGTGAAGGGCATCATCGGCGCGCTTTACGACCCGCTGGATGGTCACCTCGACCCGTCGGGGACCACACATGCCTATGCCAAGGCCGCACGGATGGGCGGGGCCGAGATCGTGCAGCACAACCGCGTGCTGGCCACCAATCCGCGCGCCGACGGATCGTGGGAGGTGGTCACCGAACAGGGCACCGTCATCGCCGAGCATGTGGTGAACGCCGGTGGCCTCTGGGCGCGCGAAGTCGGCGCGATGGCGGGCGTCTATCTGCCTCTGCTGCCGATGGCGCATCAGTATCTTGTGACCGACGACATCCCCGAGATCTACAACCGCGACAAGGAATTCCCGCACGTCATGGACCCCGGCGGGGAAAGCTACCTGCGTCAGGAGGGCCGCGGCCTCTGCATCGGCTTCTATGAAAAACCCTGCGAGCCGTGGTCGGTGGATGGCACCCCATGGGAGTTCGGCCACGAGCTGCTGAACGAACAATTCGACAAGATCGAGGATTCGGTCGCCTTCGCCTATCGCCGCTTCCCCGTGCTGGAACGCGCGGGCGTGAAGCGGGTGATCCACGGCCCCTTCACCTTCGCCCCCGACGGCAACCCGCTGATCGGCCCCGTCCCCGGCCTGCGCAACTACTGGAGCGCCTGCGCCGTCATGGCGGGCTTCAGCCAGGGCGGCGGCATGGGGCTGATGCTGGCGCAATGGATGATCCATGGCGAGACCGAGCGCGACCCGCGCGGCTTCGACGTCGCGCGCTTCGGCAACTGGACGAGCCCCGGCTACACCGTTCCGAAGGTGATCGAGAACTACCAGACGCGCTTCTCGGTCGCCTATCCGAACGAGGAAAAGCCCGCCGCGCGGCCGTTCCGGACCACGGCGATGTATGACATCTTCACCGAGATGAACGCGGTCTGGGGCCAGCAATACGGGCTTGAGGTCGTGAACTACCACGCCCTGCCGGGCGAGCCGACCTACGAGACGCCGACCTTCCGCCGCTCGAACGCATGGGATGCGACGGCGGCAGAGGTGGCCGCCGTGCGCACGGCCGTCGGCATCAACGAGGTCCAGAACTTCGGCAAGTATCGCGTGACGGGGCCGAAGGCACGCGCCTGGCTCGACCGGATCATGGCGGGACTGATCCCGAAGCCCGGGCGGCTGGCGCTGACGCCGATGCTGTCGGCCTCGGGCAAGATCTACGGAGATTTCACCGTCTCCTGCCTGTCGGACACCGAGTTTCAGGTCACCGCGAGCTACGGCGCGCAGGGCTGGCACATGCGCTGGTTCGAACAGCATCTCGAGGATGGCGTCACGGTCGAGAACGTCTCGGACCTGCGCACGGGCTTCCAGATCGCGGGGCCCAAAGCGCGCGAGTTGCTGGCGCGGGTGACGCGCGCCGATGTCTCGGGCGAGGCGTTCCGCTTCATGGACGTGCGCCGGATGACGGTCGGCATGGCCAACTGCATCGTGCAGCGCGTGAGCTACACGGGCGATCTGGGCTACGAGATCTTCTGCGACCACATGAGCCAGCGCCATCTGTGGCATACGCTGTGGGAGGCGGGCCGCGATCTGGGCCTGCGGCCCTTCGGGATGCGCGCGATGATGAGCCTCAGGCTCGACAAGTTCTTCGGCTCCTGGGGCCGCGAGTTCTCGCCCGACTATACGCCGGCCGAGACCGGGCTCGACCGCTTCATCCGCTGGACGAAAGAGGCGGACTGGATCGGCAAGGCGGCCGCGATGAAGGAACGGGAGACCGGGCCGAAACGCCGCCTCGCCGCCTTCGCGGTCGAGGCCGACACGGCCGATGTCATCGCATGGGAGCCGATCTGGCTGAACGGCGAGGTGGTGGGCTACTGCACCTCGGGCGGCTATTCGCACCATGCGCAGACGTCGGTGGCGCTTGGCTTCCTGCCCGAAGGCGCGGCAAGGGACGGGCTTGCGGTCGAGATCGAGATCCTGGGCGAGAAGCGCAAGGCCAAGGTCATCACGACGCCGCTCTTCGATGCGGACGGGGCGCGGATGCGGGGCTGAGGCCCGCTGGGCGGGCTGCGCGTTGACGCACGCCCGCCCCGCCCCTACCCTCTGCCCCGAACGGAGGGCCGGATGCAGGGCGACGTCGCGATCCTGATCCCCGCCGCGGGCTTTGCCCGGCGGATGCGCGGGGCCGACAAGCTGATGGAGCCCGTCGCGGGGCAACCGGTCCTGCGCCACATCGCGCGGGCAGGCTGCGACGTGGCACAGACCGTGATCGTCGCCCTGCCGCAGGGCGGCTTCGGTCCGACGCGGCTGGCGGCTCTCGACGGTCTGGCCGTGATGCCGGTCCTCGTGCCCGACGCGGCCGAGGGGATGGCGGCATCGCTCCGTGCCGGGATGGCGGCGCTGCCCGAAGGCGCAAGCGGCGTGATGATCCTGCTGGCCGACCTGCCGGAGATCGACGCGGCCGACCTTTCCGCGCATATCGACGCCTTCAGGGCCGATCCCGCCGCCCCGATCCTGCGCGCCACCGCCGAGGACGGTCAGCCGGGCCATCCCGTCATCTTCCCGCGCGACCTTTTCGCGGAGCTTGCACAGGTGTCGGGCGACAGCGGCGCCAAGGCGGTTGTGGCCGCGCATCGCAACCGGCTGCGCGATCTTCCCCTGCCCGGTCGCCGCGCCGTGACCGATCTCGACACGCCGGAAGACTGGGCCGCATGGCGGGCGGAACGGGGCACTTAGCCAAGCGGCACGACCCGGCGGCGATCCCGGCGCGTCCCGGTTGCCAAAATGGATCGGCGGGGGACCGAAGCCCCCCGCCGCGCCCGGTTCAGAGGCCGGAAATTCAGTTCGCCAGAAGCATCGCCTCGTGCTTCTTCAGCGTCTTGCGGGCTGCGCCGTAAGCGCCCAGGCCCGACAGCGTCTTGAGTTCCGGGAACAGCTCGAAGATCTCGTTGCGCTGCGCATTCCCGATGCCCTTGAGCGTGTAGTCCCCGGGCTGGAAGCTTTCGGTCCAGGCCCCGTTCGACAGCACCACCTCGTGCGCGTCGAACATGATGTGGATATAGGTCGCGTTCAGCGTCGGCATCTGCAGCACGGTGCTGTTGTTGACCAGATGTTTCGCCGCCACCAGCACCTCGTGCTCGTCGAAATACAGCGCGGTGCGGTCGTTGGCGACCAGAACCCGGTGGTTGGGCGAGACCAGCATGTCGCGCTCCGGCAGGCCTTCGCCCAGCGAACCGGCCCGGATCAGGATCGGCCGCAGGTGGTTGGCCGCGTTGAGTTGCCGCCCGTCGAGGATCTTTGAGCCGACCCAGCGGATCTCCTGAATGCCGTTGTCGCGGGTGATGACGCGGTCGCCGACCTTCAGATCCTCGACCAGCCGCTCTCCCGTGGGCGTCGCGATCAGCGTGCCGGGGGTGAAGCAGGGCACGATGCACTCGATGTTCTTGAAGTCGAGCGAGCCGGTGATGTTGCCGTGATCGTCAAGGAAGTTGACGGTCCCGTTCTCGCGGTTGTTCGGATCGAAGTCGATGTGATAGGGCGCGGTCCCCGTCAGATCGAGCGTGTCGCCATCCTGCGGGCCGTTGTCGGTCGAAGAGCTTTCGCCCCCGTCCACGAAGTCCCCGGCATGGACGTGATCGATATAGTCGCTGCCGTCGCCGCCATAGATCGAGTCGTCCCCGGTCCCGCCGTGGATCACGTCGTCGCCGCTGCCGCCGTAAAGCTCGTTGTTGCCCGAGTCGCCGTTCAGCGTGTCGTTGCCTGCATCGCCATAAACCGAGTCGTTACCCGAACCGGCCGAAAGCGAGTCATTGCCATCCCCGCCATACAGCAGGTCGTCGCCGCCCCGGCCGTCGATCGTGTCATCCCCGCCCATCCCGTAGAACTGGTTGGTGAAGGTGTCTTCCGCCGTCCTGCCCTGCTGGTCGAAGCCCACGAGGTGGTCGCCGAATTGCGAGCCGATCACCCCGTCGATGCCGGATTCGATCGAGTCGTTGCCCGCTTCGCCCCCGGACAGCTGCCCGGTGGTCAGGTCCACGTTCACCGCCGCATCGGAGCTGGAATAGTCGATGTTGTCCTGGCCGGTGCCGCCCACGAAGGTATCGGCCCCCGCGCCACCGATGAAAGTATCGTCGCCGTTCCCGCCGTTGAGGTAGTTGTTGCCCTCTCCGCCCGACAGCGTGTCGTTGCCGGCGTCGCCGTAAACGGTGTCGTTGCCCGCCCCGCCATCGAGCGAGTCGTTGCCCGACCCGCCGTAGATGAGGTCATCGCCGCCCCGGCCGTCGATCGTGTCGTTGCCGCCCATCCCGTAGAATTCGTTGGAATAGGTGTCGGCCGCCGTCGTGCCCTGCTGGTCGAAGCCCACGAGGTGGTCGCCGTATTGCGACCCGATCACCCCGTCGATGCCCGACTGGATAGAGTCGTTCGCGGCCTCGCCCCCGGACAGCTGCCCGGTGGTCAGGTTCACATCCACCGCGGCGTTCGAGCTGGAATAGTCGATGTTGTCCTGGCCCGTGCCGCCCACGAAGGTATCGGCCCCCGCGCCACCGATGAAGGTGTCGTTGCCGTCGCCGCCGTTGAGCAGGTTGTGCCCCGACCCGCCCGAGAGCGTGTCGTTGCCCGCGTCGCCATAAAGCGTGTCGTTGCCGGATTGGCCGTTCAGCACGTCGTTGCCGGTGCCGCCATAGACGATGTCATTGCCGAGGCCCGCATCGACCGTGTCGTTGCCGGCACCCGCACGGATGTAGTCGTCATTGCCGACCGCGCCCGGCAGGATCGCGTCGTTGTGGTCCACCATGTCGTGCTGCGGGTCGCCCGTGTAGGCGGTGTTGATCAGATCGTTCCCCGCGGTGCCGTCCACGTAGCCGTCGCCGCCCGTTCCCGCGCCGCCCGTTCCCGTGCCGCCTGTTCCCGTGCCACCCGTGCCGGTGCCGCCGCCAGTGCCACCCGTGCCCGAGCCACCCGAGCCGGTGCCACCGCCGCCCATGCCCCCATGGTGGCCCATGCCGCCAAAGCCCATACCGCCGTGATCGTCAACATCGCCCGACCCCATTCCACCGTGATCGTCCGTCCCGCCGCCGGTCATGCCACCCTGATCGTCGGTGCCGCCATTCGCCGGGAAGCAGCAGTTGCCATGGCCGTCATACCACTGACCGTCGGCATGCTGCGTGACCGAATGCGGGTCAACGGAACATTTCGTCCCGGTGGCATCGATGTAGTAGAACGAAGAACTCATCTCTGTCTCCTTCAACCCGCGTCAGGGGACGCCGCTGGCTGGCATCCGAACCGTTACCGAGCATCCCTCCGGACCCGGGCGGCCCTGGCGAACGCAAATCTTCTTCGACCGCGCAACATGCGCGGACACGACATTTGCCGCTTTCGCGGCACTCTGCCGGACTGGAGGGTCAAGGCGGTGTCGGGGTGGGATAGGCTGCAGCGGGGCGCCCCAGAGGCCTTCCCGACATGAAGGGAACGGCAGGTTCCCGCTGACAGCACCCAATCACACCACGCGCCACCTGGCGCTTAACCCTTACAGACCGCCCCCACGGCCATTCACCCGCTACTTTCGGATAGGTCATCTTTAACTTCCGAGAGTGCGCCCACAAAGGAAAAAGTAACCTAATCGTGGCATTAACCAGACTTAAATGGCAACCGCGCCATTAACTATCCTTCGATACGCCACAAAATTGTTTCCGAAAATCGAAAATATATGAAATTTCTCAAATCTCTAATTTTATAGCAATTACAGTCACATAATTAATGCGCACACGCGATGCGTGCAATGCGATGATTGATGAAGACTTCGATTGTTTATCGGGCGTGAGATAATCGCCTCTTACCTTAATCGAGGCCAACCCCCGGCAACCCGTTAACTCGCGTTATCCAATCTCCCGGCATCGGATCGACTGCGTGAGCAATAGGGCATTTTGTAAATAATTGTTTCTGGGAATCGGTTAACGCATCCCGAATCAATGAATGGCGGGCTAACCGTTCCCCGCCTCGGCCGCTCAGGCGCCCATGAGGCGCGTCACGATATGTTCGGCAATCGGCAGGGCCGAGGTCGCCGCCGGCGACGGCGCGTTGCAGACATGCAGCGTGTGGCGCGTTTCGACGAAAAGGAAATCGTCGATCATCCGCCCGTCGCGCGCCACGGCCTGCGCCCGCACACCGGCGCGGTAGGGCGCAAGATCGTCAAGGGCGATGTCAGGGCAGTAACGGCGGACCTTGCGCAGATAGAGCCGCTTGATGGCCGAGGCGGTGAGCTCCTCCACCGCCGAACCGGCGTTCTTGGCGATCAGCCGCCAGAAGCCGGGATAGCCGAGCGTCCCGGCCAGGTCGGTGACCGAGATGTCGCCCCAGCCATAGCCTTCGCGCGCGAGCGCCAGCACCGCATTCGGCCCCACCGTGAAGCCCCCGTCCATCTTGCGCGTCAGATGCACGCCCAGGAAGGGCCGCGCGGGATCGGGCACCGGGTAGATCAGGTGGCGCACGAGATCGGGCGGCTGGTTCTGGATGCGGTAGTATTCGCCGCGAAACGGAATGACGCGGAAATCGACCTCGGCTCCGAAGGCGCGCGCCATGCGGTCCGCCATCAGACCCGCGCAGAAGACCGCCTTGGCCGCGAAGATCGGCCCGGCAGACGTCTCGATGCGCAGGCCCGCCCCGGTCTCTTGCCCGCCGGTCACGGTGGCGTTCACCATCAGCGTGCCCCCCGCCGCGGTGAAGGCCGCCGCCATGTGGCGCGCGATGGCGGCGTAGTCGGTGATCCCGGTCGTGGGCGACAGAAGCGCCCCCGCGGCGCGGATGCGCGGCTCGAGCTTCTGCGCCTCCTCGCCGGTCAGGGCCGCGATCTCGATCCCGTTCTCGAGCGCGCGGCGGTGCAGGCGGGCAAGGCCGGGAAGCTCCCCCTCGTCCGTGGCCACGATCAGCTTGCCGCAGGTCTCGTAGGACAACCCGTGTTGGTCGCAATAGGCCCGCGTCGCGGTCACGCCCGCGCGGCAGAACCGCGCCTTGTGGCTGCCGGGGGCGTAATAGACCCCGGCATGGATGACGCCCGAATTACGGCCCGATTGATGCCGGGCGACCTCGGTCTCTTTCTCGATCAGGGCGATCTTCGCGTCGGGTTGAACGGATTGCAGCCGCCGCGCGGTGGCAAGGCCCACGATCCCGCCCCCGACGACAACGGCGTCATACGTCGTGCTCACGTCCGTGCCTCCGCCTTATCCCTTTGCGCAGGGTTTGATGTGGATGGGCGCGCCCGGCGCCTGGCCGAGTTTCAGGCAGGTCGATCCGGTGCAGAGCGTCCAGGGGCTGATCGTCGCGCCGGAATCGCCCAGGATCAGTTCCGGGATCGGCGGCAGCTTCGGCACCCAGACCCACCAGTTGCCGACCAGCTTCGCCCCCGGCCCCGGGTCCATGCCCGCACCCGATCCCTGCACCCGCGCCTCGGTCATCACCATCCCGGCCGGTGTCAGCCGCCAGGCCTCGAACCAGCCGGTGTGTTCGACCGAATGCAGCCAGGAAAGCGTGAACGAGGCCGCCACCAGCGTCAGCGCCTTGCCCCCGACCATCAGGCAGGCGGGCAGGCTCATGCCGCCTGCCCTGCCCGGTTGCGCCGCCGGATCAGGAGCGCGAAGATCCCCGCCAGGACAAAGCCAGCCTCATCCGTCATGGGATAGGCCGCGATCAGCGTGAAGGAGGCCCCTGCCGCCAGCAGCCTCAGGCCCGGCGAGAGCCGCGCGCCCAGCCAGCCGATCACCGCCGCCCCCCAGAGCCCGATGGCCAGCGCGGCCTTGACCACCACATAGGCCACCGCCGGCGCATAGCCGATCTCGGCCGCGAGCGGCCCCCCGCCCTGCAACATCAGCGCGGGCGTATAGACCGCCATGAACGGCACCACGAAGCCCGCCGCCGCCACCTTGATCGCCTCGAAGGCGATCTTCAGCCCGCTTTCCTTCGCGATCGGCGCCGCCGCGAAACACGCGAGCGCCACGGGGGGCGTGAGGTCCGCAAGGATGCCGAAGTAGAAGACGAACATGTGGCTGACCAGCAGCGGCACCCCCAGCGCCAGAAGCGCCGGCCCCGCGATGGACGAGGTGATGATGTAGTTCGGGATCGTCGGGATCCCCATGCCCAGCACGATGCAGGTGATCATGGTCAGGATGAGCGACAGGAACAGGCTCGACTTGCCCACCCCCACGATGAACTCGCCAAAGGTCGTGGCCGCCCCCGTCAGGGTCATCGTGCCGATGATGACGCCCACCAGCGCGCAGGCCACCCCCACCGGCAGCGCGGTCTTGGCCCCTTCGGCCAGGCTGTCGCGGCAGATGATCAGCGTGGCCCGCCCCCCGGAAGAGGCAAAGCTCCAGCCGATCAGCACCGCCATCGCGGCAACGATCACCCAGATGCCCCATTGCAGGAAGGCCGCCGAGGCGAAGCCGAGGACGATCCAGAAGACGTATCGCATCACGCCGTCCGGCAGGCCCAGCGCGATGGAGCCGCCAAGGATCAGCAGGACCGTCAGCGCAAGCCCGATGGTGCCCGCGTAAAGCGGCGTGTAGCCGGTGAACAGCAGATAGACCAGCACCGCCAGCGGCAGGATCAGATACCACCCCTCGCGCAGCGCCTTGCGCGGCGAAGGCAGATCCTCGACCGCCATCCCGCGCAGCCCGTGGCGGCCCGCCTCCAGATGCACCATCCAGAAGGCCGAGGCGAAATAGAGGATCGCCGGGATCAGCGCGGCCTTCACCACCTGATAATATTCGACACCCAGCGTCTCGGCCATGATGAAGGCCACGGCCCCCATCACGGGCGGCATGATCTGCCCCCCCATCGAGGCCGTCGCCTCCACCCCGCCGGCAAAGGCCGGGCGGTAGCCGAAGCTTTTCATCAGCGGGATGGTGAACTGCCCCGTCGTCACCACGTTGGCCACGCCCGAACCCGAGATCGTGCCCATCAGCCCCGAGGACACCACCGCCACCTTGGCCGCACCCCCCTGCTTGTGCCCGACGATCCCAAGCGAGACATCGGTAAACAGCTTGATCATCCCTGCCTTTTCCAGAAAGGCGCCGAACAGGATGAACAGGAAGATGTAGGACGACGAGACATAGACCGGGATGCCGTAGATGCCTTCGGTCCCGAAGGACATCTGGTCGATCACCTGCGCGAAGTCGTAACCGCGCGTCTGCAGCGCGCCGGGGAAATACTGGCCGAAGAAATCGTAGATCAGGAACAGCGAGGCGATGACCGGCAGCGCCGGCCCCATCACCGTCCAGGCGGCGGAGAAGACGACGACCAGCGCCGCGACCCCCACCACCGTATCAAGCTGCGTCGGATCGCCCGAGCGCTGGATCAGGGGCGCATATTCCACCCATTGATAGGCCGCCACCGCGACGCCCGCGAGCGCCAGCCCCCAGGCAAGCGCCCGGCGCCACGCAGGCTTGCCATGCAATGCGGCAATGAGCGGGAACCCCAGAAGCCCCAGGAACCCCACATGGACCGCCCGCACGATCAGGCTGGGCAGCGTCACCAGATGGGCGGCGGTCGCGATCTGGAACAGGCTGAAAGCCACCGCGATCCAGTAGAGCGTCCGCCCCTCGGCCCCCTTTGGAAAGCTCTCGGCCAGCGGGTCGTGCAGCCCCAGATCGGGCTCGCCCGGCGGTGCGGCATGCTCTTGAACGATCTGCATCGGTCCCCTCCCCAGGGTATCAGGCCGCGACCGGGCGGCGATCTGGCAACGGTCGGTTGGCGACAGTCGGTTGGCGACGGCAGGACGGGCGGCGAGGATCGCCGCCCGCACATCGGCCCGTTGGCCTTACTTCAGCAGACCCTGTTCCTTGTAGAACTTGGCCGCGCCCGGATGCAGCGGGATCGGCATCCCTTTCAGCGCGTTGGCCAGCTTGATCCGCGCCGCCGCCTTGTGCGAGGCCTCGAGCGTCTTGAGATTGGTGAACAGAAGTTTCGTCATCTCATAGGCGGCCTCGTCCGACACGCCCTTGCGGGTGACAAGGAAGTTCACCACCGCCACCGTCTCGACATCCGCCGTCTGCCCGTCATAGGTCCCCGCCGGGATCGGCTCGGAGACATAGGGCGCGCCCAGCTTCTCGGCCACGGCCTTGGGCACGGCCACGATGGTGATCGGGATCGACGAGGCCAGATCCTTGATCGAGGACACGCCCAGCCCCGCCGATTGCAGCGTGGCGTCAAGCTGACGGTTCTTCATCAGCTCGACCGACTCGCCGAAGGGCAGATACTGCACCTGGCCGAGGTCCTTGTAGCTCATGCCGGCCGCGGCGAAGATCGCCCGCGCGTTCAGCTCCGTCCCCGACTTCGGCGCGCCGACCGACACGCGCTTGCCCTTCAGATCGGCCAGCGTGTGGATGCCGCTGTCCTTCGAGGCGACGATCTGGATGTAGTTGGGATAGATCGCGGCGATCCCCCGAAGCTTGTCCAGCTTGTGCTTGAAGCCGGCCTCGGGATCGCCTTCCCAGGCGAGCTTGACGGAATCCCCAAGCGCGAAGGCAAGCTCTCCGCGGCCCTGCTCCAGAAGGTTGAGGTTCTCGACCGACGCCTTCGTCGATTGGACCTGAACCTTGGTGCCGGGCATCGCATCGCCGTAGATCTTCGAAAGACCAACGCCCAGAGGATAGTAAACCCCCGAGGTGCCCCCCGTCAGAATGTTGATGAACTTCTCCGCGCGGGCCTGCCCGGGCAGCAATGCCGGGGTCAGGGCGACCGCGGCCAGAGCCGCACCAAGACCCATCCGCCTGATGAAATCACGCATCTTCACTCCTCCGCTATCTGGTTGATCCCGCCCTGGCTGGTGAACCGGCGCGCGACCCTGTGTCTTCATCACGACCGTCTGACGCGGCCGTGAGCGAGAAGACCCATCGCAGCGCAAAAGATCAAGCCCCGTGTGCACGCAGCCTGCCGATCCAAGCCCGGCACAGGCTGGCGCATCGGCATGGGCCGATGGCCCCGCCGGGGGCATTTCTCATCATGTCGGGGATCTGCTGGTGCCCTCGGCCGGACTCGAACCGGCACTCCTCTCGGAAGCGGTTTTTGAAACCGCCGCGTCTACCATTCCACCACGAGGGCATGTTCCTGCGGTGTAGCCGGGCGGCTTGACGGCGTCAACGCCGGCAAGGCATGGCTCTTAGCGGCCAGGGGCCGGGCATCCCGGGAGGGGCCGCGGCGCAGCACGCGCCGTCCCGGACGCCCCTGCCCCCGGCCGGGGCGCTTTCACGTTCGGGCGAAGGTCGGTGGCCTGCGTGCCGAGACGCTTGACCTTCGCGCGCGCGCATGTTGCAAGCGATCTGTCATCGCGCGAGGGAACATGATCCGCCGACTTTACGCCTGGACGCTCCGTCAAGCCGGAGGGCGTCATGCGCCCGCGGCGCTCGGGCTGATTTCTTTCGTGGAAAGTTCGGTCTTTCCAGTGCCCGCCGACGTCATCTTCCTTCCGATGTGCCTGTCGCGCCCGGACCGGGCCATGCGCTATGCCGTGATCGCCACCGTCACCTCGGTTCTTGGCGGGATCTTCGGCTGGATGCTGGGCCACTATGCCTTCGACCTGATTGCACGCCCCATCCTCGAGAGCACCGGCAAGCTCGGCGCGTTCGAGGCGCTTAGGGCCGCGGCGGGCGAACAGGCCATCCTCGTGATGCTGGTGACCTCGGGCCTTGCGCATATGCCGCCGATCAAGCTGGTCACGATCCTTGCCGGGGTCATCAATTTCAGCCTGCCGATGTTCATCGTCTCGGCGATCGTCGCCCGCGGGGCACGGTTCTTTCTGCTGGGCTGGCTTCTGCGCCATCACGGCGAGCGGATCGTGGCCTTCATCGAACGCAGGCTCGCCCTCGTCACGCTGGGAATCGGCGTGCTGGCCGGCCTTGCCTATCTCGCCCTAAGGAGCTTTGGATGACGCGCGCTTCGCTGACGCTGCTTGCCCTGCTGGGATCGGCCGCCCTGCTGGCCGGGGCCTTCGGCTTCCAGTATTTCGGGGGGCTGCAACCCTGTCACCTCTGCGTGCTGCAACGCTGGCCGCATGGCGCGGCGATCGCCATCGGCATCCTTGCCCTGATCCTGTCGGCGCGCTGGCTGAACTGGCTGGGCGCGCTGGCGGCGGCCACCACCTCCGGCATCGGCATCTATCACACCGGGGTCGAGCGCGGCTGGTTCACCGGGCCGCAAAGCTGCACCTCGCAGATGCCGACCCACGGGATCTCGGCGCAGGACCTGCTGGCCAACATCATGGCCGCCCCCGTGGTGCGCTGCGACCAGACCGGCATCGACACCTTCCTGAACCTGTCGATGGCCAGCTGGAACGCCATCCTGTCGGCGATCCTCGTGCTGATCTGGATCGCGGCCGCGCTGCGCCGGACCTGAGGCCTAGCGCCGCCCCGGCCTGCGGGTGGTCAGCAAAAGGCTCGTCTCGCTTGTCGTGACTCCATCCAGACGGCGGATCTGCGCCAGCACGGCGTCGAGGTCGGCCAGCGTCTCTGCCCCGATCTCGGCAATCAGATCCCACTTGCCATTGGTGCTGTGGACCGCCTGCACCGCCGGCAAGCCCATCAGGCGCGCGACGATCCTGTCCGTGCCCCGCCCCTCGATCCCGATCATCATCAGCCCGCGCACGGGCGCCGCGCTGACGTCGGCGCGCGTGAGAACGGAAAACCCCGCGATTTCGCCCCGCGCCACCAGCCGGTCCATCCGCGCGCGCACGGTCGCCCGCGACAGGCCGAGCGCTGCCGCCAGCTCGCTCAGGCTCGCCCGCCCATCGCGCCTCAGCGCCGCGATCAGCTTTTCGTCATGCTCGTCCAAAACGGTCAGTTCGATCACCATTTTGATAAATGTGCTATACGATTCGACAATAATGTCGATGGAAACCGCCGCAAGCTGAAAAGACCTTGCGGCCGAATGAAGGAGGTCCCGATGACAGCAACCAAGACCTGCATCCTGATTGGCGCCCCGATCGACAGCGGGCAGCGGCGCGCAGGCTGCCTGATGGGACCGGCCGCCTATCGGGTCGCGGGCATCGCGCAGGCGATCACCGATCTGGGCCACCGGGTCGAGGATCGCGGCGACGTGCGGCTGCCCGATCTGAAGCCCGCCGCCTGCCCCAACCCGGCCGTCCATTCGCTGGCCGAGACCATCGGCTGGACCGAGGCGCTGGCCGAGGAGGTCGAGGACGCCTTCGCCTTCGGTCTTCCGGTGGTGATGGGGGGCGATCATTCGCTGGCGCTCGGCTCCGTCGCGGGGGCGGCGGCGCATGCGCAGAAGGCCGGGCGGCCGCTCTTCGTGCTCTGGCTCGACGCGCATTCCGACTTTCACACGCCGCTCACGACGCAATCGGGCAACCTGCATGGCACGCCGGTCGCCTATATCGCCGGCCGCGCGGGGTTCGACGCCTTCCCGCCCTTCCCCGCGCCCGTGCCGGCCGATCGGATCTGCCTTTACGGCATCCGCTCGGTCGATCCGGCGGAGCATGCCGCCCTTCTCGAGCATGACATCGCGATGAACGACATGCGCGTGCTCGACGAACATGGCGTGGTCAAGCCGCTGCGTGCCTTCCTCGATACGGTCGCGGCCGCGGGGGGGATGCTGCATGTCTCGCTCGACGTGGATTTCCTCGATCCCTCCATCGCACCCGCCGTGGGCACCACCGTCCCCGGCGGCACCACCTTCCGCGAGGCGCATCTGGTGATGGAGCTTCTCCACGAATCCGGGCTCGTCACCTCGCTCGATTTGGTGGAGCTGAACCCCTTCCTCGACGACCGCGGCAAGACCGCGCGGCTGATGGTGGATCTTGTCGCCTCGCTCATGGGCCGCAAGGTCTTCGACCGCCCAACCCGGAGCTTTGCATGACCCCGCCTTCGCACCGCGCCCTTGTCCCCTTCGTCAGCGTCGAGGCGATGATGCGCCTTGTCCTGTCCATCGGGGTGGAAGAGATGCTCCGCCGCCTCGCCACCGCGATCGAGGAGGATTTCCGCCGCTGGCCCGCCTTCGACAAGACGCCGCGGGTCGCCAGCCATTCCGACGTGGGCGTGATCGAGTTGATGCCCACCTCGGACGGCGCGCTTTACGGTTTCAAATACGTGAACGGCCATCCGAAGAACATGAAGGAAGGTCTGCAGACCGTGACCGCCTTCGGCCTGCTGGCGGAGGTGTCAACGGGCTACCCCGTCCTGCTGAGCGAGATGACGATCCTGACCGCGCTGCGCACGGCGGCGACCTCGGCCGTGGCGGCGCGGGCGCTGGCGCCGAAGGGCGCGCGCGTCATGGCGCTGATCGGCAACGGCGCGCAGGCGGAATTCCAGGCGCTGGCCTTCAAGGCGATCTGCGGCATCGCCGAGGTGCGCCTTTACGACATCGACCCGGCCGCGACGGCGAAATGCGCGCGCAATCTTGCGGGCGCGGGCCTGACCCTCACCCCCTGCCGCAGCGCGGAAGAGGCGATCCTTGGCGCGCAGATCATCACGACCGTCACCGCCGACAAGCAATATGCCACGATCCTGACCGACAACATGGTCGGCGCGGGCGTCCATATCAACGCGGTCGGCGGCGACTGCCCCGGCAAGACGGAACTGCACCGCGATATCCTGACCCGCGCGTCGATCTTCGTGGAATATCCCCCCCAGACCCGCATCGAGGGCGAGATCCAGCAGCTTGCCCCCGACCACCCGGTGACCGAGCTCTGGCAGGTCCTGACCGGCGCCGCGCGGGGCCGCAGCGATCCGCGCCAGATCACGCTTTTTGACAGCGTGGGATTCGCGATCGAGGATTTCAGCGCCCTGCGCACGATCCACGCACTGATCGCCGAACGCGGCGGGGCGCAGAGGCTCGACATGATCGCCGACCCAGACGACCCGCGCGACCTTTACGGCATGCTCTTGCGCGCAGGCGCCTGATGCCGGCCTTTCATCCTGGCCCAAATATCCCCGCCGCAGGCCCCCCGGCGGGTCCGGGCGATCAGTTCAGCCGGAACTCGCCCACCACGTTGCGCCACTCGCCGGGGCTGATCATCTTGCGATGGGTGAAACGCACCGAATGCAGCGGCCCCTCGATCTGCTTCTGCCAGAATTCGATGAACCCGAAGAGCCGGGGATAGTCCGGCGCAAGGTCGTAGTCCTGCCACAGGAAGGTGTTCAGCACCCGCTGGTAATCCGGCATCCGGTAGAAGATCTCGGCCGTCGTCAGGCCATAGCCCTTCAGCATCAGTTCCGTTTCCGTTCCGCCCATCGCATCCTCCGTTTCAAAGGCGATGGGACCAGCCTGCCATAGCTGAATTAAATTTCAATAAAAACAGCATGTTATCACTCATCGGCCGAGGCTGCCAATGGCCGTGCCCCACCGGCATTGCACCCCAGAGCTTGCTTCTGATAGAGTGCCGCCAACCAGATGTTGAGCATCCAAGCCAGAAGATCGGACTCACGTGAACGACACGCCGGAAACCCCTGAGAACGAAGACGAATCCCCCGCGCCGCGCTCTGGCTGGGGCGGGCCTGTCGTCTCCATCACCGACGAGATGCGGTCGTCCTACCTCGATTACGCCATGAGCGTGATCGTCAGCCGCGCGATCCCCGATCTGCGCGACGGCCTCAAGCCTGTGCACCGGCGCATCCTTTATGCGATGCACGAGACCGGCAACACGCATGACAAGGCCTACCGCAAATCGGCCCGCCCGGTCGGCGACGTGATGGGGAAATACCACCCGCACGGGGACGCCGCGATCTACGACGCGCTGGTGCGGATGGCGCAGCCCTTCTCGATGGGGCTGAAGCTGCTCGACGGTCAGGGCAACTTCGGCTCGATGGACGGCGATAACGCGGCCGCCATGCGCTACACCGAGGTGCGGATGGACAAGCCGGCGGCCTTCCTGCTGGCCGACATCGACAAGGACACCGTCGATTTCCAGGACAACTACGACGGCAAGGACAAGGAACCCTCTGTCCTGCCGGCGCGCTTCCCCAACATGCTGGTCAATGGCGCGGGCGGCATCGCGGTCGGCATGGCGACGAACATCCCGCCCCACAATCTGGGCGAGGTGATCGACGCGACGCTCGCGCTGATCGAGGAACCGGACCTGAGTTCGGAACAGCTCATGGCCTATGTGCCGGGCCCGGATTTTCCGACCGGCGGGCAGATCATGGGCCGCGGCGGCGCGCGCAAGGCCTATCTCGAGGGGCGCGGCTCGGTCATCCTGCGCGCCAAGACGCGAGTGGAAGAGATCCGCAAGGACCGCTTTGCCATCGTTCTGGACGAGATCCCCTATCAGGTGAACAAGGCCGCGATGATCGAGAAGATCGCGGAGCTCGTGCGCGACAAGAAGATCGAGGGCATCGCCCATGTGCAGGACGAATCCGACCGCGTCGGCGTCCGCGTGGTCATCGAACTCAAGCGCGATGCGACGCCCGACGTGGTGCTGAACCAGCTTTGGCGCTTCACGCCGATGCAGACCTCGTTCGGCTGCAACATGCTTGCGCTGAACGGCGGTCGGCCCGAACAGCTTACCCTGCGGGATTTCCTGACCTACTTCATCGGCTTCCGCGAAGAAGTTGTCGCACGCCGCACGGCCTATGAGCTGCGCAAGGCGCGCGAGCGCAGCCATATCCTCTGCGGTCTTGCGGTCGCCGTGTCGAACGTGGACGAGGTGGTCGCCACCATCCGGTCTTCCGCCGATCCGGCCGAGGCCCGCGACAAGCTGATGACGCGGCGCTGGCCCGCCCATGACATCGCCGACTACATCCGCCTGATCGACGATCCGACCCACAAGATGAACGAGGACGGCACCTACAACCTGTCCGAGACGCAGGCCCGCGCGATCCTCGATCTGCGGCTGCAGCGCCTGACCGCGATGGGCGTGAAGGAAGTCACCGACGAGCTTCAGGACCTTGCCGCGAAGATCCGCGACTACCTCGCCATCCTGCGCTCGCGCGAGCGGATCATGGCGATCATCGCCGACGAACTGCGCGAAGTGAAAGAGCTTTTCGCCGTCCCCCGCCGGACCGAGATCGTGGACTGGGCGGGCGATCTGGATGACGAGGACCTGATCGAACGCGAGGACATGGTCGTCACCATCACCTCGGGCGGCTATATCAAGCGGACCTCGCTCGACGAATTCCGCGCGCAGCGGCGCGGCGGCAAGGGTCTGTCGGGCATGGCCACCAAGGAAGATGACGTGGTGACCACGCTCTTCGTGGCCAACACCCATACCCAGCTTCTGTTCTTCACCACCGACGGCATGGTCTACAAGCTGAAGTGCTGGCGCCTTCCGCTGGGCGGGCGCACCTCGAAGGGCAAGGCCATCGTCAACATCCTGCCGATCCCTACCGGCGTGTCGATCGCCGCCATCATGCCGGTCGACAAGCCGGAAGAGGAATGGGAGAACCTGCAGATCGTCTTTGCCACCTCGGATGGTGACGTGCGCCGCAACGCGCTGTCGGACTTCACCAACGTGATGCGCAACGGCAAGATCGCGATGAAGCTGCCCGAGGGCGTGAGCCTCGTGAATGCCCGCATCGCGGACGAGACGGACGATGTCATGCTGGTCACCGCCATGGGCCGGGCGATCCGCTTCCCCACGACAGACGTGCGCATCTTCAAGGGCCGGGATTCCACCGGCGTGCGCGGCATCCGGCTGGCCAGCGGCGACACGGTCGTGTCGATGTCCGTGATCCGCCATTTCGAGGCCGACCCCGCTGAACGCGCCGCCTACCTCAAGCAGCGTCGCCTGATGGCCGGCACGGTCGAGGATGAGGCCGAGGCCGACGACGACGAGGAAACCGTGGCCGAGGGCCAGCTGTCGCCGGAACGCTACGCCCAGATGTCGGCGGCCGAGGATCTGATCCTGACCATCACCGAGAACGGCGCGGGCAAGCTGTCGTCAAGCCACGACTACCCGGTGCGTGGCCGTGGCGGGCAGGGCGTCATGGGGATGGACAAGGCGCTGCGCGGTGGCCGTCTGGTCGCCTCGTTCCCGGTCGAGATGGCCGATCAGGTGATGCTTGCGACCTCGACCGGCCAGTCGATCCGCTGCCCGGTGGACGGCATCTCCTTCCGCTCGCGCACGGCAGGCGGGGTGCGCGTGTTCAACACCGGCGCGGGCGAGGTCGTGGTTTCCGTCGCACGGATCGCCGATCAGGGCGAACCGGAGGAACCCGCCGAATGACCGAAGCGGCGCTGCGCCGGTGGCTTCTGGCGCAGCCCCATCCGGTGACCTATGCCGAGGCGGCGGCGGCCATGGGCCTGACCCCGCCCGGCATCATCGCGCAGGTCACGGCGCTTCTTGAACAGACGATGCGGCAGGATGCGGCGGCGGGCCGTCCTTTTCTTGCCGCCCGTGTCGTCAGCCGCGAAACCGGCCTGCCCGGGCGCGGCTTCTTCGATCTGGCCATGGCCCTCGGCCGCTTCGACGGCAGCGATCCGGCAGCCTTTCACGCAAGTGAATGCGCCCGCTTGGCAAGCGCGCCCGAAAGCCATACATCCGCGCCATGAGCGAGACCTTACACATCGTCGGCGGCGGCATGGCCGGGTCCGAGGCCGCCTGGCAAGCTGCCGAACGCGGCATTTCCGTCGTCATCCACGAAATGCGCCCCCATGTCGGCACCTTCGCCCACAGAACGGGCGATCTGGCCGAGATGGTCTGTTCGAACTCCTTCCGGTCGGATGACGACGAACAGAACGCCGTGGGCCTGCTGCATTGGGAAATGCGCGCGGCGGGCGGGCTGATCATGGAGATGGCCGACCGCCACAGCCTTCCCGCCGGGGGGGCCCTTGCAGTGGACCGCGACGCCTTCTCGCAGGCGGTCACGGCGCGTCTGCGCGCCCATCCCCGGATCACGATCACCGGCGAAGAGGTGGACGCCCTGCCAGCCTCCGGCCACTGGATCATCGCGACCGGGCCGCTCACCTCAACCCGTCTCGCCGAGGCGATCCGCGCCGAGACGGGCACCGAGTCGCTGGCCTTCTTCGACGCCATCGCCCCCATCGTCCATGCCGAGACGATCGACATGTCGATCGCCTGGCGCCAGTCGCGCTACGACAAGGGCGAGACCGAGGAAGAGCGCACCGCCTATATCAACTGCCCGATGACCAAACCGGAATACGAGGCCTTCATCGACGCGCTTCTCGCCGCCGAGAAGACCGAGTTCCACGAGGGCGAGACCGCGGGCTACTTCGATGGATGCCTGCCGATCGAGGTGATGGCCGACCGCGGGCGCGAGACCTTGCGCCACGGGCCGATGAAGCCCATCGGCCTGACGAACAGCCACCAGCCGGACCAGAAGGCCTATGCCGTGGTGCAACTGCGCCGCGACAACGCGCTTGGCACGCTCTACAACATCGTGGGCTTTCAGACCAAGATGAAATACGGCGCGCAAACCTCTGTTTTCAGGATGATTCCGGGGTTGCAGAACGCCAGTTTCGCGCGCCTTGGCGGGATCCACCGCAACACCTTCCTCAATTCGCCCAAGCTGATCGACGGGCAATTGCGCCTGCGCTCGCGGCCCAACATCCGCTTTGCCGGTCAAGTCACGGGCGTGGAAGGCTATGTCGAAAGCGCGGCCATGGGCCTTCTGGCCGGGCGTCTTGCCGCGGCTGAGCTGACCGGCCGCCCCCTGCAGGCGCCGCCGCCCGAGACGGCCATGGGCGCGCTGGTCAACCACATCACCGGCGGGGCGGATGCGAAGACCTTCCAGCCGATGAACGTGAACTTCGGCCTCTTTCCGCCCCTCGACGAAGCGCGGGGCGGCCGGAAGGGCCGCAAGGATCGTTACAAGGGCTACACCGACCGGGCGAAAATCCTTTTCACGGAATGGCTTCAAGGCCAGAGCTGATGTATCGCACGCGGTTTGCCCCTTCGCCCACGGGGCTTCTGCACCTCGGCCACGCCTATTCCGCGATCCTCGCCCATGACCGCGCAACGGCCGCGGGCGGCGCCTTCCTTCTGCGGATCGAGGATACCGACCGCGCCCGCTGTCGCCCCGCCTTTGAACAGGCGATCTACGACGACCTGCACTGGCTGGGACTGCGCTGGGAAACCCCCGTCCTGCGCCAGTCCGACCACCTGCCCGATTACGAAGCCGCGCTCGACCGCCTGATCGCGATGGGCCTTTGCTATCCCTGCCGCTGCACCCGGGCCGACATTGCGGCAGCCACCGCCGCCCCGCAGGAGGGCGCCCCCCATCCTCCCGTCTATCCCGGCACCTGTCGCGCCCGCCCGATGGGCGATCGCCAGCCCGGTGACGCCATCCGGCTGGACATGGCCCGGGCGCTCGCGCTGGCGGGCAGCGCTCTGACCTTCACCGAATCCGGCCCGGCGCATTCCGGCACGCATCGCCTGTCCGACACGCACCTGCCCCAAACCGCAGACGACATCGTCCTGTCGCGCAAGGACATCGGGCCCGCCTATCACCTGACCGTCGTGGTGGACGATGCCCGCCAGTCCATCACCGAGGTCGTGCGCGGCGACGACCTTTTCGATGCGACCCCGATCCACCGCCTGCTGCAAGCGCTGCTGGACCTGCCGACACCCGCCTATCACCACCACCGCCTGATCCGCGACGCGACCGGCAAACGCCTTGCCAAGCGCGACGATGCGCGCGCGATCTCGCGCTATCGCGCCGAAGGTGCCACGCCTCTCGACATCCGCCGCATCATCGGCCTCGCCTAGGCCCTCATTTTCTGTCGACAAATATCCCGGGGGCACGGGGGCAGAGCCCCCGCCGTGCCGTCAGACCATCGGCTTCAGGATCTCGACCTCTTCCCCGTCGCGGATCGCGGTGAAAAAGCACGACCGCCGGTTGGTGTGGCACGCGGGCCCCTCCTGCTCCACCAGCGCCAGCAGGCAGTCGCGGTCGCAATCCACACGCAACTCCACCAGCCGCTGCACATGGCCCGAGGTCTCGCCCTTCACCCAGAACGCCTGCCGCGAGCGCGACCAGTAGGTGACCCGCCCCGTCTCCAGCGTCCGCGCCACGGCCTCGGCGTTCATCCAGGCCATCATCAGCACCTCGCCGCCCGCCGCTGCCTGCGCGATCACCGGGATCAGGCCGTTGGCGTCATACTTTAGTGTCGCAGGGTCGAAGGGCATGGCTGGGCTCCTTTGCATTTCCGCCGGCCGCCTCTATCTATGGGCATGGACGTCCAGGGGGAAGCCATGAGCAGCGACAGCGACCTCATCAAGCTCTATTCGCAGCGTATCCTCGCACTGGCCGCGGACATTCCGCGGACCGGGCGGCTTGCGCATCCCGATGCGACGGTCAAGCGCCGCTCGCCGCTCTGCGGATCGACAGTGACGGTGGATGTGACCGTGAAGGACGGCCGCATCGCGGATTTCGCGCAGGATGTGAAGGCCTGCGCGCTCGGGCAAGCCTCGGCCTCGGTCGTGGGGCGCAACATCATCGGCCGCAGCCGGGCCGAGGTGGAAGAGGCGCGCGATGCGTTGCGCGCGATGCTGAAGGACAACGGCCCGGTGCCGCCCGCACCTTTCGACGGGCTCGAGGTGCTGCTGCCCGCGCGGGACTACAAGAACCGCCACGCCTCGATCCTGCTCGCGCTCGAGGCCACGGCCGAGGCGATGCAGAAGGCCGAGGACGGCGACGCGCAGAAGGCCGCGCCCTGACGGCAACCCGGTTCCGGGGCCTCATTTCCAAAGAAAACCGCCGCGCTTCCCTTCGGAAGGCGGCGGCAGTTTGTCTCGGGCAGCCCGGAGGCGGATAGGCCGACTGGGGGACAGTGGGCCGTCCGGGCGGAGACGTGAGGCAGGCAGTCAGATCAGACGAGAGAGGGCAGCGACAGGATCGCGACCATCATCGCGGCAAGGGCGGCAACCCCCACGGCATCGGCAAGAAGTCCATCGGACGAACGAATGGCAGCGGCTTTCAGATCGGCGAACATGGGCAACTCCTCTCTTGTTGCTCTTTTGTTCTCACATTTTCCTGCCTCGGTAAAGAACTTTTTAAGAACATTTGAGAACAAAGAGTTAACCGACGCTCATCAGCCGAATCGCCCGGTCCTGTTCCATCAGCCACAGCAGCACCCGCGCCCCCTGCCCCCTTGGGCTGTCGAGCGTCGGGTCATCGGCCAGAAGCTTGCGCGCATCCGCCTGTGCCACCGCCATCAGCGCGGCCTGCCGTTCCAGATCGGCGATGCGAAAGCGCGGCAGGCCGGATTGCGCCGTGCCGATCAGATCGCCCGCCCCCCGCATCGCCAGGTCTTCCTCGGCGATGCGAAACCCGTCCTCGGTGTCGCGCAGGATGCCGAGCCGCCGCTTGCCCCCTTCGGACAGGGGCGGCTGATACATAAGCAGGCAGGTCGACTCCGCCGCCCCGCGCCCGACCCTTCCGCGCAGCTGGTGAAGCTGCGCCAGCCCGAAGCTTTCGGCCCGTTCGATCACCATGATCGAGGCATTGGGCACGTTCACGCCCACCTCGATCACCGTCGTGGCGACCAGCACCTGCGTCTCGCCGCCGACGAAACGGGCCATGGCCGCGTCCTTCTCCGCGGGGGGCAACTGGCCGTGAACGAGTCCCACCACCCCCTCGCCCAAAGCCGCGCGCAGGTGCTTGAACCGCTCTTCCGCCGCCGTCATGTCGCTGACCTCGCTTTCCTCGACCAGCGGGCAGACCCAGTAGGCCTGCCGTCCCTCGGCCACGGCGCGGCGCAGATGGGCGACGACCTCCTCCATCCGGCCGGAAGAGACCAGCGCCGTCTTGACCGGCTTGCGGCCCGCGGGCTTTTCGTCGAGCACCGAGACATCCATGTCGCCGTAATTCGCAAGACTGAGCGACCGCGGGATCGGCGTCGCCGTCATCACCAGCACGTCGGGCGCCTGCCCCTTTTCGGCCAGTTCCATCCGCTGCGCGACGCCAAATCGGTGCTGTTCATCGACCACCGCCAGCCGCAGATCGTGGAACACCACGTCTTTCTGAAAGACCGCATGGGTGCCGACAAGGATCTGCGTGCGCCCCTCGGCCAAGGCCGCGAGCTTTGCCGCGCGCTCGCCGCCCTTGTCGCGCCCCGTCAGCAGACCCAGCGTCACACCGGCGGTCTCGGCCAGCGGCGCCAGGCTTTCAAGGTGTTGACGCGCAAGGATTTCCGTGGGCGCCATCATCACGCCCTGCCCCCCCGCCTCGACCGCGATGAGAAGCGCGAGGAAGGCCACCAGCGTCTTGCCCGCCCCCACGTCGCCTTGCAGCAGCCGGTTCATCCGCAGCGCGCCGCCCATGTCGGCGGCGATCTCGGCCACGGCGCGATCCTGCGCGGCGGTGGGGCGGTAGGGCAGCCCGGCCAGCACCTTCTGCCGCAAAGCCCCGTCACCGACCGTCTGGTGCCCCTTGCCCCGCCGCACCGCCGCGCGCGCCAGCGCAAGCGTCAGCTGATGGGCCATCAACTCGTCATAGGCGAGCCTTTGTCGCGCAGGCGCCGTGGCGGCCAGATCCTCGGGCGTTTCGGGACGATGCGCCATCGCGATGGCCCGGTGCCAGTCGGGCCAGCCCTCGCGCGCCTTCAAGGCCGGGTCGATCCATTCGGTCAGCGCGGGCGCGCGGGCAAGGGCCGAGTCCGCGGCCTTGGCCATCGTCTTCAGCGCAACGCCCGCGGTCAGCGGATAAACCGGCTCGAACGCCGGCAGGTCGCCCGCTTCCTCGGGCCGCAGCACATGGTCGGGATGGACCATCTGCCCCACGCCGTCAAAAAGCTCCACCTTGCCGGACACGACCCGCCGCTGCCCCGTCGGCAGCAGCTTCTGCAGGTAGTCGCCGCGCGCGTGGAAGAAGACCAGCTGAAACTCCACCTGCGCATCGCGCACGAAGATCCGGTAGGGCCGCCCCTTCGCGCGGGGCGGCTGGTGACTGCCCACGACCACCTCGACCGTCACGATGCCGGGCAAGGGCACCTCGCGGATCGAGGCGCGGCGGGATCGGTCCACGCCACTGTAAGGCAGCGTGAACAAGAGGTCGCGCGGCTTTTCGATGCCGAGGCCCGCGAGGTTTTCCGCCGTGCGCGGCCCGACACCCTCGAGCGTCTCGAGGCTGGCGAACAGCGGAAACAGGATCTCGGGCCGGCCCGCCATCACGCCCCGCCGATCAGCGCAAGCCAGGCATCCTCGTCGATCACCTCGACGCCGAGCTCCGCCGCCTTGGCAGCCTTCGATCCCGCCCCGGGGCCGGCGACCAGCAGGTCCGTCTTGGCCGAGACCGAGCCCGCGACCTTGGCGCCAAGCGCTTCGGCGCGCGCCTTCGCCTCGGCCCGCGTCATGCGCTCCAGCGTGCCGGTAAAGACGACGGTCTTGCCCGCGACCGGGCTTTCGACCGGCCCCCGCCGCGTGACCTGTTCCACCGTCAGATGCGCCGCCAGCCGGTCGATCGAGGCGCGTTCGGCCGGCTGATGAAAGGCCGTGATGACCGAGGTCGCCATGACCGCGCCCACGCCGTCGATCGACAGCAAGTCGTCCCATTCCGGCCCCGCGCCGATCTGCGCAGCAGTCATCGCGGCCTCGAACGCCTCCCAGGTGCCGTAATGCGTGGCAAGAAGGGCGGCCGCGGCCTCGCCCACGTGGCGGATGCCAAGCGCGAAGATCAGGCGGTTGAGCGGGATGGTGCGGCGCGCCTCGATCGCGGCGAACAGGTTGGTCGCGGATTTCTCGCCCCAGCCGTCGCGGTTCTTCAGCTTTGCCAAGGGGTTGGCGGCATCACGCGCGGCAAGGGTGAAGATGTCCGCAGGCTCGCGGATGGCAAGCGTGGGATCGTTGAAGAAGGCTTCCACCTGCTTGGCGCCCAGCCCCTCGATGTCGAAGGCCGCGCGCGAGACGAAGTGCTTGAGCCGCTCGACCGCCTGCGCGGGGCAGATCAGGCCCCCGGTGCAGCGACGCACGGAATCGCCTTCCTCGCGGATCGCCTCGGACCCGCATTCGGGGCAGGTTTGCGGAAAAACGTAAGGCACGGCGCCCCCGGGCCTGCGCGCAAGGTCCACGTCCGCCACCTTGGGGATCACGTCGCCCGCGCGGTAAACCTGCACCCAGTCACCAACCCGGATGTCCTTGCCGCCCCGGATCGTGTTGCCCCTGGAATCGCGCCCGGCGATGTAATCCTCGTTGTGGAGCGTGGCGTTCGAGACGACGACGCCGCCCACCGTCACCGGCAGAAGCCGCGCCACGGGCGACAGCGCGCCGGTGCGACCGACCTGGATGTCGATCGCCTGAAGCTCTGTCCAGGCCAGTTCGGCCGGGAACTTGTGCGCCGTGGCCCAGCGGGGCGTGGTAGAGCGAAAGCCGAGGCGGCGTTGCAGGGCGAGGTCGTTCACCTTGTAAACGACGCCGTCGATATCGTAGCCAAGCGCCGCTCGGCGTTCCTCGACCTCGTGGTAAAAGGCCAGAAGCGCCTTGGGGCCATCGCAGAGCCTTGTCAGCGGGTTGGTCTGAAAGCCCAGCGCGGCAAGGCGCTCGATCGCCGCCATCTGCGTCTCGGCCAGCGGTTCGGACAGCTCGCCCCAGGCGTAGGCGAAGAACCGCAGCGGCCGCGCGCGCGTGATCGCGGGGTCAAGCTGGCGCAGGGACCCGGCGGCGGCGTTGCGCGGATTGGCAAAGGGCTTGTCCTTCGCCGCAAGCTGGCGTTCGTTCAGCGCGGCAAAATCGGCATGCGCCATGTAAACCTCGCCGCGCACCTCGAGGACGTCGGGCGCATGGGCGAGCGTCTGGGGAATGTCGGCGATGGTGCGGGCATTCTCGGTGACGTTCTCCCCCTCCTCGCCGTCACCCCGGGTCGCGGCCTGAACGAGCCGCCCCCCCTCGTAGCGCAGCGACAGCGACAGCCCGTCGATCTTGGGCTCTGCCGTCATCATCAGCGGCGCCTGCGCCGAAAGGCCAAGATACTTGCGCACGCGGTCGTCGAAATCCTCGACATCCGTGTCGGAAAAGGCGTTCTCAAGGCTCAGCATCCGAACGGAATGGCGCACCTTGGCAAAGCCATCCGCAAGCGCGCCGCCGACCTGGTCGGACGGGCTGTCGGGGCGCTTGAGGGCGGGGAACCGGGCCTCGATCGCGGCGTTGCGCAGTTTCAGCGCATCGTAATCCGCGTCCGACATCTCGGGCGCATCGAGCGTGTGATAGGCCCGATTGGCCCGGCCGATCCTTTCGGCGAGCTGTGCAAGCTCGGCCTTTGCCTCGGCCTCGGTCAGGTCTTCAACCGGCTTTTGCTGCATGCTGGCCTCCCCACGGGTTTGCCCCCTTGTGATAGGGGGCTGCCGGGGGTTGGTCCAGATGCCAGAGCGCGCGGAAACGGGGCCGGGTCGATCAGGCCCCTATGGCCAGCCTGCGGGGGATGTCGGCGGCCTGCGATTCCCGCAGGACATAGCCACGGCCCCAGACTGTCTCGATATAATTCTCGCCCCCGGTCGCTTCGGCAAGCTTCTTGCGCGACTTGCAGATGAAGACATCGATGATCTTCAGCTCCGGTTCATCCATGCCGCCATAAAGATGGTTCAGAAACATCTCTTTTGTAAGAGTTGTTCCCTTTCGAAGGCTGAGCAATTCCAGCATCTGGTATTCCTTGCCCGTCAGGTGCACCGGCTTTCCATTCGCCTCGACCGTCTTGGCATCCAGATTGACCGAAATCAGGCCAGTATTTATGACCGATTGCGAATGCCCCTTTGACCGGCGGATAATGGCGTGAATGCGCGCCACCAGTTCCTCACGGTGAAAGGGCTTGGTCAGGTAATCATCCGCCCCGAATCCGAATCCGCGCAATTTGCTTTCCGTATCGTCGGAACCCGACAGGATCAGCGTGGGTGTGTTGACCCGCGCAAGACGCAACTGCCGCAGAACTTCGTGGCCGTTCATGTCGGGCAGGTTCAGATCGAGCAGAATCAGGTCGTAATCATAAAGCTTTGCAAGGTCTATCCCTTCCTCCCCAAGGTCCGTCGTATAGACGTTGAGGTTGGCATGGGTCAGCATGAGTTCCACGCTTCTGGCCGTCGCTGGATCATCCTCGATCAAAAGAATTCGCATGTCTTTGTCTCCGCGTCCGCCCCCAACGATTAACCACCGTCGCGTCCAATGGTTAAGCTCCGGTTACTTTGACATGATCAAAGCGCAAAACAACTTAAAGTTGTCGGTATTTCTGAAGAGCCGTAACTTTCAGGGCCGCAATTCCGTGATTTTTCACAGCCCGACGCCATAATTCGAACTCTTCCTCGGATAAAGCATAACGCTCCATCGCTTCTTCGCGCGTCAGAAGTCCATGCGCCACGGCTTCGACCACGATTGCCTTGCGGCTGGCAACCCAGCGGCGGGTGTCGGCAGGGGGCAGATCGCCCCGCGACAGGGTGCGGCCATCGGGCAGCGTCACCTGCCTTGGCCCATCGATACGTTTCAGATACATGGCAGTTTCCTCGCTTCCATGCGGCGAGATTGGCCCGGCAGGCTTAAGGAGCGGTGAAGCCGGGGGTTGAGAGTATCTCGCATTTTCCTATATTGCTGTCGGTCTTCGAAAGGCCTGCCATGCTCGACCACCCCTCCCGCCCGCTCAATTCCCTTGGCCTGCCCAAGGCCCCGGCCGATACGCGCGTCGTGGTGGCCATGTCGGGCGGGGTCGATAGTTCCGTCGTCGCGGCGATGCTGGCCGAAGAGGGCTATGACGTCGTGGGCGTGACGCTACAGCTTTACGACCACGGGGCGGCGCTTGCGAAAAAGGGGGCCTGCTGCGCGGGGCGCGACATCCATGACGCCCGCCGCGTGGCCGAAACGATGGGCTTTCCGCACTATGTTTTGGATTACGAGAACATCTTTCGTGACGCGGTGATCGACGAATTCGCCGATGCCTACCTTGCCGGCGCCACGCCCGTGCCTTGCATCCGCTGCAACGAGCGGGTCAAGTTCAAGGACCTGCTGGCCACCGCGAAAGACCTTGATGCCGATTGCATGGCGACGGGGCATTACATCCAGCGCAAGATGGGCCCCACCGGGGCCGAGTTGCACCGCGCGGCGGACCCCGCCCGCGACCAGAGCTATTTCCTGTTCTCGACGACGTCAGAGCAGCTCGACTTCCTGCGCTTTCCGCTGGGGCACCTGTCGTCCAAGGCGGAAACCCGGGCGCTGGCCGCGCGCTACGGCCTTCCGGTCGCGGACAAGCCCGACAGCCAGGACATCTGCTTCGTGCCGAACGGCAACTATGCCAGCGTGATCGAGAAGCTGCGCCCGGGCGCGGCCGATCCGGGCGAGATCGTGGACATGGACGGAAACGTTCTGGGCACCCATCGCGGCGTGATCCATTACACGATCGGCCAGCGGCGCGGTCTGGGGATCGGAGGCTTGGGCGATCCGCTTTACGTGGTCAAGCTCGACCCCGCGACGCGCCGCGTGATCGTCGGCCCGAAAGAGGCGCTGGCCACGCGTCAGGTGGCGCTGCGCGAGGTGAACTGGCTGGGCGACGCGCCGCTGACATCGGCCGCCGAATGGCAGGTGGAGGTCAAGGTCCGCTCTACCCGCCCGCCGCTTCCCGCGCTCCTGCGACCGATCTCGGCGACGGAGGCGGAGGTCGAGCTGCTCACGCCCGAAGACGGCGTAAGCCCGGGGCAGGCCTGCGTCTTCTACGCGCCCGACAGCAGCCGGGTGCTGGGCGGCGGCTGGATCTGGAAGGGCCGCTGAGGCGCGGGCCCCGGGCTTGCCCGTAGCGCGCCCGTCAGATCTTCATGCCCTTGAACACGCCTTCGGGTATGTTGCGGATCACCGCCATAATCACCTGCCAGATCGGCCGCACGTAGATCACGTTGCGCCGGGTCTTGACCGCGCGCAGCACCGCCCGGCCCACCTCTGACGGCTGGGCGGTCAGCTTCGCGGGCAGGTCCATGCCGGCGGTCATGCGGGTTGCGACAAACCCCGGCAGGACGGTGACGACGTGGACGCCCTTCCCGGCCAGACGGTTGCGCAGACCCGACAGGAAGGCGGTGAAGCCCGCCTTGGCCGAGCCATAGATGTAGTTCGTGGCCCGCCCCCGCTCGCCCGCGACCGAGCTGATGCCGACGATCGTGCCCGACCTGCGCGCCTCGAACCGGTTGGCGAAGGCCGCAAGGATCGCGGCCGGCCCTTCGAAATTGGTGCGCATCACCGTCACGGCGGCGGGAATGTCATGTTCGTCGGCGGCCTGATCGCCCATCGCGCCAACGGCACAGACGACGACCTCGGGCAGCGCGGGCAGCGCGTCGATGAAGCCCTCGTGACCGGCCGTATCCAGCACGTCGAAGTCATGCAGGCTGACCGCGACGCTGTGGCGCAAGGCAAGGTCGGCCCGGTCGGCCTCAAGCCCAGCCGAGCCGCGCGCGGCAAGCTGGATAGGATGGCCCTCGGCGGCAAAGGCATGGGCGATGGCCAGCCCCATGTCCGAGCGTCCCCCAAGGATGAGCACTGCCCCCTTCGTCATAGCGCCAGCCTTTCCGATTGCGTCGATGAGAATGCGTCTGTCAGGCCGTTGGCCTCGCGCATGGCGATGAACTCCGCCATGCGCTTGTCCGCCTTGCGCAGGGTATGCGGCGTCATCCGCGCGTCCTTGGCAAGATAGAACCGCCCGCCCGCCGCGACCGTGATGCGGTCGAGCCGCTCCAGAAGCGCCGTCGTGCCGCCATGAAGCGGGAAGTCCAGCGCGAGGGTATAGCCCTCCATCGGGAAGGAGATGCGCCCCTCCTGCGGGCCAAAGCGCTTGAGCACGGCGAGAAAGGACCCCTGCCCGGCCCGCCCGATCGCGTCCAGCAGATTGCGCAATCCCTCGGCCGCCGTGGCCAGCGGGATCGCACACTGGAACTGCACGAAGCCACGCCGCCCATAGATGCGGTTCCAGCCGTGGATCGCGTCGAGCGGATAGAAATAGGCGTCCCAATCGACGAGGCTATCGCCCGCCTTCTTCGCGCCCTGCCGATAGTAAAGCTCGTTGAAGGCGCGCACCGTCAGCCCGTTCAGCGCGAAGGATGGCGCGTTGAACGGGACAGTCAGCTTGCGCCGCGCGGGCGTCCGGAACGGCGCTGTGCGCCTGTCGGCGGGAAGATCGCTTGCGCCTGCATGTTCGCCCAGCATGACGATGGACCGGCCCGCCTGCGGCCCGCGGGCAAGGCAGTCGATCCAGGCCACCGAATAGGTCGCGTCCTGATGCGCCTCGAACGCGGCCATCGCGGCGGCAAGGTTCGGCGCGGCAATCGTCGTCTGGCGGATCCAGCCGCTTTCCACGCGCCGCAGCCGGAAGGCCACGCGCAGGATCACGCCCGTCAGGCCCATGCCGCCCAGCGTCCAGCCGAACATCTCGTCATTGTCGCCGCGCGTCAGGCGGCGGACGGCGCCATCGGGCCCCATCAGGTCGATCCAGTCCACGAAGGCCCCGAACGATCCGTCCTTGTGGTGGTTCTTGCCATGCACATCCGCCGCCACCATGCCGCCGATGCTGACATGCTTGGTGCCGGGCGTCACCGCCGGGAACCAGCCGCGCGGCAGGAAGGCGGCGATCACATCCGACAGCCGCACGCCCGCCTCGGCCACCAGCTGGCCGGTCGCCTCGTCGAAGGACAGCATCCGGTTGAACCCGCCCATGTCGGCGGTGTTCAGCGCCGATTGCGCCGCATCGCCATAGGCCCGCCCCGCCCCGCGCGCGATCAGGCCGCCCTCGGCCACCAGGGCCGCCAGCTCCGCCTCGCTCCGCGGGCGGGTGACCCGGCAATCCTGCCGCGTGGTGCCGCCCCAGCCCGCGATCTTCATGCCGCCCCCCGCAGGCTGAGCTGCGCATCGGTGAAGACGAACCGGCGATCGAGGCGGAATTTCACCACATAGCCGATGGCAAGGCCGATCACCGCGCCCGCCTCGCGCGCGGCCTCGGTGCCCCACAGGGCCCAGGCGCCGGTCTCGAACCCCCAGAAGATCACCGTCGTGACAACGCCCATGGCGCTGTAGAGCAGGAACTTGCGCCCGTGCTGGGCAAGCCCCACCGCGCCGTCGAAGAAGATCCAGCGCTTGTCGAGCACGTATTTCACCACGAGCCCTGCCCCCGTCCCCGCGATCATCGCCGGCAGAAGCTCGGGCCAGAGCGCCAGCGCCCCGCGCTGCACCAGTAGGTTCACCACCGTCGCGATGGCGGCGAACAGGCCGTAGCGCAGGATCAGGCCGGTCAGGCTCACAGCAGCACCCCCATCAGCGCAAAGGCGAAAATGACAAGCGCGGAGACCTGGCTGACGCGGTCCTTCGCGGCGAAGATCACCGGGTCGTCGTCCATCAGGCCCCGGTGACCCAGCATCACCATGCGGCTGATCCAGTAAAGCAGGACCATGCAGATCCCCCACAGCGCGCCGGGCTGGTTGTAAAGCACCCGCACATTGGGCGAGTCGAGATAAAGCGCCATCACGAGAACCGAGACGAAGCCCGCCCCGACCGCCATCGTCTCGACCAGCGGCAGGTCGCTTGCAAGATACCCCCTGCCCGCGGGCTTGTCCTTGCCCGAGGCGATGTTGTCCACCAGTTCTGCCTGCCGCTTCACCGCCGCAAGCGAGAAGAAGAAGAAGACCGAGAAGGCCAGCAGCCAGACCGAAAGCTCGATATCCGACGCGGCCCCGCCCGCGACGATGCGCACCGTGTAAAGGGCCGAAAGCGCCACGATATCGACCACCAGCAGGCGCTTGAGGCGCAGGGAATAGGCCGTGGTGAGGATCAGGTAGCCCAGCATGACCGCGACGAAGCGCGCCCCCAGCGGCACCGCAAGCACAAGCCCCGCGAGCAACAGCGCAGGCGCGAGGATCGTGCCGTGCAGGATCGGCATCGCGCCCGAGGCGAGCGGCCGGTTGCGCTTGCGCGGATGCGCCCGGTCGGCGGCAAGGTCCAGAAGATCGTTGAGCACATAGACGCCCGAGGCGATCATGCTGAAGACGATGAAGCCAAGCAGGGCCTGACCGAAGGTCTGCAGCCGGAAATCGTGGCCCGCGAGCATCGGCAGGAAGACCAGCAGGTTCTTCATCCACTGATGGGGCCGAAGCGCCCGCACGTAATCCTGCGCCCGCGCGGCCCCGCTGGCGATCACCTCGACCGGGCGGCCCGTGGCCTCGGCCTTGCGGCGCAGCTCGGGCGTGGCCGCCACGATCACCGCGCGCCCCGCCTCGGCCCAGACCGGCAGATCGGCCTCGGCGTCGCCCATGTAGTCGAAGCCCCCTGCGCCGAACTGCGCGACAAGGAAGGCCGCCTTGTTCGCCCCTTTCAGGTTGGTTTCCCCGTTGGACCCGTAAACCTCGTCGAACAGGCCCAGATGCGCCCCGATGCGGTCGGCAAGCCCCTGATCCGAGGCCGTCACCAGCGCCACGCGCCCGCCGCCATCCCGCCAGGCCCGGATATGGGCCAGCACGGCCTCGTTATAGGGAAGCGCGCTGACGTCCACCGCCCCGGCCTGACCGAGAAACCGTTTCAGCGCGGCCTTGCCGTGCGACAGCCGGGCAAGGCAGCGAAAGGGCGTCGCCCAGCTTTGCGCGAAGGCGGCCCAGAAGGTTTCCAGAAGCATGTCGGAACGGATCAGCGTTCCGTCGAGATCCACCGCAAGCACCCGGCCCGCCTTCTGATCCTTCATCTCCGGCCTGTCTTAATGTCTCAAATTCCGAAACAATCTATGATGGTCCTTTGCGGCAGCAAAGCGACAATGCCGCGACGGCGTCATGGAATGCCAAGGCTTTCCCGAGCGGCTGCGCGCATGCGACCTCATAGGAGGGGACGCGGGAGGGGGCAAGCGGGATAGGCCGAAACCTGCCCGATCGCGGCGCGGCGCGCGATCGGGGGCCTAGCCGGTCGCGACCCGACGCCCGGCGGGCTCTGTCGCGGGGGCGCTGGCTTTGGACGGGGCGGGCCCTGCCGCGTCGCCGATCCGTTGCAGGCGCAGGGCCCGAAAGCCGTGGTTCTGCCCAAGCTTTCCGGTGGCGAGCCTGCGCCCGTCGATCCCTTCGACCGACACGGCGTCAAGTGCTGCGGCAGGCAGGGCAAGGACATCGCCCGCCTTCAGCAAGAGAACCGCCGACAGCGGCAGGCTGAGACGGTGAAGCACCGCCGAAAGCTCGGCCGTGGCGAGCATCGCGCCGTCCCCGATCCCCTGGGGCGGCGGCGCCCCTTGCGCCTGCCGGCCCGACGGGTCAGGCGCGGCGGCGGCCGTCATCTGCCCCGCGGCAGGCAGCGCCAGCAGCACACGCCCCACCCGCCGCGCCTCGCCAAGCGCAAGATCGGCGGCGAGAACGCGGTAGCCGCGATCTTCCAGCAAGAGGCCGAGCGGTCGTGCGTCGTCCAGAAACGAGGCGTAGCGGAATCCCTGAACCCAGCCCTGCATCCCTTCGGCCAGCAAGACGGCCTCCAGCCCGGCAAGGGTTCCGTCGATCAGCCCCGCCGACATCGCCGCATCCGTCCGCGTCGGCTTGCGTGGCGTGGCTGCGCCGACCGTGACACGCCCCGTCGTCATCGCCTCGATCAGCGCGGCGACGACGACCGGGTCCATCGCCATGAGGCCCAGGCCCTCCCCCGGACCTTCGAGGATGGTGAGCAGCGCGCGTTCGGGCAGGCCGTCCAGAAGTTCGGCGAGCGATCGCACCGCCTCGGTGACCGTGCCGATGTCGGGGCGGAAGGCCGGAACCGTTTCCGCCGCGCGCGCAAACGCCAGCCGGAAGGCGCGGATGCCGGGATCTTCCGCCACCTGAACCACGGGGCGCCGCCCCAGTTTCCGCCTGAGCACCGAATCCGAATGCACCCTGCCCCGCCTTCTGCCGGTTTCCCGTCGGTTCTGCGCCAGAAGGGTTTAGATTTGGTTGACGGATCAGGCCGCCTGCGCCAGCCGCAGCGGAAAGCTGACCCGGAAGGCCGCGCCGCCCTGCCCCGGCAGATAGGCGATCTTGCCGCCGAGGTTGGCCATGATCTCGCGGCAGATCGCAAGCCCAAGGCCCGCGCCGCCCGCGTGGCTCTGATCGGTGAGGCGGGCGAACTTCTCGAAGATCAGCGCCTGCGCGGATTTGGGGATGCCGCTGCCGTTGTCGATGAAATCGACATCGACCTGCCCGGCGCGCGGTCTGACCGCGATGCGCAGCCGCGGACGCGCCGCATCGCAGTATTTGCGCGCATTCGTCACAAGGTTGATGAAGACCTGCGCCAGCCGGTCTGGGTCGGTGGCGACGATCACCGCCTCGGCCGCGGGATCGCGCTCGATCTCCAGCGCGCCCGTCCCCGCAGCCGCCAGCGCCCGGTCGATCAGGTCGCGCAGGCTCACGCTGGCCGATTGCAGCTTCACCTGCCCGTTTTCCAGAACCGACAGGTCCAGCAGATCGTCCAGCAGCCGCGTCAGGCGGATCGTCTCGGCATGGATGATGCCGGCGTAGCGCGTGGCCTCCCCCTCGGCGAGGCCCCCCTCCATCAGGATTTCCGAAAAGGCCCGGATCGAGGTCATGGGCGTGCGCAACTCGTGGCTGATCTGGCTCAGGAACGCGTCCTTTTGCAGCGACAGCTGCGTGAGCTTGGCGTTCACGTCGCGCAACTGCCGCGCGGTGCGGGTCAGTTCCTCGGACTTCGCCTCGAGCTGGCTGGAATATTCCATGATCTGCGCGGTCTCGTTCGCGACCGCCATCAGATCCTCGACCGAGACCGAGGCCCCGCCGGTGATCTGCGTGATCATCGCATGCGCCGTCGCCGCCCCGACCGAGCCGGACAGAAGCCGCTCGAGCCGCGTGACGAAATCGGGCGTGATGTCGGGCAGGAAGCCTTCGATCCCCTGCGCCCGGGCCTGCGCGCTGAAGAAGGCCTGCGCCGCCTCGGGGCCAAGGATGCGCTGCGACATGACCAGCAGGTCTTCGGCCTCGGCAAAGCCCGGCTGCCAGCCCTGCCGCCCGGCGCGGCTGTCGAAGGCATTGACGAACCGCGCGCCCTGCAGCCGCTCCATCGGGCTGGGGAAGGTTGCCAGCGACACCGCGCAAAAGGCGATGGTGTTCAGCGTCATCGACCAGAACAGCGCATGAAGCAGCGGGTCCATCCCGGTCACGCCAAAGAGGGCATGCGGCCGCAGCCAGCCGATACCGAAGGGCCCATACTCCATGACGCTTGCCGACAGCAGACCGTCGGCGCCGAAGCTCGGCAGGAACAGCGCATAAAGCCAGATGGAAAAGCCAAGCATCAGCCCCGCCGCGGCGCCCGCCCGCGTGGCGCCCCGCCAGTAGAGCCCGCCCAGCATCGCCGGCAGCACCTGCGCGGCCCCGGCAAAGGAAATCAGGCCGATGGCGGCCAGCGCCTCGCCCCCGCCGGTCAGGCGATAATAGCCATATCCCAGCGCCAGCACGCCCGCGATGGATAGCCGCCGCGCGGTCAGCACCAGCCGGCGCACATCGCCCGCCAGCGCCACCTTGCGCCGCGAGGCCGACAGCCAGAAGGGCATGACGATATGGTTCGACACCATCGTCGAAAGTGCGATGGCCGCCACGATCACCATCGAGGTCGCGCTGGAGAAGCCGCCCAGGAAGGCCAGCATCGCAAGCCCGCTTTGATGCGAGGCCAGCGGCAGCGTCAGCACGAACAGGTCAGGGTTCGATCCCTTCGGCAGAAGTTCCAGCCCCATCACCGCGATCGGCACGACGAACAGGCTCATCGCCAGCACATAGAGCGGAAAGGCCCATGAGGCCGTCGCAAGGTGCCGCTCGTCCGAGTTTTCCACCACCAGGACCTGGAACATGCGCGGAAGCGATATCACCGCCGCACCGGCCAGGAAGGTCAGCCCGACCCAGCGGCTTGGCCGAAGCTGCCAGGAGGCGAGGTCCGAGGCGTCGATCCGGTGCAGCACCTCGATCGGCCCGCCGCCGAGCCCCCAGACGACGAAGACGCCGACCGCCAGCAGGGCGATCAACTTGACCACCGCCTCGACCGCGATGGCCGTGACCACGCCCTGATGCTGTTCGTTGGCATCCAGATTGCGCGTCCCGAACAGGATCGTGAAGACCGCAAGCCCCGCCGCCACCCAGAACGCGGTCAGATCCGGCCCCGGCAGCGCCCAGCTCATCGGCGAGGGCGCAGCGAAGGCGCGAAACGACAGCGTCACGGATTGCAGTTGCAGCGCGATATAGGGCGTGGCCGAGGCGACCGCGATCAGCGTGACCACCACGCCAAGGAAGTTCGACTTGCCGTAGCGCGAGGAAATCAGGTCCGCGATAGAGGTCACCCGCTGCCGCCGCCCGACGCGCACCAGCTTTCTGAGCACACCCCACCAGCCGATGAAGACCAGCGTCGGGCCAAGGTAGATCGTTGCGAATTCCAGCCCCGACCGCGCGGCGTAGCCCACCGCGCCGTAAAAGGTCCAGGCGGTGCAGTAGATCGACAGCGACAGCGTATAGACGACGGGGGATCGCAGCCAGCCGATCCGCCCGCGCTCGGCCCGGCGCTCGACAAGGAAGGCCACGAGAAACAGGAAGCCCACGTAGATCAGGCAGGCCAGCACCAGCAGGCGAAAGGCGATCATCGCGCGGCTCCGCCGTCCGGGTCGTCGCGCTCCTCGGCCTCTTCGGCGCTGACCACGGGAGCAAGCACGCGGGCGATCACGAAGGCCGCAAGGATCAGCAGCGGCCAGGCGATGAACAGGTAAAGCGCATCCGTCGCCGTGGACCGCGCGACCGACGCGCCGTGGCCCCACAGGATCGGCAGCAGGAACAGGAAGAAGCCAAGGATCGGCAGCAGCCGCGCCGCATCCATCACCCGGCGCAGACGGTAGGTCTGCCGGCCAAGAAAGAGGGGCCGGCCCGAGGCCATCAGGCCCCCGCCAGCGCGCGGACCGAGGCCAGCACCTCGGTGTTGGAAAACGGCTTGGTAAGGAACTGGCTGGCGCCGTAACGCTCGGCAAGCTCGCGGTCCCGCGCCTGACTCTTGGCGGTCAGCATCAGCACCGGCAGCCCGCGCGTGCGCGCGTCGGCCCGCAGATCCTGCAGGATCTCGAAGCCCGAGCGCCCCGGCAGCATCACGTCCAGCACCACGACATCGGGCGTCGCGGCATGGATCGCCTCGACCGCGCCTGTCCCTTCGGAATGCGCGCTGACCTGCCAGCCGTCGCGTGACAGGATAAAGCGCATCGCCTCAAGGATATTCGGCTCGTCCTCGACAAGCAGGACATGTTTGCCCATGCCTCGATCTCCTCCCCCCGCCGCTCTCTCCTCCGAGATGGCATTTTCGTGACTATCGCGAAGATGCGCTTCGCTGTCAAAACCTTGGGCTGCGCATTCGTCGGTCAGACGGCGTCCGAAAGGATGGATGGCTCGCGCCGGGCGGGACAGTCCTCGCGCGGGCAGATCCGGCAAGAGGCGCCGACGGGTTCGGCCGGCCCGGCATCGGCGCCGGGCTGGATCAGCATCACCGCCTCGTTCACCTGCGGCGCGTCGAAGGCGGCGGGCACGCGGGGAACGCAGATCGCGAAGGCGGTGAACCGGGTCTCGTCACGCCCGGCGAAGGTCAGCCGCGCCCGGATCGGCAGCATCGGCCGCGCGAGCGACTGGTAAAGCGGCCAGAGCGGGCAGCCCGCGCCGAAGCGCGGCAGCGCAAAGCCCTTGGCGGGCTTTCGGTAGGTGATCGCGCCTGCGCCGTCGCAGACGACCAGCCCCGTATCCGCCTGCTCGGGCAGGCTCGCCACCCGCCGCAGGACGCAAGGAAGATCGACGCCCGTCGCCGCCGCCACGGCCGCGGGATCGCCGCCCCCCGCCTCCATCGCGCTGCGCAGGGCGGCCAGCGGCAGGCGGTCGGCGTCCATCGCGTAGCGCTCGACGATCCGCCCCGCGATCCGGCGGGCAGAGGCGCTGGTAAAGCTTGCCGCCACGAGTCTGCGGCCGGCGTTCGCCCCCCGCGCCTCGACCTCGGGCAGATGGTAGTCGCGCGCGCCAAGCCAGGCCTCGACCTCTTCCTGAGGCGAGACGAGCGCGGGTTCCTCTCCGCTTGGCGCATCGAGATAGGCCACCAGCGCCTCGGCCCCCAGGGCCAGACGGTCGGCATCCTCGCGCAGGTTGGTCTGAAACCGCGCGCGCCATTCCGGCTCCAGGTCCTCGGTCTCGGCCAGGATCGTCGCCGCCGAGCGCACCCCGGTCAGGGCCGAGAGCACCTCGTGCAGCGAATCCGACAGGACCGGGTCATGCGCCATCCGGTCCGACAGCGCGGCCACGGTGCGCTCCAGCAGCGCGACCCGCCCCTGCCGCGCGGCCAGAAGCCCGGCCCAGCCGGGAAAGCGGCCCACGAATTCCTCGATCCGGTCAAGCTCGGGGGCAAGGCCCTCGCCATCCGCCTCGCGCCCCACGGCGGCGGCATCGCGCAGCCCGTCGAGCAGCGCCGCCGCCGCCCCCTCGGTCAGCACCGCCGGCTCCACCTGCAGGGCGGTCGCGATCCGCTCCAGAAGCGGCTCTCCGATGCGGCGGCGGTTGTGTTCGATGAGATTGAGGTATGAGGCCGACACCCCCACCTCGCGCGCGAGGTCGGCCTGCTTGATCCCGGCAAGCGCGCGTCGCTCGCGGATGCGGCTTCCGGTCAGTGCAGAACGCGGCATGGCGGTTCCTCCCTGCCAGAGATTGACAGGAAAGAACCGCCCGCTCAATGGATTAGGGGGCGATTTTCGCCCCCCTTACCGACTTTGAAAACGATTTTTCGCCGAAAAATCGCCCCCGCCCTCAGTCGAGCGACGTCAGCACCTCGGCCAGCGTGCCGATCAGCTGGTCGATCTCGGCCTTCGAGATGATGAGCGGCGGCGACATGGCGATGATGTCGCCCGTCGTGCGGATCAGGATGCCCTTCTCGTAGGCCTTGAGGAAGGCGGTGAAGGCGCGCTTGGTGGGTTCGCCCGCGATCGGCTCCAGCTCCACCGCCCCGATCAGGCCCATGTTGCGGATGTCGATCACATGCGGCAGGCCCTTGAGCCCGTGCAGCGCGTCTTCCCAATAGGGCGCGAGGTCGTTGGCGCGCTCGAACAGCCCCTCTTCGCGGTAGGTCTCCAGCGTCGCGATCCCGGCGGCCGAGGCAATCGGGTTGCCGGAATAGGTGTAGCCGTGGAACAGCTCGATCATGTGCTCGGGGCCGTTCATGAAGGCGTCATGCACTTCGGGCGTGGTCAGCACCGCGCCCATCGGGATCACGCCGTTCGTAAGCCCCTTCGCCGTCGTCATGATGTCGGGCAGCACGCCGAAATGATCGGCCGCGAAGGCCGAGCCCAGACGGCCGAAGCCGGTGATGACCTCGTCGAAGATCAGCAGGATGCCGTGTTTCTTGGTGATCGCGCGCAGCTTTTCCAGATAGCCTTTCGGCGGCAGCAGCACGCCGGTCGATCCCGCCATCGGCTCCACGATCACGGCGGCGATGGTTTCCGCGCCGTGCAGGGCCACGATGCGCTCAAGATCGTCGGCCAGATGCGCGCCATGTTCCGGCTGGCCGCGGGTAAAGGCGTTCTGGCCGGGAAGATGGGTATGCGGGAGGTGATCGACGCCCGCCAGCAGCGTGCCGAAGTGGCGGCGGTTGTTGACGATGCCGCCCACCGAGATGCCGCCGAAGTTCACCCCGTGATAGCCGCGCTCGCGCCCGATCAGGCGGGTGCGGGACCCTTCGCCGCGCGCGCGGTGATAGGCAATCGCAAGCTTCAGCGCGGTCTCGACCGACTCGGAGCCCGAGTTGGTGTAGAACACATGCTCGATCCCCTTGGGGGCCATATCCACGATGCGGTTGGCCAGTTCGAAGGCGATCGGATGGCCCATCTGGAAAGCCGGGGCATAGTCAAGCTCGGCCGCCTGTTTCTGGATCGCCTCGGTGATCTTCGGCCGGCAATGGCCCGCGTTGCAGCACCACAGGCCCGCCGTCCCGTCCAGCACCTGCCGCCCGTCGGCGGTCGTGTAGTGCATGTCCTTGGCCGCGACGAACATGCGCGGCGCCTTCTTGAACTGCCGGTTCGCCGTGAAGGGCATCCAGAAAGCATTGAGATCGTTAGGAACCTGATTGCGGTCGAGCGCCATGGCGCCTGTCTCCCCGGCTCGGCCACGCCCGATGTCGAAAGAGCCCGGGGCGGCAATGGAATGAGTATTTGACCAAGCGGCCGAGCGCAGGCTAGCAGAGGGCAAGGGCCAGTCAAGGCCAGCCCGCCCGGGGGGCCGCCCGGGTCCGGAGCGCCGCATGGGAGCCGAGCCAAGCGCGGAACGCAAGAGAACGCGCATCCAGATCCGCAACTCCGAGGCCATCCTCGAGGCCGCGCTGGACGTGTTCTCGCAGGCCGGCTTTCGCGGGGCGACGCTCGATCAGATCGCAGAGGCCGCGGGCCTGTCGAAGCCGAACCTGCTGTATTACTTCCCCTCGAAGGAGGCGATCCACACGACGCTTCTCGCCGGGCTCATGGACAGCTGGCTGGCCCCGCTTGCGGCGCTCAGGGCCGATGGCGATCCGGTCGAGGAATTGTTGGGCTACGTCCGGCGCAAGCTGGCGATGACGCGTCGCTATCCACGCGAAAGCCGGCTGTTTGCCAACGAAATCCTTCAGGGCGCGCCGCATATCCATGCGATGATCGCGGGCGAGCTGAAGGCGCTGGTGGATGAAAAGGCCGCGCTGATCGCCGATTGGGCCGCGCAGGGGCGCATCGCGGCGGTCGATCCGCGCCACCTGATCTTCTCGATCTGGGCGACGACCCAGCATTACGCCGATTTCGACGCGCAGGTCCGGGGCGTGCTGGGCCCCGCGGAACCCGATCCGCTCGTGGCGGCCGAACAGTTCCTGACGCATCTCTTTCGCGCGGCGCTGACCCCGCCCTCCCGTTAACGGTTCGCTAACCCGGGGGACCTAAGCTGCCTGCGGGTGGGATTTCCTGACCGGGGGATCACATGGATGTGAAGGCGATCACGATTGCGGCGCATGACGCGACCGCGCCCGTTTCACGCAAGGCGGCATCCGCGACGGTGCGGGCGGCTCATCCGCGCCACGGCGCGCCAGTCGGGGCAACGGACGGGGCGCCGGCGCGCGCATCCGCCAGGCCGGGGTCTGAAGCTGCCCACGGCGGCGCGAAACCCTACCGCCCCCCGACGCCCGACACGCCGGCAGGGCCGCCGCCCAGCTTCTCCGTCACCCCGCTCGAATTGCACAGCGCGCTGCAAACGACGCTCGCCCGGATCAACAGCGCGGGCTATGCGGCGGCACGGGGTCTTGGGATCGCGGCTCCGGCGTCCCTGACCTCCCCGTCCCTTCTCGTCCCGTCCCCGCCCGCCTTCGGACCGCGCCCCACCGCCGCGGCGGGCGATCCGCACAAGGGCGATGCGCCCGAAAAAGGGGCAGCCGGTCAGAAGGGCGACACCCCCGATCATGGGCAGGCCACGCCGACCCGCCTTTTGACCCGTCTTCTATCCATCTGATTTCCATGGGCAACTGCGCCCCCGTCCCGCCCCTCAAACCGCCCCCTCGCCCGGTTCCGGTCGCGCTTGCCCGCAGTTAGCGGCAACAGGGTGCTTTTCACCCCTTGAATGCTGGCGTATAAGCGGCCCACTCCGCCAAGGCCTGCATCAGACGGGCAGCAAAGACCGATCGAGGACGGCATGACCAAAGACCTGCACGAGAACGATGTGGCCTTCATCCAGGCTCTCGCCGAGTTGCTGAACAAGAACGACCTCACCGAACTCACGGTGAAACGCGAATATGGCGAGAACGACAGCCTGAATGTGCGCGTGTCCAAGCAAGCCCATGTGGTGAGCGTGGCCGCCAGCATGCCGGCGGCGGTCCCCGTCGCGGCAGCGCCGGCCGCGGCCGCGATGCCTGCAAGCGCCGCCCCCGCCGCCGCGGTGGAAGACCCCGCCCAGCATCCGGGCGCGGTGACCTCGCCCATGGTGGGCACCGCCTATCTTGCCGCAGAGCCCGGCGCCGAGCCCTTCGTCGCCATCGGCTCGCAGGTGCGCGAGGGGCAGACGGTCCTCATCATCGAGGCGATGAAGACCATGAACCACATCCCCGCGCCGCGTGCGGGCACGGTGAAGCGTATTCTGGTGGAGGACGGCAGCCCCGTCGAATACGGCGCGCCGCTGATGATCATCGAATAGGGGCGCGGGATGTTCGAGAAGATCCTGATCGCCAACCGCGGCGAGATCGCGCTCCGCGTCATCCGGGCCTGCCGCGAGATGGGGATCAAGTCGGTCGCCGTCCATTCGACGGCGGACGCCGACGCGATGCATGTCCGCATGGCCGACGAATCGGTCTGCATCGGCCCGAATTCCTCGGCGGAAAGCTACCTGTCGATCCCGGCCATCGTCTCGGCCTGCGAGATCACGGGGGCGGAGGCGATCCACCCCGGCTACGGCTTCCTGTCCGAAAACGCGAATTTCGTGCAGGTGCTCGAAGATCACGGCATCACCTTCATCGGCCCGACCGCGGAACACATCCGCATCATGGGCGACAAGATCACCGCGAAGGAAACCGCCAAGGCGCTTGGAATTCCGGTCGTGCCCGGTTCCGAGGGCGGCGTGCCCGACGTGGCGACCGCGCTGAAGACGGCCGAAGGGATCGGCTATCCGGTCATCATCAAGGCGACCGCCGGCGGCGGCGGGCGGGGCATGAAGGTCGCGCGCGACGCCTCGGAACTGGAGGTGGCCTTCCGCACCGCCCGTTCGGAAGCCAAGGCCGCCTTCGGCAACGACGAAGTCTATATCGAGAAATACCTTCAGAAGCCCCGGCACATCGAGATTCAGGTCTTCGGCGACGGCAAGGGCAAGGCGGTGCATCTGGGCGAACGCGACTGCTCGTTGCAGCGCCGCCACCAGAAGGTCTTCGAAGAGGCCCCCGGCCCGATCATCACGCCCGAGCAGCGCGCCCGGATCGGCAAGATCTGCGCCGATGCCGTGGCGAAGATCAACTATATCGGCGCGGGCACCATCGAATTCCTGTTCGAGGACGGAGAGTTCTACTTCATCGAGATGAACACCCGCCTGCAGGTGGAACATCCGGTGACCGAGGCGATCTTTGGCGTCGATCTCGTGCGCGAACAGATCCGCGTCGCGGCGGGCCTGCCGATGTCCTTCGGGCAGGACGACCTTGTCATCAACGGCCATGCGATCGAGGTGCGGATCAACGCGGAAAAGATCCCCGAATTCGCCCCGCGACCCGGCACGGTGAAGGTGTTCCACGCCCCCGGTGGCCTTGGCGTGCGGATGGATTCCGCGCTTTACGGCGGCTACCGGATTCCGCCCTATTACGACAGCCTGATCGGCAAGCTGATCGTGCACGGCCGCGACCGGCCCGAGGCGCTCGCGCGTCTGAGCCGCGCCCTGGGCGAGTTGATCATCGACGGGGTGGAAACCACGGTGCCGCTCTTCCATGCGCTGCTGGAGCAGGAAGACATCCAGACCGGAAGCTACAACATCCACTGGCTGGAAAAGTGGCTGGCCGCCACCTACGGCTGAGGGCGGGGGGCCTGCGGGCCCCGCGCTTTCCATGGTCCGGGCGCGGCCTTGCGGAGGGGCGCTCAGAGGGGACGCAGCACGCAGCTTCCCCGGCACATGTTGGTGGTGCGGAAATAGTCGCGCACGCCCATGCGCTGCCCCTCGGGCAGATCCGACCAGTCGATCCACGTGACGCCGTAGCCCAGGGCCTCGGCAATCGCCTCCATCGCGGCGTAGCTGGGCACGCCCTTGATGGCGATCTCCTGCCCTTCGACCTGCGGGATGGCGTTCAGCACGTTGTCGGTGCGCTCGCGGACAAGCTGGATCATCGGCGCGGGGCGGGTCATGAATTCGCTGTCCACGATGACAAGCCGGGGCGAGAGCCTGCGGATCAACTGGAACAGGCGGAAGTGGTCCATCACGTGATAAAGGATGCCGAAGACCGCGACGGCGTCGTAACGGGCACCGCGGGCGGCCTCTGCCTCCATCTCGGCGAAGATGTCGTTGCGACGCAACTCCACCTTCGCGCGGAGCGTTGCATCCGGATAGGCGGCGAAGCGGTCGATCAGTTCCTGCCGCCCCTCGACGCCCACGACCTGCGCCGCCCCCGCGGCCGCCAGCGCGTAGGACCAGCGCCCGTCATGCGCCGCAAGGTCCAGCACACGGGCGCCCGCCAGTTCGGCCGCGAAGGGCGCGACGATCCGCGCATGGCGCTTGTTCAGGCGCGTGATCGGCTGCGCCCCGTCCTCATAGCCCGCCATCCCCTCAAGGAAGTCGAAAAACCCCATCGTGCCCTGCCCTTGCCCCGCGTTTCCATGCAATCGCCCAAGGGCCTAGCAGGCAATCACGGCAAGACGGGTCAGCCCGAAGGGCAAAACCATGGCAGCGCCCATGGCCGATGAAAGCGCCAAGATCACCCCCGGCCTGCTGTTGCAAGCCTATGCGGCAGGCGTGTTTCCGATGGCGGAAAGCCGCGAGGCGGACGAGATCCACTGGGTCGATCCGCGCCGGCGCGGCATCTTTCCCATCGACGGATTCCACATCTCGCGCTCGCTGCGCCGCCGTATTCTGTCGGGCGCCTTCACGGTGACCACCGACCGCGCCTTCGACGCGGTGATCGACGGCTGCGCCGGGCGCGAGGAAACCTGGATCAACGCCGAGATCCGCAGCCTTTACCTTGCCCTGTTCGAGATGGGCCACGCCCATTCGGTCGAGGTCTGGCGGGGCGAGGATCTGGTGGGCGGCGTCTATGGCGTCACGCTGGGGGCCGCGTTCTTCGGCGAAAGCATGTTCTCGCGGGCGACGGATGCGTCAAAGGTGGCGCTGGCCTACCTGATCTGCCGGCTACGGCAGGGCGGGTTCACGCTGCTCGACACCCAGTTCCTCACGCCGCATCTCGCCTCGCTCGGGGCGGTCGAGATCACCCGGCAGGATTATCACCGTCGCCTGTCGAAAGCCTTGGGAACGCTGGCGGATTTCGATGCACAGGGGCCGGTGCCCCCGCCTCACTTCGTGGTGCAGTGCAACAGCCAGACGTCGTAACGGGCCGAATCCAGCGGATCGAGCGCGGGGTTCGAGGCGATCATCCATCCCGCGAAGATCGGCTGCGGCACGCTGCTGTCGCGGATCGTGAGATAGGCATAGGCATTGCCCGACGGGTCGCCCACGGGGTAGCGGCAATCCTTGAGCGTGACGGTCAGGCGGCCCTTGGTCGCGGACTGGCCCTTGGCGATGGTGAGGTCCGCGGTATCGCCCGACACCTTGTCGAGCCAGCGCACGACGCCGCCGGTGCCATCGGACACCTGTTCGGTGGTGGTCGTGGTCGTCGTCTCGCCCGGCACCACGACCGGTGCGGTCTGGCCCGTGGCCGATCCCGTGCCCGATCCTGTGCCGGGCGTCGTCAGCGTGCCCGGAGGCTGACCGGGGGTCAGCGTCTGGTCCTGCCCCTGCGGCAACTGCTTGAGGATGCTGTCAACGGTGCTTTGCCCGTTCGGCGCGGCGGCAGGCTGCGACGGGCTCGCGCCGCCCGCTGCATCGGGCACCAGAGCCGCGGCCGGAGGTGGCTGCGGCGCCGTGGCCTGCGGCTTCAATGCATTGAGCGGCGCCATCTGGATCACCGATCCGTCGCCCGCTGTTCCCGCCGTCTGCGCCAGCGCCGCGGTCGCGGGCAGGCACAGAAGGGCGAGGACCACCCGTTTCATGGCTTGGCGGCCCCGTTCGCGCCCGAGGCGGCGCTGCCGCCGCTGCCGCTTTGCCCGCCGACGAATTTCATCAACAGGGTGATCAGGCTCACCGCGCCCTGCGTATCCGTGATCCGCTCGCCGGGTTTGAGGTTGTCGGGCGCGCCGCCAGGCACGACCTCGACATAGCTGCCTCCCAGAAGCCCGTCCTGCGAGATCAGGATGGCGCTGTCGGTCGGAAGGGCGACGCCGTCCTTCACCTGGATCGTCGCATCGGCGAAGTAGGTCTTGGGGTTCAGCGCGATGTTGCTGATCGTGCCGATCTTCACCCCGGCAAGCTTCACGTCGGTGCCGACGTTGATCCCCTCGATCGAGCGGAACGAGGCGACCAGCGGATAGGTGCCCCCCGAGCGCTTGGCAAAGCCGGTCGCCTGCGCGGCAAAGAGCACGAACCCGGCCGCCGCGGCGATCACCAGACCGCCCACCACCACTTCGGCTGCATTCTCTGCCATCGTCTCGTCCCCGTCCCGGTCCGTTATTCGGGCTGCCAAGCCTCGTAGTCGCGCCGCTCGGCGGGCGCGGCGCGCCGCATCGAGCCCGGCGGCGCATAGGCCAGCATGGTGCCGGTCAGGTTTTCCTGATGCGGCTTTTGCCAGGATTTGTGCGCCAGAGGTTCTTTGGTCGGCGGTTCGTTCCAGGTGAAATGCAGCCAGCCATGCCAGTCGGGCGACACGCGGCTTGCCTCGCACTCGCCGTTGTAGATGACCCAGCGACGCTTGCCGTCACGCGACTGGTAGAAGACGTTGCCCTGCTCGTCTTCGCCCACCTTCACGCCGTTGCGCTTGGTGTAGATCTGCGTGCCAAGGGTCTGGCTGTTCCACCAGGTCAGAAGCCGCTTCAGGAATTCCATCGCATCCTCCGGGACGTTTGCCTTCATATGGACCAGAGCCGCGCCGAGGTCCAGAGCTTCCGGGACGGTCTCGCCGATGCGTGAGGACGCGGGCGGCGGAAAGACGCGAGGGGTGCCGGGCGAACGGGGCGGCGCGGGGGGCTGTCTGCCCCCCGGGCGCGCGCGAGGACGCGCGCGCCTCCCCCCGAGGATATTTGCAGACAGAAAATCAGAAGGACGGCGGCTGGCGTGCGGGCCAGTCGGTGGCGCGGTGATACGCCTGCCCGAGGCGCAGGATGGCGCGGTCGGCCCCGCGCGGGCCGAAGAGTTGCAGGCCCATCGGAAGGCCCGCCGCGCCGAAGCCCGCGGGCAGCGCGAGCGCGGGCAGACCCACGAGGCTCACAGGGACGACGACCTCCATCCAGCGGTGGTAGCTGTCCATCGGACGGCCCGCGACGGTTTCGGGGAAGCGCCAGTCGATCGGGAAGGGCCAGACTTGCGCGGAGGGCAAGGCCAGCGCGTCGTAGCGGGTGAAAAGCTCGGCGAGCCGGGCGAAATACTGCGAGCGGATGACCGAGGCGCGGTGCACCTCCATGGCCGACAGCGCAAGGCCGCGTTCGACCTCCCACAGCATCTCGGGTTTCAGGAGGGCGCGGGTGCGGGGATCGGCGTAAAGCGGGCCGACCGATCCGGCGATGGCGAAGCTGCGCAGCGTGGTCCAGGCCTCCCAGATCTTCTCGGCCGGGAACGGGGGCGCGACCGGCTCGACGATTGCGCCAAGCTCGGTGAAGCCAGCCAGTGCGGCCTCGCACAGCGCGAGGATGCCCGGCTCCATCGGATAGGCCCCGCCCCAGTCGCCCAGCCAGCCGATGCGCGCGCCTTTCGGGTCGCGGTCGAGGTCCTGGGCGAAGGGCTCGGCCGGGCGGGCATGCGGCAGGCGCGGATCGGGATGGGCCATCACCTCGAGAAGGCGCGCGATGTCTTCGACGCTGCGCGCCATCGGGCCGTTGGTCGAGAGCTGGTGAAGGAAGGTGTCGCCGAGCGGTTCGGAGGGGACAAGGCCATAGCTCGGCCGGAAGCCATAGACGTTGCAGAAGGCGGCCGGGTTGCGCAGGCTGCCCATCATGTCCGAGCCATCCGCCACCGGCAGCATGTGCGCAGCCAGCGCCGCCGCCGCCCCGCCCGACGATCCGCCCGCGCTGCGGGTCAGGTCGTAGGGGTTCTTCGTCGCCCCGAAGATCGGGTTGAAGGTGTGGGAGCCAAGCCCGAATTCCGGCGTGTTGGTCTTGCCGATCAGGATCGCCCCTGCTGCGCGCAAGGATGCCGCAAGCACATCGTCCTGTTTGGGCACCACATCGGCGAAGATCGGAGAGCCGGAGGTGGAGCGGATGCCCTGCACCGCCGCGAGGTCCTTGACCGCCATCGGAAGTCCGTGCAGCCAGCCCCTGCGCGGGGCCTGATCCGCCGCGCGCGCCTCGGCCAGAAGGTCCGCTTCGGGGCGCATCGAGACGATGGCGTTGACCTTGCCGTTCACCGCGCGGATGCGGGCGAGAAAGGCCTCCATCACCTCGAGGGCGGAAAGCTCCCGCGCGGCGATGCGCGCGGAGAGCGTCGTGGCGGAGAGCGCGGTCAGGTCGGTCATGGCCCCCTTCGCTCCCCGCTCAGATGTCGAACTTCACACCCTGCGCAAGCGGCAGGGCGGCGGAATAGTTCACCGTGTTGGTTGCGCGGCGCATGTAGGCCTTCCAGGCGTCGGAGCCGCTTTCGCGCCCGCCGCCGGTCTCCTTTTCGCCGCCGAAGGCCCCGCCGATCTCGGCGCCCGAGGGACCGATGTTGACATTGGCGATGCCGCAGTCGGAGCCCACGGCCGACAGGAAGGTCTCGGCCTCGCGCAGGTTGAGGGTGAAGATGCACGACGACAGGCCCTGCGGCACGTCGTTTTGCAGCGCGATGGCTTCGTCGAGCGTCTCATAGCCCATGACGTAGAGGATCGGGGCGAAGGTTTCCTCGCGCACGACGGCGGTCTGGCCCGGCATCTCGGCCAGCGCGGGGCTGACATAGGCGCCGCCCTGCGGCACGCCCTCGGTCACGGTCCGGCCGCCGTGAACGGTTCCGCCCTCGGCCCTGGCCTGTTCGAGCGCGGCCAGCATGCGGTCGCGCGCGCCGTGGTCGATCAGCGGGCCGACCAGTGTCGTTGCGTGGCGCGGATCGCCGATGGGCAGGGTGCCGTAGGCCTTGGTCAGCCGCTCGACCAATTCCGCGCGGATCGAGTTGTGCGCGATCAGCCGGCGCAGCGAGGTGCAGCGCTGCCCGGCCGTGCCGACGGCCGAGAAGACGATCGCCCGCACCGCCATGTCGAGATCGGCCGAGGGCGCCACGATCATCGCGTTGTTGCCGCCCAGTTCGAGGATCGACCGGCCGAAGCGTTCGGCCACCTTCGGCCCCACCGCGCGGCCCATCCGGGTCGATCCGGTGGCCGAGACGATGGCGACATCGCGCGAGGTGACCAGCGCCTCGCCCACGCCCGGGCCGCCGATCACGAGTTGCGCCAGCCCCTCGGGCGCATCGCCGAAGCGGGCGAGCGCGCGGGCGAAGATGTTCATCGTGGCCAGCGCCGTGAGCGGCGTCTTTTCCGACGGCTTCCAGATCACCGGATCGCCGCAAACAAGCGCCAGCGCCGTGTTCCAGGACCAGACCGCGACGGGGAAGTTGAACGCGGTGATGACCGCGCAGGGGCCCATCGGGTGCCAGGTTTCCATCATCCGGTGGCCGGGGCGTTCGCTGGCGATGGTCAGGCCGTAAAGCTGGCGCGACAGGCCCACGGCGAAATCGCAGATGTCGATCATCTCCTGCACTTCGCCCAGGCCCTCGGAAGCGATCTTGCCGGCCTCGAGCGTCACCAGCGCGCCAAGCGCGTCCTTGGCGGCGCGCAGTTCCTCGCCCAGAAGGCGCACGAGTTCCCCGCGGCGCGGCGCGGGCACCTGCCGCCATGCGCGGAAGGCCGCCTGCGAACGGGCGATGACCGCCGGCATGTCGGCCGCGGCGGTCTCGGTCACGCGGGCGATCTCGGCGCCATCCACGGGGGAATGCACGGCAAGGGTGCCGCCGGAGATCAGATCGGGCGTCAGGTCGAGGGCGGCGAAGAGGGCGGACGTTTCCATGGCGGGCTCCGGTGTTTCAAGTGCTGCGCCAAGGGATGCACGCAACGCCGATGAAGGTCCAGCCCCCGCCACGAGACGCCGCCCCCCGACCGCCCGGGCGCTGTCACGGCCGCACCATTGCACCGCCTGCCCTTGCAGCCCCCCGTTCGCGTCACTAAGACTCTGGAAAGTTCCTGGCGATACGACAGCCCAAAGCAGCAGGCGGAGCCCCATGAAAGATCCGATCGACACGTATATGAATACCCTCGTGCCCATGGTGGTCGAACAGACCTCGCGCGGGGAACGGGCCTATGACATCTTCTCGCGCCTTCTGAAGGAGCGGATCATCTTCCTCGCGGGGCCCGTGCACGACGGCATGTCCAGCCTGATCGTGGCCCAGCTCCTGTTCCTTGAGGCGGAGAATCCGTCCAAGGAAATCTCGATGTATATCAACAGCCCCGGCGGGGTGGTGACCTCGGGCCTGTCGATCTACGACACGATGCAATACATCAAGCCGAAGGTCTCGACGCTGTGCATCGGACAGGCGGCATCTATGGGGTCGCTGTTGCTGACGGCGGGCGAAAAGGGGATGCGCTTCTCGCTGCCGAACAGCCGGATCATGGTGCACCAGCCCTCGGGCGGCTATCAGGGTCAGGCCACCGACATCATGATCCATGCGCGCGAGACGCAGAAGCTGAAGGACCGGCTGAACGCGATCTACGAGCGTCACACCGGCCAGCCGATCGACGCCGTGGAGGCCGCGCTCGAGCGCGACAACTTCATGTCGGCCGAAGATGCGAAGGCCTGGGGCCTGATCGACGAGATCGTCGAAAGCCGCGGCACAGCGGACGACGCGACGAAGTGACCGGAAGTGGCCGGGCGACCCCCGGCCATTTTTGCATTGTGAAGGTTCTGTGGCTGCCCTAGACTTTGGGACTGAAACAGGACTGAAGGCGAAGCGACCGACGGGTCGGCCGCATCAGAGGTGATAGATGGCGAGCAATTCCGGCAACGACAGCAAGAACACGCTTTACTGCTCGTTCTGCGGCAAGAGCCAGCACGAGGTGCGCAAGCTGATTGCAGGGCCGACGGTCTTCATCTGCGACGAATGCGTCGAGCTTTGCATGGACATCATCCGCGAGGAGACGAAGACCTCGGGGCTGAAGGCCACCGACGGCGTGCCCACGCCGCGCGACATCTGCAAGGTGCTGGATGATTATGTCATCGGGCAGGAACACGCAAAGCGCGTGCTCTCGGTCGCGGTGCACAACCATTACAAGCGGCTGAACCACGCGGCGAAGTCCTCGGATATCGAACTGGCGAAGTCGAACATCCTGCTGATCGGCCCGACCGGCTGCGGCAAGACGCTGCTCGCGCAGACGCTGGCGCGCATCCTCGATGTGCCCTTCACCATGGCGGATGCCACCACGCTGACCGAAGCCGGCTATGTCGGCGAGGATGTGGAAAACATCATCCTCAAGCTGTTGCAGGCCAGCGAATACAATGTCGAGCGCGCGCAGCGCGGCATCGTCTATATCGACGAGGTCGACAAGATCACGCGCAAGTCCGACAACCCGTCGATCACGCGCGACGTGTCGGGCGAAGGGGTGCAGCAGGCGCTTCTGAAGATCATGGAGGGCACCGTGGCCTCCGTTCCGCCGCAGGGCGGGCGCAAGCATCCGCAGCAGGAATTCCTGCAAGTGGACACCACAAACATCCTGTTCATCTGCGGCGGCGCCTTCGCGGGGCTGGAAAAGATCATCGCGCAGCGCTCCAAGGGCACGGCGATGGGCTTTGGCGCGGATGTGAAGGAAAACGACACCCGCGGCGTGGGCGAGCTGTTCAAGGAACTGGAACCGGAAGACCTGCTGAAATTCGGCCTGATCCCGGAGTTCGTCGGCCGTCTGCCGGTTATCGCGACGCTGACGGACCTTGACGAGGAAGCGCTGGTCACCATCCTGACCGAGCCGAAGAACGCGCTGGTGAAGCAGTATCAGCGTCTGTTCGACATCGAGGGCGTGGACCTCACCTTCACCGACGACGCGCTGAAGGCGATTGCCCGCCGCGCGATCAAGCGCAAGACCGGCGCACGCGGCCTGCGCTCGATCATGGAGGATATCCTTCTCAACACCATGTTCGAACTGCCGGGCATGGATGGCGTGGAAGAGGTCGTGGTGAACGAAGAAGCGGTGAATGCCGCCGACGCCAAGCCGCTTCTGATCTATGCCAAGGCCAAGGGCGAGCCTGCCACCGCGGGCTGAGGCGCGCGGCCCAGGAAACAGGATGCCGGGGACTTTCCCCGGCATTTTCTTTTGCTGCGACGGCAAGGTTGCCGCCCCGTCACCGCGTCATGTGGTCCGCCGGATGCGCCGGATCGAACTTCGGATCGAAGGGCAGCGCCGCCTTTGCCCGCGCCGCCGCATAGCTTGCGATCGAGGCGGGATCAGAAAGGTAAAGCCGGCCCCCGCCCTGAAACAGCACCACGCGGCCCCGGGCGTAGTCCATCACGCGGTAGGGCAAGGGTGCCTCTCCCGCCGTCCGCGACAGGTCCAGCGGCACGCCCCGGAAGCTTACCCCGTCCACGCCCGGCTTGAAGCCATAAACCACCGCCTGCGTCCGGCCCGGAGGCTCCGTCAGGTCGATCACATCCGGCCCGGCCCCGGCCCAGACCGTCTGCGGCTGGTTGCGCATATCGAGCGCGACCGTGTCCTGCCCCGCGCCCAGCACGATCCGGCTGGAAAGCCGCCCCGTCGCCATATGGTCGTTGCCCCCACCGGCAAAGATCAGGTTGTGGCCGCGCGTCTCTTCGACCGTGTCGTTGCCGTCCCCGGTGACGATCACGTCATCGCCGGAACTGCCCGAAATCCGGTCATCGCCCGACGTGCCGAACACGGGCCCCGCCGCATGGCTTGGCACGGCAATGGCCCGCCCCGGACCTGCGGCGACCGTCCCCTTGGGCACGGGCGGCGGGGGCAGGTCGGGTGGCCCGTCAAGGTCGATCGGTGTTGACGGCGAGAAGGGGGTGCCCCCGATCACGCCGATCTCCGTCGCGGGCGGCAGCGGCACGGAGGTGGGAAACTCTGCCAGCGACCGGGCGAAATCGGTCAGCCGCGCGCCCATGCCAAGGAAGACCGTGTAGCCCCCGTGACCATGCCAGACGATCAGATCGGGCACACCGTCGCCGTTGTAATCCGCGACCGACGTTCGCCTCAGCACCTCGGCGAGGCTACTGTAGGTGCCACGGAAATCGACCGTGTCCCCCTCGTCCGGCGCGAGGTCCGTCACGATCACCCGCGACAGCGGCGAGATCGAGAAGCGGTCGCCCCCCGGCCCGCCCGTCAGCATGTCATAGGCGCCCGTGGCGACCAGCAGGTCATTGCCCGCCCCGCCGAAAAGGTAATCCTGCCCCGGCCCCGAGGTCAGCGTGTCGTTGCCCTCCTGCCCATACAGGAAATCGCGCGGCCCGGCCCCGGTCAGCCGGTCGTTGCCGGCCCCGCCATAAAGCAGATTGTCCGCCTGCGGGATGCCGGCGATGCTGTCGTCCCCCGCCTGCCCCACCGCCAGCCCGGTGCCCGAGACCGGGTCCTTCTGCTGGCCATGCAGAAGATGGGCGGGGTCCGTGCGCTCGACCATCACGGTGCCGGGGATTAGCTGAGCGGTCAGCCGCTCCGGCGCGGTCGGCGCACCTTTCCCGAGGCCCAGTGAAAAGCCGTTCATGCCCGCGGCATAGCTTGGCAGATTGTCGAAGCTGAGCCGCCCGCCCTTCCCCACCGTCACGAAGGCCGAAGGGCCTTCCTGTGCACCGGGAAACCACGTGAGGCCGATGCCGTGGTCGGCGAACCAGCGGTAGTTCTCGGCGAACCAGGTCTGATTCTGCCGCTTGGTGAAGGGGTTATAGACCAGCGATCCATTCAGGTTCGTCTCGGTCACCAGCACGTCATCGCCGCCCAACATCCCGTATTGCGCCGCAAGCGCATCGGGCATGGCGCGCGCGCCGCGCACCCGCCCCGTCGTGCCCCAGCCCGGATAAAGGTGCGACGACCAGACCAGCGCCGGCCCGATCCCCTGCCGGATGATGTCGAGCGCGGTGCGGTTGCCCTCGCGCGCATGGGCCAGCATGTCGAAGCGCGCGGAATAGGCGAAGCCGCCCACAAGGATGCGGCCGGACCAGCGCGCCTGCACGAACCGGCCCAGATCGACCATCTCGTGGGCATAAAGCGTCACGAAGCCCGCCCGTCCCGTGGCATCGGAGGGCGGCAGCCGGTCCATGCCGCGCTTGAAGGTGGCGGGCTCGTTCATCAGCTCCAGCCCCCAGGTCGCGCCCCGCACCGCCGGGTGCCGGTCGAGCCAGTCGATGAGCTTCGTGAAACTCGTCTTCGCCCGGGTCAGAATCTCACCCTCGAGCGCGGCGCGAATCTCGGCGGCACCAGCCGATTTCGTCTCGGGCGTGCTGCCATAGCGCTGCGCATCGCCATCCATCAGCACGAAGATCAGCCGGAAATTCTGGCGCACCGCTTCGGTCAGAAACGCCTCATAGCGCGGATCAAGGCTGCCATCGGGGTTGAAGGACTGAAGGTTGAACGGCATGCGCAGCGTGTTGACCAGCGGCAAGGCCTTGCGCAGCCCCCGTGCAAAGCCGACCGGGTCGGTTTGCGCGCCCACGGGGATCGTCTGGAACGGCCCCTGCCAGATGAAATACTTGCGATCCGCCCGCCGCTTGGCGGCATAGCTGCCATCGGCTTGGGCCGCGTCGTATTGGGCCTGCGCATAGACCTGAAGATTGATCGCCGCGATATTCGCTGTCGTCATCGCCGCCTCCGTGTGCCGGGAAAGAGTCCGCGCAATCTGGCGCCGAAGTTAGGCAAGACGTAAGACTTTTCGCGGCAAGATACCGAGACAAAGGACAGGCAATGACCGGCAAGGATCACGGCGGATCGCTCGACCCGCAGGATTGGGCGATCTTTCGGACAGAGGCGCACAGGATGCTCGACGACATCATCGACCATATCGCCCACCGGCGTGACCTTCCGCTGTGGCAGCCGGCGCCGCCCGAGGCGCGCGCCGCCTTCGACGCCCCCGTCCCGCGCGCGCCCGTGCCTTTGGCCGAAGTGCACCGGGATTTCCTGACCCATGTGCTGCCCTACGGCGCGGGCAACACCCATCCCGGCTTCATGGGCTGGGTGCAGGGCGGCGGCACCCCGGTCGGCATGCTGGCCGAAATGCTGGCCGGCGGCTTCAACGCCAATTGCGGCGGGCGCAATCACATGGGAATCGCGGTGGAACGCCAGATCACCCGCTGGATGCGCGACCTTTACAGATTTCCGGAAACCGCGGGCGGGATCTTCCTGACGGGGGCGAGCCAGGCGAATTTCCTCGCCGTTCTGATCGCGCGGCTGCGCGCGCTTGGCGCTGGCGTGCGACAGGATGGCCTGGGCGCTGCGCGTCTGGTCGCCTATGCCTCGGTCGAGGTGCACGGCTGCATCCCTCGCGCGATGGAGATGGCGGGCCTTGGCCGCGCCGCGCTGCGGATGATCCCGGTCGATGAGGCGGGGCGCATCTCGCTTTGCGCGCTGCAAGAGGCCATCGCCGCCGACCGCGCCGGGGGCGCCCTGCCCTTCCTGATCGTGGGTTCGGCGGGAACCGTAAATCAGGGCGCAATCGATCCCCTGGCCGATCTGGCCGATATCGCCGCGGCCGAAGGCATGCACTTCCACATCGACGGCGCGCTTGGGGCCTTTGGCTACCTCGCGCCCGACCTCGCGGCGCTGTTCGACGGGATCGAGCGCGCCGACAGCATCGGCTGCGACTTTCACAAATGGGCGCAGGTGCCCTACGACGCGGGCTTCCTTCTGACGCGGGACGAGGCCTGGCAGTTCAATTGTTTCGCTGCCGACAACAGTTACCTCAGCCGCGCCGCCACCGGACTGGCCGGCGGCGACTGGTGGCCCTGCGATACGGGCCCCGACCTCTCGCGCGGGCTGCGCGCATTGAAGGTCTGGTACACGCTCAAAACCTACGGGATCGACGCGTTGGGCGCCACGATCTCCGGCACCTGCGCGCTGGCGCGTTCGCTTGCCGACCGGATCGACGCAGAGCCGCGACTGACCCGTCTGACCCCGGTCACGCTGAATGTCGTTTGTTTCCGACCCGTCAACGATGCCACCGGCGAGAAAAGCCGCAAGATCGTCGAGGCGCTGCATGCGGCGGGGCGCGTTGCCCCCTCGCTCACGCGGATCGACGGGGTGCCGGCGATCCGGGCCTGCATCGTCAACCATCGGACCGGTCCCGAAGACATCGCCGCGCTGGTCGATGGCGTCCTGCGGCAGGAGGCCATGCTTGGCTGACATTCCCGCCGCCGCCCGCATCCTCGGCCCCGCCGCCATCGCGCGTGCCGTCTTCTCGGGCGAGGATACGGCGCCCCTTTTCGCGACACTGGCGGCCCGGCTCGAACGCGATGCGGCGGATGCGGCGGCCCTCTACGACATGGCGCTCCTGCTCGACAGCCGGGGAGAGGCCACCACCGCCGCCGCCTTGCGCGACGCGGCGCTGGCGGTGCGGCGCGACTTCGCCGTGGTGCATGGGGACGGATCGGGTCCCCGCCTCCTCGCGCTTGTGACGGCTGGCGGCTTCATGGCGAATACCCCGGTCGATTTTCTGCTCGACGGGTCGAACGCGGTGCTATGGCTCTGCCACGTGACGGACCGGACCGCCGCCCTGCCGGACCTGCCCCCGCACGACGCCGCGATCCTGGCGGTGGGCGAGGCGCCGGACCAGCGGGACCTGCTGGCGGGCCTGCCCCGCCTGATCGCCTCGTTGCCGCATCGCGTGGTGAACGGTTTCCCGGACCGCATCGCCAGCCTGACGCGCGATGGTGTGGCGGCCCGGCTTGACGGCATCCCCGGCCTGATCTGCCCGGCGGCCGTGGCGGTCGGGCGAACGGAGCTGACCGACATCGCCACGGGCCGGGCAGCGCTCGACACCCTGCATCCGGCCCTTCGTTTCCCGCTTGTCCTGCGCCCCGAGGGGAGCCATGCCGGCTTGGGGATGGAGCGTGTCATGGACCTGCCGCAGCTTGCGGACATCCTGGCCGAAAGCCCGACGCAAACCTTCCAACTGTCGAATTTCACGGAGTATCGCGGTCCGCACGGCCTTCATGCCAAGCTGCGCGTGGTGATGATCGGAGGAAAGCCCTGGCCCGTGCACCTTGCGCTCTCCGAAGACTGGATCGTGCACTATCTCTCGGCCGGCATGGCGGCCGATCCCGCCCGCCGCGCCGCGGAGGCCGCGTGGTTCGCGGACTTCGACACGGGCTTTGCCCGCCGTCATGCCCGCGCGCTGGCGCAGATGCAGCAACGCATCGGTCTTGATTACTGGGGGTTCGACGGGGCAGAGCCCCCCGATGGAACCCTGCTGGTGTTCGAGGTCGATACCGCGCTGATCGTTCACGACATGGACGACCCGGCCACCTTCCCCTACAAGCGCCCGGCGATGCGCGCGCTGTTCCGTGCCTTTCGGCGCCTTGCCTTCGATGGCGACACAGCGCCCGACCCCGGCCCGGCGTCCCCTTCCGCCTTGTCCGGGCGGCGCGCGCCTATGACTCTGCCGCTGCCACGTGGCGCTTGACGGCAAGGAAGCTGTCGGGCGTCACGGAAATCGAGTCGATCCCGGCCTGGACCAGAAGCCGCGCGAATTCGGGATCGTTTGACGGGGCCTGTCCACACAGCCCGACCTTTGCCCCCGCCCGGTGCGCGCGTTCGATCACCGTTTCGATCATCCATTGCACCGCCGGATTGCGCTCGTCGAACAGGGCGGCAAGTTCGGCGGAATCCCGGTCCACGCCCAGCGTCAACTGCGTGAGGTCGTTCGACCCGATCGAGAATCCGTCAAACCGCTCGGCGAACTGCTCGGCCAGAATGACGTTGGACGGAATCTCACACATGACATAGACTTGCAGGCCGTTCTTGCCACGCTCAAGCCCCGCCTCCGCCATCACCTCCAGCACGCGATCCGCCTCTTCGAGCGTGCGGCAGAAGGGGATCATGACGATCACATTGTCAAAACCCATCTCTTCGCGCAGCCGCCGGATCGCGCGGCATTCCAGCTTGAAACCTTCACGATAAGCTTTTGAATAGTAACGGGAAGCGCCTCGAAAGCCGATCATCGGGTTCTCTTCCCTCGGCTCGAAGTCGCGCCCGCCCAGCAGTTCGGCATATTCGTTGGTCTTGAAATCGCTCATCCGCACGATGACCGGCTTGGGATAGACCACCGCCGCGATCCGGCTCAGTCCACGGGCGAGGCCGTCAACAAAATATTCAGACTTGTTGGCGTAACCTCTGGTCAGCTCTGCAAGCGCGTCCTTGGCCTTTGCATCGCGCAGGGTGTCGAAATTCAGCAGGGCCAGGGGGTGTGCCTTGATCGTGTTGTTGATGACGAATTCCATGCGGGCAAGGCCCACGCCGTCCGTCGGCAGCCGCCACCACCGCGAGGCGGCGGACGGATTAGCCATGTTCAGCATGATCCGCGTCCGGGTGTCGGGCACATGATCCAGCGAAAGGTCCTCCACCTCCACCGTGGCAATGCCCTCATGCACCGTGCCCGTCTCGCCCTCGGCACAGTTTACCGTCACATCCTGATCGTCATGCAGCACATGGGTCGCCGTGCCCGTCCCCACCACCGCCGGCAGACCAAGCTCTCGGCTGACGATCGCGGCATGGCTCGTCCGCCCCCCGTGATCGGTGACGATGGCGCTGGCACGCTTCATGATCGGCACCCAGTCCGGGTCGGTGGTCGAGGTCACAAGGATCGATCCGTCGATGAAACGGTCGATTTCCTTGGGGCTTTCGATCAGGCAGACGCGCCCCGTGGCCACCGCGCTCCCGACCGACAGGCCGGTTGCCAGAACCGGCCCCTTCCGCGTGACGGTATAGGATTTCATCACCGCCGCCTTCACCCGCGACTGCACCGTCTCCGGCCGTGCCTGCACGATGAAAAGCTCCCCCGTCTCGCCGTCCTTGGCCCATTCCATGTCCATCGGCTGGCCGTAATGCGTCTCGATCGTCACCGCCTGCCGCGCAAGGTCAAGGATCTCGTCATCCCCCAGCACAAACCGTTCCCGCTCGGCCTTCGAGGTGGGCACGTTGCGCGTGGTGCGCCCGCGCCCCGTCTCGTAGATCATCTTCTTCTCTTTCTCGCCCAGCGTCTTCTCGAGGATCGGGACAAGGTCCGGCCGGTTGAGGAACGGCTTGTAAACCACGAATTCGTCAGGATTCACGGCCCCCTGCACGACATTTTCGCCCAGCCCCCAGGCGGCCGTGATCAGCACCACCTTGTCAAAGCCCGACTCCGTGTCGATCGAGAACATCACCCCCGATCCCCCGATGTCGGCGCGCACCATCTGCTGAACCCCGACCGAAAGCGCGACCTTCATGTGATCGAAGCCCTTCAGAGTGCGGTAAGTGATCGCCCGATCGGTAAAAAGCGATGCATAGCAGCGCCGGCAGGCATCAAGCAGATCATCGACCCCGGTGACGTTCAGAAAGGTCTCCTGCTGGCCCGCAAAGGAGGCATCGGGCAGATCCTCGGCGGTCGCCGACGAACGGACGGCGACCGAGGGCTGCGCCTTGCCGATGCGCTGGCCAAGCTCTGCATAGGCCGCGCGGATGTCCACCTGCATGTCCTCGGGCCAATCGCCCGCAAGGATCATCCCCCGGATCGTCCGCCCCGCCTCGGCCAGCGGGATCTTGCGGCTGGCGAAATCGGCCAGAACCGCGCCGATCCGCTCCTCAAGGTCATTATGCGCCAGATAGGTGCGGTAGGCATCGGCCGTCGTGGCAAAGCCGGCCGGCACCCGGATTCCCTTGGCCGACAGCGCTCCGATCATCTCCCCCAACGAGGAATTCTTGCCGCCCACACGGCCCACATCGGCGCGTTTCAGCGTCTCGAAGAATACGACATTGGCGTCCATTTCCCGGCTCCCGACCCAAGGTTTCCAAGCTGCGGCATGTTTGACGAAACCCTAGGCAGCGCAGCCCCGGCCTGCCTTGACTTCGGTCAAGGATCAGCCGACTTCGGGGACCATCGCGATCGCGCCGCAGGGGCATTCCGCCGCGCAAAGGCCGCATCCCTTGCAGAAATCGTAGTCGATCCGGAACCGCTTGCCCGGGCCCAGCTTGATCACCGCATTGTCCGGGCAGACGCCAAAGCAGTTGTCGCATTCGAAGCAGTTGCCGCAGGACAGGCATCGCCGCGCCTCGTAAAGCGCGATGTCCTCGGTCAGGCCCAGGTCCACCTCGTCAAAGCCGCTCTGGCGCCGGACGAGCGACAGCTGCGGCTGCACCGCACGCGGCGCGTCATCGTAATACCAGGTGTTGAGCGCCTCGAAGCGGGCCTCCTCATGTTTGGGCCCCGCCTCGCAGGCCCCGCCCCGCAGCCAGGCATCGATGTTGCGCGCGGCCTTCTTGCCGTGCCCGACCGCCACCGTGACCGACCGTTCCGCAGGCACCATGTCACCCCCGGCAAAAAGCCCCGGCCGCCCGGTCATCATCCGGGGATCGACCTCGACGACCCCGTCGGGCGCACGTATCACGCCGGGCACTTTCGCCAGGAACCCGGTATCCACTTCCTGGCCAAGCGCAAGGATCAGGCTGTCGGCTTCCAGCGTCTCGAATTCCCCGGTGGGTTGCGGGCGGTGATCTGCATCAAGAACCATCTTCTCGACGGTCACGCTCTCGCCCTCCACCGCCCTGATGGTGCGCAGCCAATGGATCAGAACGCCCTCCGCCTCCGCCTCGGTCGCCTCGAAGTCATGCGCGGGCATCTCGGCGCGGCTGCGACGATAGACGATCATCGCCTCCTGCGCGCCCAGACGCTTTGCGGTGCGGGCCGCATCCATCGCCGTGTTGCCGCCGCCATAGACGATGACGCGGCGGCCCAGCCGAGGCGCCTCGCCCAGTTCGACCTGCCGCAACAGGCTGACAGCATCGAGGATACGACCCGCGGCATGGGCGGGAATGTCGGTCCGCCTGGCAAGATGCGCCCCGACAGCGGTGAAGATCGCGTCGAACCCCTCGGCGAAGGCGGCCTCGATATCCTCGACCTTCGTGTTCAGGTCCAGCGTCACGCCCATGTCAAGGATGCGGGCGATCTCGGCCTCCAGCACCGCGCGCGGCAGGCGGTATTTCGGAATGCCGAAGCGCATCATGCCCCCGGCCATCGGCCCGGCCTCGCGGATCGTGACCATGTGACCGAGGCGGGCGAGATGATAGGCTGCCGAAAGACCCGAGGGGCCGGCGCCGACGACCAGCACCCGCTTGCCCGAGGGCGGCGCGTCCGGATGCGGGCGCCACCCCTTCTCGATCGCGTGATCGCCAAGGAAGCGTTCGACCGAATGGATCGACACCGCCTCGTCCAGCTGCCCCCGGTTGCAGGCATTTTCGCACGCGTGATAGCAGACGCGCCCCATGACGGCGGGCATCGGATTGTCGCGCATCAGCGCCCGCCAGGCAGTTTCGTAATCGCCGCTTTCGGCATGGAACAGCCAGTCCTGGATATTCTCGCCCGCCGGGCAAGTCGCATTGCAGGGGGGCAGCCGGTCGAGATAAACCGGCCGCTCGCTGCGCCAGGACCCGGTGTGATTGTGCCTGCTCGACCCGGGGTCAAGCGTGATGGCGAAGGGTTTCGGCGTCTCGGACATTCAATTGCCCCCCTCGATCAGGCCGTAGCGGCGGATATTGGCGTCGGCGATGGCCTGGATCGCGGCGAGCGTCTCGTGATCCTCGTGGCCGGGCCGAAAGAGATGGGCAAAGCGCTTCTGCGGCCGAAGATAAGCCTCGACCGGCACCTTGCGGCGGATCGGCGTGACCGCTGTCACCTCGCCATGTTCGGCCTCGAACAGGGGAAACAGCCCGCTTTCCACGGCAAGCCGCGCCAGCCGGATCGTGTCGTGCGAAGCGGCGCCCCAGCCCAGCGGGCACGGCACCATGATATGGATGTAGCGCGCGCCGGACATCGACATGGCGCGGGTCACCTTGGCCTCGAGATCATGCAGATCGGCGACAGACGCGGTTGCGACATAGGGGATGCCATGCGCCATGGCGATGCGCGGCAGGTTCTTTCCCGTGCCGAAGACATTGCCCGGATGGGGGCCTACGGCCGGTGTCGTTGCCGTGCGCGCGGCGGGCGGCGTCGCGGAAGATCGCTGGACCCCGGTGTTCATGTAGGCCTCGTTGTCGTAGCAGATGTAAAGCACGTCGTCGTTGCGCTCGAACATGCCCGACAGGCAGCCGAACCCGATGTCGGTTGTCCCCCCATCCCCGCCCTGCGCCACGACGCGCACATCGCCCATGCCCCGCCGCCGCATGGCCGCGGCGACGCCGGTCGCGACCGCCGGCGCATTGCCAAAGACCGAATGCAGCCAGGGGATCTGCCACGACGTTTCCGGATAGGGCGTGGTGAAGACCTCGAGGCATCCGGTCGCGTTCACCGCCACCATCCGCCCGCCCGTGGCCCGCATCGCGGCGTCAAGCGCATAGCGCGCGCCCAGGGCCTCGCCGCAGCCCTGACAGGCGCGGTGGCCCGAGGTGATGGCGTTCGACCGGTCGATGGAGCTTTGCACCGTGCGCGTGGCCGCATCCATCAGGCGATTGCCGACCGTATGCGTTCCGGTCTGATAGAAATGGACCTTTTGGCCCGCCTCCGTCCGTTCGGTGGTCATTCCATCCCCCTCCGCTTTGGCGTCATCCGCCGCACAAGACCCGGGTTCAGCGCCTTGAGAAGATTTTCCGCGATGGGGCCTGTGTCGGTCAGACCGGCCGCGCGCATCATCTGCCCCTCGACCGCCGCGCGGTTGAGGTCGAGGAAGGTCACGTCATCCAGCGCGCCTTCGCCCGCGGCCGCGATCACCCGCGCGATGCCCGCCCGCGTGATGGGCCGCCCGCCAAGCCCGGCGATGACGGTCAGCACCGGCGCCGACAGCCCCCGCATCGCCATGCGGACGTTGGAGGCAAGGGCACCGCCCAGACCGGGGGCAAGGCTCTTTTCGATGCAGACGACCCGCGATGCGCCGGAAAGGGCGGATTGCAGTTCTGCCAGCGGAAAGGGCCGGAACGAAGAGATCGAGATCGCGCCGACCCTTGTCCCCTTCTCGCGTTCCGCATCGACCACGTCCTTGATCGTGCCGTTGACCGACCCGAGGGCGACAAGGATCGTCTCGGCATCGTCGGTCCGATAGGGCCGGATCAGCCCGCCGGCGTCGCGGCCGAAGACCTCGCGGAACTCGGCCGCCACGCGGGGGATCACGTCCAGCGCGTCGATCTGTTTCTGATGACCGAGGTATTTCACCTCGGTAAACGCCTCGGGTCCGACCATCGCGCCGATGGAATAGGGATTGGCGGGGTCGAGAACCTGCACCGGATCGAAGGGCGGCAGAAAGGCGTCCACCTGCGCCTGCGTGGGCGTGTCGATCTGCTCGAATGCGTGCGTCAGTATGAAGCCGTCGACGCAGACCATCGCCGGGCAAGACAGTTCCTCGGCGATCCGGAAGGCCTGGATGTGAAGGTCGGCGGCCTCCTGGTTGGTTTCGGCGAAAAGCTGGATCCAGCCCGCATCCTTCAGCGCCATCGCGTCGGAATGGTCGTTCCAGATGTTGATCGGCGCGCCGATGGCGCGATTGCCCAGCGTCATCACGATCGGCAGGCCAAGGCCCGCGGCGTTATAGACCGCCTCGGCCATGAACAGCAGGCCCTGACTCGCCGTCGCCGTATAGGCCCGCACGCCCCCGGCCGACGCGCCAATGGCGACCGACATGGCGCCAAACTCGGATTCCACGTTGATATAGTCGCAATCCGCCAGCCGGCCGTCCTTCACCATCGCGCCGAGGCCCTCGACGATGTGGGTCTGCGGCGTGATCGGATAGGCGCAGACGACCTGCGGGCGGCAGAGCGCGATCGCCTCCGCCATGGCTTGCGAGCCTTCGATCTGTCTCAGCATCCCGACCTCCTCAGACCGTCTCGCCAAGGGCAAAGGCGTCCTGCGCGGCGGCGGCATTGGCCTCGCCCACCCGTCCGGCGAAGCGCGCGCGGATCGCCTTGAGGACCGAAGCCAGCGACACCACCCCCGTCACCGCCGCAAACGCGCCGAGCAGGGCGGCGTTCGGCAAGGGCCGGCCAATATGGCGCTGGGCGATCTCGCTTGCCGGCAGGCAACGCCAATGGCCCGGCGGCAGCGCGTCAGTGATGGCGGTGATGCCCAGCTCCGCGGGCGTCTTCGTCGTGTTGACGATCAGGTATCCGTCCGGCTTCACCCCCGCGAAGACATCGACAGAATGAAACAGCGTCGGGTCCTGAATGATCAGCGCATCGGGATCGACGATGGGTTCGCGCAGCCGGATCGGGCGATCCGCGATCCGGCAGAAAGAGGCGACCGGCGCCCCCATCCGTTCCGACCCGAAGGAGGGGAAGGCCTGCGCATGCCGCCCCTCGTCGAAGGCGGCGACCGACAGCATCTCGGCCGCCGTCACGACCCCCTGCCCGCCCCGCCCGTGCAACCGTATCTCGAACATCCGCGCCTCCGTTGGCTGCGCGAAGGCTGCGGCAATCGGGGCGCGGCGTCCTTGATGCAGGTCAGACAGGCGCGCGGCGGCGCATCACCGCCTAATGATCGGGCGCGGGAATGAATTCGCCGTCGTCGCCGGGCGGAAGCTGGAAGCGGCCATGGGCCCAGTCGCCCGCGCGCCAGGCCTCTTTCGCGGCCTCGATCCGTTCCCTGGAGGAGGCGACGAAGTTCCACCAAATGTGGCGCGGTCCCTCCAGCGTCGCCCCCCCGAGAAGGAGAAGCCGCGCGCCCGCCTCCCCGGCCGTCACGGCCAGGCGGTCGCCAGGACGGAAGACCAGCATCCGCCCGGGCTCGAACGTCTCGCCGCCGACGGTGACCGATCCCGACAGCACATAGACGCCGCGATCTTCCTGACCGTCAGGCAGCGGCAGCGCTGCGCCGGGGGCGAGCGTCGCATCGGCATAGAACACCTCGGACGGGGTGGCGACCGGCGCCCTTGCCCCCCAGGCATCGCCCAGGATCAGGCGAACGGTCTTGCCCTCAGCCTCCAGCACCGGCAGCGCCTCCGCCCCCACATGGGTGAAGGCCGCGGGATCGTCCTCATGCGCAAGCGGCAGCGCAAGCCAGGTCTGGATGCCGAACATGCGGTAGGGCGCCTGCCGCATCGGACCGTCGGTCCGTTCGGAATGCGTGATGCCCAGCCCGGCGGTCATGAGGTTCACCGCGCCCGGCTCGATCCACTGATCGGTGCCAAGCGAGTCGCGGTGATGCAGCCGCCCCTCGAAGAGATAGGTCACCGTCGCAAGGCCGATATGGGGGTGCGGGCGCACGTCGATCCCGTGGCCGGTGAGAAACTCCGCCGGGCCCATCTGGTCGAAGAAGATGAAGGGCCCGACCATCTGCCGTTTGGCCGAGGGCAGCGCGCGGCGCACCTCGAACCCGCCAAGGTCGCGGGCACGGGGCACGATGACGGTTTCGATCGCATCGACGGCGTCGCCGATCGGGATCTGGGGGTCAAGCAACGGGCTCCAGCTCATGGGCATCTCCTTTGGCTCTGACCAAGAGATAGCGCAAAACGCGCCCGCGTCCTTCCCCGCCCGAAGCGCAGGCCCGGTGCGGGGATGCACAGAGCGCCGGGCGCGGCAAGGGGCCCGGATGGCCGGGGCTGCCACATCGGGCCGAAACCGCCGGCGACATGGGACGGCCGGGCAGGCTTTCGCCCAGACCGCCGCCTGTTGCGCGACATCAAGACGGAATCGAGGGGCGTCGCTTAGGGAACACCAGCGCAACAGGGACACCGACAGGAGGAAAGAATGGCGGGCACACCGCGACTGGTCACCGCTCAACTCGATCCCGCAGACATCTTCGAAACCCCTCGCAGCGTGCTTGAGGCCGAGGATTTCAGCCGCGAACAAAAGATCGCCGTCCTGCGCCACTGGGCCTATCACGCCGGTCAACCTGCCAACGCGCAGGACCGCAACGCCCGCCTCGCCCTGCTCGAGGAGATCCTGATGACCCTGAGCGATCTGGGCATCGGCACGGGCTTCATCGAACCGATGTAAGCGGGGGAGGGCCTGCGTCTTTTACGCCCCCCAAGACAGCGATCTGGGTGGCGGCTGAATCTGGAAAGGCCGCAGACGGCTCAGGCAGGCTGCGGCACTGTGGCCTGCGCAGCTTGCGGCTGCCGCAGCAGGAAGACCGCGACGGCCACCGTCAGCGCAACGAGGAGAAGACCGGGGAAGACAATCATCTGGCCCGATTTCACGGCCGCATCGATCGCGGTTTGCGCTCCGTGCGTGAACGAAAGATATGTGCTCCACCCCGTTGCGGCGAAGCCGGTGATGAGCAGCAAACCGCGCAGGCCAGGCCGCGCCTGCGTCTTCAGACCGGGCCACAGCAGGGCAATGGCAACCATGTATGTCAGCATGTCGTAGTCATAGGCATAGGGGCTGATGATCAGGGTGCAAAGCATCGCGAGGCCCAGTTGATCGCGCAGAGGGATCCCCCTGCGCACGACGGCCACCAGCAAGCCAAGAGCCGCCACGGCGACAAACGCCTGCACTTTCATGGCTGCGGCCGCCGGAACACCCAGCCCGACAAGGGCGATGAAGGTCGACATCATGCGAAAGAAGACGAACTTTCCATCGTGCATCAACTGCCCGCTGGCCTCGACCCCGTGCAGAAATGCCGGCCATATATCGACCCCATAGACGACCGTAGCCAAGGCGCCGGTTATCAGGACAACCGTGAGCGCTTGTCCCAGCGCGTGCCAATCACGCCGGATCAGGGCCAGCGCCCCGATCCCGAGGGCCATATGCGGTTTTATGACCATGAGGCCGAGGGGGATGCCCCGATAGCGTCCGTTCTTCAGCATCGCAAGGGCGAACCAGCCGGCAAGCGCAGCCATGATGAAACTGGTCTGGCCGGAAAAACTGGCCCGCACCAGCGCGGCCGAGGCTGCCATGATCACCCAGGAGATATCCCTGCCCGAGAGTCGCCAGATGACCAGCAAAAGCAACCCGAGGCCGAGCGGCGTGTAGATCGCATAGGTAACGGCCCGCGGAAGGATCGCGAAGACCGGCACGACCAGATCGAACTGCGGCGGATAGGCCCACGGCATGGTCAGGCCAACGCCGCCCATCGCCGCCTCGGCAGCATACATGTCTTTGGGCGTGTAGGCCGAAACCATCTTGCCATGCAGGGCCAGGTGACCTGCGACGCGAAAGGCGTCGAAATCGATGAATGTTGCAGGTCCGAACGCCCCTGAAAGACGGCGGACCTGAAAGAAGATCAGGTAGGCAGTGAACAACATGACCGCGATTGCCACAGAGGTCGCCAACTTCTGCGGAAAAGGCACATGATCGCGCGCGCCAGTCGATCCCTGCATGCAACCCCCATGACGTCAGCCCAGCACTCCCGGGGCTCCCATACTTTGGGATATCGTCAGAATTCGGCCATTTCGTGGTGGGATTGGGCAAAGACTGTGCTCCGGCAGCGGCGCATTCCTGGGTCAGCACTCCGGTCGGGGGGACGTTCCGTTCAAGCGATGTCGGATGCACGGCCTGCCGTCACGGCCCCCGGGGCAACGATGACTGCAACCGAAGAACGGCCTACAGGCCCGGACTTCAAGGCTTTATGTGATTTCAACGGGATAGATGGTGGGTGATGAGAGACTCGAACTCCCGACATCCTCGGTGTAAACGAGGCGCTCTACCAACTGAGCTAATCACCCGGGTGCGTTTCCTTACCCTGCCCTGCGGCGGCGCTCAAGATGGTGCTTGTGCCTTGTCGTCGGCAAGGCGGCGCTCGGCCCGGATGAGCCAGAGGTTGCGCGCGTAGATCACGATCCCCATCGACTGGCCCAGCATGAAGACCGGGTCGCGGCGTTCCAGCGCATAGAGAAACAGGACGAGCCCGCCCCCGAGCGAGAAATACCAGAAGGCCAGCGGGACCACCGACCGGCCGGCGCGTTCCGAGGCGATCCACTGCACGAGGAAGCGTGCGGTGAAGAGCATCTGTCCGCCCAGGCCGACGGCGATCCAGATCAGCTCGCCGACCGTCTCGACGTGGAACAGATGCATCAGGTCGCTCAGCATGGCACCCTATCCGTGCAGCGGCGTGTCGTTGGCCCGGGCCTTCTTGCGGCGGCGGATGAGCCAGGCGACGCCCGCGAGATCGGCGATCCCCTCCAGCCCGCGCTGAAGGTTGGTGTATTTTGACCGCCCGGTCATCCGTTCGCGATGCGCGACGTCAACGAGCACGACCCCCCAGCCGTCGCGCCGCGCCAGCGCGGGCAGATAACGGTGCATGTGGTCGAAATAGGGAAAGGCAAGGAAGGCGTCGCGGCGGAAGGCCTTCAGCCCGCAACCGGTATCGCGCGTGCCATCCCGCAGCACCCAGGCCCGCAGCCCGTTGGCAAACCGCGAGGCAAGCCGCTTCGACAGAGAATCCCGCCGCTTCACCCGTTGCCCGGCGACCAGCCCCACGCGCCCCGTGTTGTCGCCCAGCAGCGGACGCCAGAGCTTTGGAAGCTCGGCCGGCGGGTTCTGCCCGTCGCCGTCCAGCGTGCAGACGATCGGTGCCGTCGCGGCCTGCACGCCGGAATGAACCGCCGCACTTTGTCCGGCCGGCTTCGGATGATGAAGAACGCGCAGCTCGGGCACCGCGTCTGCCAGCGCATCCAGCATGTCGCCCGTCTCGTCGGTCGAGCCGTCGTCCACCGCGATCACCTCGAAGGGCAGACGCGCATCACGGCAGACCGCGACGACCTCATCGATCAGCGGGCCAGCAGCCCCGCTTTCGTTTCGCATCGGAATCACGATTGCGACAGACTTTGCCATGGTCCTCTCGCAGTCCTCAGAAATATGGCCTCGAAATGCGGCCCTTGAAATCCGGCCCCGAAATGCGGCCGCTTGTGCATGACACCCAAGCTAGGAACTGAACTGAAAAGTTCAACTGTGGCAAAATTCACATCGGCAGGACTTGGCACATGCGAATGCAAAAGGCGCGCCGGAACCCGCCGACGCGCCCTTGGAAGAATGGTGGGTGATAAGGGATTTGAACCCCTGACATCTTCGATGTGAACGAAGCGCTCTACCGCTGAGCTAATCACCCGTTGGGCGGCGTATTAGCGTCAGATGCCGGGCCGTGCAAGGGGCGATCTCGGATTTCGTGACGGGTCCGTCACAGGACATGATCCGCCCTCTGCCGACCGGCCCAAAACGGCACAACGCTTGCGAAAAAGCGCGCCCGGGCCTGCCGGGCGCGCCGTCTTTCCGTGTCGGAGGGGATCAGTGCGCGGTCTGCGCCGCGCCCCCCTCGCCCGAGGTCGCACGCGCGGCCTTTGCCGCCGCTTCCTCGGCCGCCTCGTCCCATTCCACCGGCTCGGGCATCCGCACCAGCGCGTGACGCAGCACTTCGCGCACATGCGACACCGGGATGATCGTGAGCCCGGACTTCACATTGTCCGAGATCTCGGTCAGGTCCTTGGCGTTTTCCTCGGGGATCAGGACCGTGGTGATGCCGCCGCGATGCGCCGCCATCAGCTTTTCCTTCAGCCCCCCGATCGGCAGCACGTTGCCGCGCAGCGTCACCTCGCCCGTCATCGCCACGTCCTTGCGCACGGGGATGCCGGTCAGGACCGAGACGATCGAGGTCACCATCGCCACGCCCGCGCTCGGCCCGTCCTTGGGCGTCGCGCCTTCGGGAACGTGGACGTGGATGTCCACCGTCTCGAACTTCGGCGGCTTCACCCCGATCTCGGGCGCGATCGAGCGCACGAAGGAGCTCGCCGCGTCGATCGATTCCTTCATCACCTCGCCCAGCTTGCCGGTAGTCTTCATCCGGCCCTTGCCCGGCAGCTTGAGCGCCTCGATCGACAGAAGCTCGCCCCCCACGCTGGTCCAGGCAAGGCCCGTGACGACGCCGACCTGATCCTCCTTCTCGGCAAGACCATAGCGGAACTTCTTCACGCCAAGGAATTCCTCAAGGTTTTCAGGCGTTACGGTGACGTTCTTCACCTTGCCCTTGACGATCTCGGTCACCGCCTTGCGGGCCAGCTTCGCGATCTCGCGTTCGAGGTTCCGCACCCCCGCCTCGCGGGTGTAGGTGCGGATCATCTCCATCAGCGCCGCATCCGACACGCTGAACTCGGAGGGCTTCAGCCCGTGCCCCTTGGTCTGCTTGGCCAGAAGATGCTGCTTGGCGATCTCGCGCTTCTCGTCTTCGGTGTAGCCGGCAAGCGGGATGATCTCCATCCGGTCCAGAAGCGGGCCCGGCATGTTGTAGCTGTTGGCCGTGGTCAGGAACATCACGTTCGACAGGTCGTATTCCACCTCGAGATAGTGGTCCACAAAGGTCGAGTTCTGTTCCGGGTCCAGCACCTCCAGCATCGCGGACGCCGGGTCGCCCCGGAAGTCCTGCCCCATCTTGTCGATTTCATCGAGCAGGATCAGGGGGTTCGTGGTCTTGGCCTTCTTCATCGCCTGGATGATCTTGCCGGGCATCGAGCCGATATAGGTCCGCCGGTGGCCACGGATCTCGGATTCGTCGCGCACCCCGCCAAGGCTGATGCGGATGAACTCGCGCCCCGTCGCCTTCGCGACCGAGCGCCCGAGCGAGGTCTTGCCCACGCCGGGAGGCCCCACGAGGCAGAGGATCGGCCCCTTCATCTTCGTCGCCCGCGCCTGCACGGCAAGGTATTCGACGATGCGTTCCTTGACCTTTTCCAGTCCGTAGTGATCGGCATCCAGCACCGACTGCGCGGCGTTCAGGTCCTTCTTGACGCGCGACTTGGTGCCCCACGGGATCGACAGCATCCAGTCAAGGTAGTTGCGCACCACCGTCGCCTCGGCCGACATCGGCGACATCGACTTGAGCTTCTTCACCTCGCCTTCGGCCTTTTCGCGGGCCTCTTTCGACAGCTTGGTGGCCTTGATGCGCTCTTCCAGCTCGGCCACTTCGTTCTGGCCGTCCTCGCCGTCGCCAAGTTCCTTCTGAATGGCCTTCATCTGCTCATTCAGATAATACTCGCGCTGCGTGCGCTCCATCTGCGTCTTGACGCGCGACTTGATCTTCTTCTCGACCTGAAGAACGGACATCTCGCCCTGCATCAGGCCATAGACCTTCTCGAGCCGCTCGGCGACGGTCAGCGTCTCCAGAAGCTCCTGCTTCTGGCGCACCTCGATGCCCAGATGACCGGCCACGAGGTCGGCAAGCTTGTCCGCCTCGCGCGTGTCCGCCACCGCGGCCAGCGCCTCTTCGGGGATGTTCTTGCGGATCTTGGCGTAGCGCTCGAACTCCTCGCCGACCGAGCGGACAAGGGCGATCACCGTCGCCTCGTCGCCGCGCTGTTCGGTCAGAAGCTCTGCGCGCGCCTCGAAGAAATCCTCGTTGGCAAGATAGTCGAGGATCTTCACCCGCGCGCGGCCCTCGACCAGCACCTTCACCGTGCCGTCGGGCAGCTTGAGAAGCTGCAGCACATTGGCCAGAACGCCGGTGCGGTAGATGCCGTCCGTCGCGGGGTCGTCCTGCGCCGGGTCGATCTGCGAGGCAAGCAGGATCTGCTTGTCATCCTTCATCACTTCTTCCAGCGCCCGAACCGATTTCTCGCGCCCCACGAAAAGCGGCACGATCATGTGCGGAAAGACCACGATGTCCCTGAGGGGCAGCACCGGGTAGCTGGTGGAAAGAGCTTCGTTCATGCGCGTTCCTTTCTCGGCAGGCAGGCGCGGCCCCGTGTCGGCAACCGCTCCCTGCCCCATCGGCACATTATCTGGGGCGGGCCGACCCCGACTTCAACCACGACCGCAAGGCCCCGGCGCGCGGCCTTCACGGCTTCGCCCCAGCATGCCCCGCCGTCGAAGCGGGGGCAAGCCCGACAAGGGCGTCAAAGCGGCTCGATGTCGCCTTCGGCCCGCCGGGCGTGAAACTGCGCGACGAAGGCATCAAGCCGCCCTTCGGCGATGGCGCCGCGCAGGCCGGCCATGAGCTCCTGGAAATAATGCAGGTTGTGCCAGGTCAGCAGCATGGAACTGATGATCTCGCCCGCGCGGAAGACATGGTGCAGATAGGCCCGCGAATAGCCGCGGCAGGCCGGGCAGGTGCAATCCTCGTCCAGCGGGCGCGGATCGTCCATGTGGCGGGCGTTCTTGATGTTCACGACGCCCCGCCGGGTAAAGGCCTGCCCCGTGCGCCCCGACCGCGACGGCAGCACGCAGTCCATCATGTCGATGCCGCGCTGGACCGCGCCCACGATGTCGTCGGGCTTGCCCACGCCCATCAGATAGCGCGGCTTGTCCTCGGGCAGCATCCCCGGCGCGTAATCAAGCACGCCGAACATCGCCTCCTGCCCCTCGCCCACCGCAAGGCCGCCGACCGCATAGCCATCGAAGCCGATCTGCACCAGCGCCTCGGCCGATTCCGCGCGCAGCTCCTGCGTGACGCCACCCTGCTGGATGCCGAACAGCGCATGACCCGGCCGGTCGCCAAAGGCATCGCGCGACCGCTGGGCCCACCGCATCGACATCCGCATCGACTTGGCCACCACCTCTTCCGGCGCGGGCAGCGCGGGGCATTCGTCGAAACACATCACGATGTCCGACCCCAGCAGCCGCTGGATCTCCATGCTGCGCTCGGGCGACAGGAAATGCTCCGACCCGTCGATATGGGATTTGAAGCGCACGCCCTCCTCGCTCATCTTGCGCAGCGCCGAAAGGCTCATCACCTGAAACCCGCCCGAATCCGTCAGGATCGGACGTTCCCAGTTCATGAAGCGATGCAGCCCCCCCAGCCGGTCGATGCGCTCCGCCGTGGGCCGCAGCATGAGGTGGTAGGTGTTGCCCAGCAGGATATCCGCCCCCGTGGCGCGCACGCTTTCGGGCAGCATCGCCTTGACCGTCGCGGCCGTGCCCACCGGCATGAAGGCAGGCGTGCGGATCTCGCCCCGCGGGGTGGTGATCACGCCGGTGCGCGCCTTGCCGTCGCGCCCCTGCACCTGAAATCCGAATGTCTGCGCCATGCCGCCCTCGCGTTCCTTCGCCCCGCTTCTGGCGCGAACGGCGCGAAAAGCCAAGCCCGGCCCATGCCGCCGCCCCATTCACTTTGGCAAAAATATCCTCGGGGGTGAGGCGCGTCAGCGACGAGGGGGCGGACAGCCCCCTTCCTTGCACGATCTCCCCCCGCGCACCGCACCATGCTCTGGACCTTGGCCCCGAATTCCCTATATAAACGGTCAACAACCGCGCGAGAGACCGATGAACGCCAACCTCCCCGAACAGATCGAAGGTGAACCCCTCATCAAGCCGTCCTCGGTGGACCATCCGCTGTACGACGACGTGGTGACCGCCTGCCGGTCCGTCTATGACCCCGAGATTCCGGTGAACATCTTCGACCTCGGGCTGGTCTATTCCATCGCCATCTCGCCCGAGAACGACGTGGAGATCGTGATGACCCTCACCGCGCCGGGCTGCCCCGTGGCGGGCGAGATGCCGGGCTGGGTGTCGGACGCGGTCGGCCCCGTGCCGGGCGTGAAAGGCGTCGATGTCCAGATCACCTTCCACCCGCCCTGGGGCATGGACATGATGTCGGACGAGGCGCGACTGGAACTGGGCTTCATGTAAGCCACGC
>JAGWVA010000039.1 GCA_028875855.1 Paracoccaceae bacterium
CGCGGCGGTGATCGACCCGGCCATGCCACCCGAGGGCGCGTTGTCCAGATCGGCGATGCCGGGTTCGATCAGGCTGTCGTAGGGCGCCCAGAACGGCATCCGCCAGACCGGGTCGCGCACCTCCGCCCCGGCCGCCGACACGGCCGCGGCATGGCCGTCGTCGTCGGTGTAGAAGGGCGCGAGATCGGGGCCGACCGCGACCCGTGCCGCCCCCGTCAGCGTCGCCATCGACACGATCAGGTCCGGCGTCTCTTCATCCGCCAGCGTCAACGCGTCGGCCAGCACCAGCCGCCCCTCGGCATCGGTGTTGTTCACCTCGACGGTAAGCCCCTTGCGGCTGGTCAGGATGTCGCGCGGGCGCATGGCGTTGCCCGCAATCGCGTTTTCCACCGCCGGCACCAGAACGCGCAGCCGCACCGGCAGGGTCAGCGCCATGATCATCTGCGCCAGCCCCATGACGGTAGCGGCCCCGCCCATGTCCTTTTTCATCAGAAGCATCCCCGACGAGGGCTTGATATCCAGCCCCCCGGTATCGAAGCACACCCCCTTGCCGACCAGCGTCAGCCGCGGGCCAGCGGTCCCCCACCGCATGTCCAGAAGCCGGGGAGCCGATGCGGCCGCGCGCCCGACGGCGTGGATCATCGGGAAATTCGCCGCCAGAAGATCCTCGCCCCGCGTCGCCTGCCAGGTTGCGCCAAAGCGATCCGCCAGATCGGCAAAGGCCTGTTCCAGCTCGGCCGGACCCATGTCCGAGGCCGGCGTGTTGATCAGGTCGCGGGTCAGGAATTCGCCGGCGGCGATGGCCTCCAGCCGGGCCGCATCGACGCCTTCGGGCGCTTTCAGCCGCGCCTTCGCGGCCCCGGCCTTGCGGTAGCGGTCAAAGCGGTAGGTGCCGAGCAGCCAGCCAAGGGCTGCCTCGGTCCGGTCCTCTGTCCCGGTCAGACCATCGAGATGCCAGACCCCGCCGGGCAGGGCGGCAACGGCCTTCGCCACGGTGAACCGCGTCCGGCCCCGCGCGGTCGCATCGCCAAGCCCGATGGCCGCGGCGCACGGCTTGCCCGCGCCGTCCGGCAGCAGAACCACCTCCCCCGCGGCGGCGGCAAAGCCGGTCTCGGCCGCCCAGGTGGCGGCCGGGCCGGTCAGCGTGGCAAGCCAGTCGGCCAGCCCTTCCTTTGCGACGACGTGAAGCGGAAGAGATGCGGCATCGGCCGGGGCGAAGGTGGGGGGCATGGCGGTCCTCTGGTGTCAGACGCGGCCAGCCTACCCGTTCCCGTCCCGCCCGCAAGACCGATCACCCCGACAGACCCCGCAGGCCGGCGCCGGTTTCCATCGCCAGTTCGATGAGCCGCGTGAGGCGGTCCCAGGTTGCCGCCAGCGCGGTCGCATCGCCGTGGGTGGCGCAGTCCGCCACCGCCAAGGCGGCAAAGGACAGGCCCGCCAGCCCCGACCGGTCGGCAAGGCGTTGCAGGCGGGCGAGCCCGCGCGAGAATTCTGCGAAATCGCCCCCGTCATAGGCCCGCCCGAGCGGCGGCACCAGCAGGGCCATCTCGTTCAGTGCCCGGGCGATGACGGTTTCCGCGCCGCCCGGACCGAAATCCCTGTAAATTGCAGCAATCCGCACCGGATCGAGGCTCAACCGCTCGACCGGGCGCAACACGGTGACGTCTTGCATGCCACCCTCCACTCCAGTTACCCCGGCGGGCAGTCTGCCGCGTCGCGCTGAACAAAGGGTTGCTGCCTTGGGGAAAAAACCCTCGAACTTCATTCAAATCGGACTTAGAACCGGGCGGATCGACGGAGACGCACAATGACCCAAGCCCGCATGCTGCCGACCTATCTCGTGCAGCGGTATCACGGCTGGAAGGCCACGACCTATGCCGACAACAAGGCGTGGTATCGGCGTCTGGCGGAGGGCGGCCAGCATCCGCGCGCCATGGTGATCTCGTGCTGCGACAGCCGCGTCCATGTCACCTCGATCTTCGGCGCGGACGAAGGCGAATTCTTCATCCACCGCAACATCGCGAATCTCGTGCCGCCGTCGAACCCGGACGGGCAGTATCACGGCACTTCGGCCGCCGTGGAATTCGCCGTGACCTCGCTCAAGGTCGCGCACCTGATCGTGCTCGGCCATTCCAGCTGCGGCGGCGTCAAGGGCTGCCACGCGATGTGTTCCGGCCACGCCCCCGAGCTTGAGGAGAAATCGAGCTTCGTCGGCCGCTGGATGGACATGCTGCGCCCGGGCTATGACAGGGTGAAGGACATCCCCGAGGAAAAGGCCCAGCTCGAGGCGCTGGAAAAGCAGGCCGTGCTGATCTCGCTGGAAAACCTCATGACCTTCCCCTTCGTGCGCGAGGCGGTCGAGGCCGAGAACATGACGCTGCACGGGCTGTGGACCCAACTCGGCAACGGCGGGCTGGAACAATACGACCCGTCGCTGGGGGAATTCGTTCCCGTCTGACCCGGACCTGCCGCGCGCCGGTCAGTCCGGCGCCAGCATGTAGCCCGCGCCCCGCACCGTCTGAAGATAGCGCGGTTGCTTGGTGTCTGCTTCGATCTTGCGCCGCAGCCGGGTGATCTGAACATCGACGGCACGCGCCGTGGCCTGACCTTCGTCGCGGCCAAGGTCGGCCACCAGCTTCTCGCGGCTGACGGGGACGTTGGGCTGGGCCGCGAAGATGCGCATCAACGCGGCCTCGGTCGCGGTCAGGCGGATCTGCTCGCTGCCGCGCCAAAGCTCGGCCCGCTCCACCTCGTAGCGCACGGGGCCGAGATGCAGGACCTTCGGCGTCGTATCCACCACGCGCGGGGACGGGGCGCGGCGCAGGATGGCATTGATGCGCAGCAGCAGTTCCTTGGGCTCGAACGGCTTGGCAAGATAGTCGTCCGCCCCCGCCTCCAGCCCCTCGATCCGGCTGCCGGTCTCGCCGCGCGCGGTCAACAGAAGGATAGGCGTCGGCAGACGGCTGCGCAGCGACCGGGTCAGGCTGATCCCGTCCTCGCCCGGCATCATCACGTCCAGCACGATCAGATCAAAGTCCAGCCCGTCCAGCAGGCGGCGCGCATGGGCGGCATCGCGCGCGGCGGTCACCAGAAAACCGTTGCGCAAGAGGAATTTTTGCAAAAGCCCCCGGATGCGTTCGTCGTCATCGACGATCAGCAGGTGGATGTCGCACTCAAGGCTCATGCGCCGCCGTCCTTCAAGGTCTGATACTGCCGGCGCATCTCCGGCTCCATCATCGCCTCCAGCACCTGCCGGAAGCCCGCGACGGCCTGCGGCCCCGCCGCGCGATAGGCCGCCCGCATCCGGCCCCGCTGCGCCTCGGACAACTCGCGTTCCAGCGCGTCGCCCTTTGGCGTGAGGTAGAGATGCCGTTCCCGCTTGTCGCGCGGACCGACGCGGCTTTCGACCAGCCCGTCGTCGATCAGCGTCCGCAGCACGCGGTTCAGCGATTGCTTCGTGACGCCCAGGATCGACAGCAGGTTGTTCACCGTCGTGCCCGGGCTGCGGTGGATGAAATGCATCGCGCGGTGATGCGCGCGCCCGTATTCGTAGCGTTCAAGGATGCGGTCGGGATCGGCGGTGAAGCCGCGGTAGGCGAAGAACATCGCCTCGATTCCCTTGCGGAGCTGTTCATCGGTCAGAAACAGGAGGCTTTCGCCGCTGCCAGGCCCCACGCCACCTTCCGCCATCACCCCTCCGCACGATCACAAGTTTCGACGCTTTCGCCCGATTTTATGTCAGCCTTGTTGACTTTCCAAGAATCAATTGCTACCGAGCGGCAGAATTCGCGCAATATAATGTCCGTTTCGGACCTATGCTGCGCAACTTTTGCAAATCGAAGCCCTGGGCGGATGGAGGATGAAATGGCCGGTGCCTATGACGATCGCGACGGTTGGATCTGGATGGACGGCAAGCTGGTGCCGTGGCGGGAGGCGAACGTCCATATCCTGACCCATGCCCTGCACTATGCGTCAAGCGTCTTCGAAGGCGAGCGCTGCTACAACGGCAAGATCTTCAAGGGGCGGGACCATTCCGAACGCCTGCTGAAATCGGGCGAGCTGCTCGACATGACGATCCCCTACACGGTCGATCAGATCGAAGAGGCGAAATACGCCATGCTGAAGGCCAACGGCTGGACGGATGCCTATGTCCGCGCCGTCGCCTGGCGCGCCTCGGGCGAGGACATGGGCGTCTCGGCCAAGCGCAACCCCGTGAAGATGGCCATCGCCGGCTGGGAATGGGGCAACTACTACGGCGACGCGAAGATGAAGGGCGCCAAGCTCGACATCGCCAAGTGGAAGCGCCCCTCGCCCGAGACGATTCCCGTCGCTGCCAAGGCGGCCGGGCTTTACATGATCTGCACCATGTCCAAGCACGCCGCCGAGGCCAAGGGCTGTTCGGACGCGCTTTTCATGGATTACCGCGGCTATGTGGCCGAGGCGACCGGGGCCAACATCTTCTTCGTCAAGAACGGGGAAGTGCACACCCCGCTGGCCGACTGCTTCCTGAACGGCATCACGCGGCGCACGGTCATCGGGATGCTGAAGGACAAGGGTCTGACGGTGCACGAACGCCACATCATGCCGGAAGAGCTGGAAGGCTTCGAACAGTGCTGGCTGACCGGCACCGCGGCCGAGGTCACCCCGGTGGGCGAGATCGGCCCCTACCGCTTCGAGGTCGGCGCGATCACCCGCGACATCTCGGAAAGCTACGAACGGCTCGTGCGCGCCTGAGCGCCCGATCCTGCGCGACAGCCGGACGCGGACAGGGCCGCATCAGGGCACTGGCCCTCGCCCGACCGTGTTGACCACGACCACAAAGGCCCCGCGCCCCGCGCGGGGCCTTTCGTCTCTGACAGCCGAAGAAATCCGCGACAGCCAAAGAAAGCGGCGGCCAATCCGGGAGGAAAGAGCCGCCGTTAAGGTGGGGGGGAATGGTCTGCAAACAACCACTCCGCGAGCGTCAGTGGCGGTCAGCTTCACGGAAATGTCAACTATGTCATCCTGAGGTAATCTTTCGAGGAAGCGGCCCGGCTAGGGCCTGACGATCGCGCTCAGGAGGTCAGGGCGTGCACCGGCGCCCTGATCCACCCCCGGCGCTGAATTCCGGAGCAACTCGTTGAGATAGGCATCCATGTCCGCGGCCGGTTGAGGCGGTAGCCAAAGCTGATGCGCCAGAACCACATAGGCCGCTGCGGCAAAGACCATCCACTCGAGAAGGGGGGCAAACACCTTCATCGAACCGTTGCTCCGATTGGCCAAATCCGCCAATTGCGGAATGTGAGCAGCGCGTTTACTGGCCCATCCAAGGGCGGTTCAATGAGAAATCGCCGCAGGCGCGCCTCTCATACGATACCATAATTAACCTTAAGATTACACCCCGCGGCCCGGCGCATGCGTTCGCCATGCGGGCGACGCCGAAACCCGCGCATCGCCCCAAACCGGCCCCGTCGGATGACATAGTCGGACAAAAGGAAGACGATCCATCGGGGGATGTGGTGAGCCGTGCAGGATTCGAACCTGCGACCCACTGATTAAAAGTCAGTTGCTCTACCGACTGAGCTAACGGCCCACATCGACGCGGGTGCTACGGAAAGCCGACCCCCGGGTCAAGCCCTCATACGCCGGCTCAGGCATTTTTCGCGGGGGTGGCGCAGCGCCGATACCAGGGCGCGGATGACGCCCACCTGCGCCCCAAAGCCCCGGCGCGACCCGTATTTCCTGTGGAAGAAGACATCCCGAAGTCGGGATGGTGAGCCGTGAAGGATTCGAACCTTCGACAGGCTGATTAAGAGTCAGCTGCTCTACCAACTGAGCTAACGGCCCACGGGGCGGGTCATTAGCCCCCCGCGCCGCGGGGTTCAAGAGCAAAAGCAACCTTTCCAGGATTTCTCTGACTGCTGGATTTCACCGCGCGACGGGCTTATATCGCCGCCTCATGGAACAGACGCCCCGTCCCCATGGCCTGCCGTTTCTCAAGATGCACGGCGCAGGCAACGACTTCGTGGTCATCGACCAGCGGGGGCAGGGCAGTCTTGTGACCGCCGACCTCGCCCGTGCGGTGGGGGACCGGCACCGGGGCGTGGGCTTCGATCAGCTTGTCACGATCGACACCGACCCGCAGGCCGATGCCCGGCTGGTGTTCTGGAATTCCGACGGCAGTCAGGCAGGCGCCTGCGGCAATGCCACCCGCTGTGTGGCGCACCTTCTGATGGACGAGACGGGCCGCGATGCGCTGACCTTGCGGACCGAGCGGGGGCTTCTGCGGGCCGAGCGCCTTGGCAACGGCCTGATCCGGGTGAACATGGGCCAGCCGCAGCTTGATTGGGCCGAGGTGCCGCTGGCGCGGGACGCCGACACGCTGCACCTGCCGATGCCGGACGATCCGGCTGCGGTGGGGATGGGCAATCCGCATTGCATCTTCTTCGTGCCGGATGCCGAGGCGGTGGACCTGACCGGCCGCGGCCCGGCGCTGGAACACGATCCGCTGTTCCCCGAACGCACCAACGTGGAATTCGCAAGCCTCATCGGCCACGACCGCCTGCGGATGCGCGTGTGGGAACGCGGCGCGGGCGTGACGCTGGCCTGCGGCTCGGGCACCTGCGCCACCGCCGTCGCCGCCGCGCGGCGCGGGCTGACCGGGCGGCAGGTGACAGTCGAGGTCGATGGCGGCACCTTGCAGGTGGACTGGGCCGAGGACGGCGTCTGGCTGACCGGCCCCGTGGCCCATGTCTTCTCGGGCGTGCTGGACCCGTCGCTGATGGCGCTGGCCCGGTCGCAACCGGCATGAGCGCGCCGGTCTTCTCCACCCTCGGCTGCCGCCTCAACGCCTATGAATCCGAGGCGATGCGCGAGTTGTCCCAAGGGATCGACAACCTTGTCGTCGTGAACACCTGCGCGGTGACGGCCGAGGCCGTGCGCAAGGCCAAGCAGGAGATCCGCAAGCTGCGGCGGGAAAACCCCGACGCCACGCTGATCGTCACCGGCTGCGCGGCACAGACCGAGCCCGAGACCTTCGCCGCCATGCCCGAGGTCAGCCGCGTCATCGGCAACGCCGAAAAGATGCAGCCCGCGACATGGGACGCGCTGAAGGTGCCCGACCTGATCGGCCAGACCGAGCGCGTGCAGGTCGATGACATCATGTCGGTGAAGGAAACCGCAGGCCACCTGATCGACGGCTTCGGCCGGCATCGCGCCTATGTGCAGGTCCAGAATGGCTGCGACCACCGCTGCACCTTCTGCATCATCCCCTATGGCCGGGGCAATTCGCGGTCGGTCCCCGCGGGCGTCGTCGTGGAACAGATCAGGCGTCTGGTGGACAAGGGCTTCCGCGAAGTCGTGCTGACCGGGGTGGACCTGACCTCCTGGGGCGCCGACCTGCCGATGGAACCGCATCTGGGCGATCTGGTGCAGCGCATCCTGCGGCTGGTGCCGGATCTGGAGCGGCTGCGGATTTCCTCGATCGACTCGATCGAGGCGGACCCCGCGCTGATGGAGGCGATCGGGGGCGAGGCGCGGCTGATGCCGCATCTGCACCTGAGCCTTCAGCATGGCGACGACCTGATCCTCAAGCGGATGAAGCGCCGCCACCTGCGCGACGACGCGATCCGCTTCTGCGAAGAGGCGCGGCGGCTGCGGCCCGGCATCGTCTTCGGCGCCGACATCATCGCCGGCTTCCCGACCGAGACCGAGGCGCATTTCGAGAGCTCTCTGAAGCTCGTCGAGGATTGCGGCCTGACCTTCCTGCACGTCTTCCCCTATTCCCGCCGTCAGGGCACGCCCGCCGCGCGCATGCCGCAGGTGCCCGGCCCCGCGATCCGCGAACGCGCCGCCCGCCTGCGTGCGGCGGGCGATGCGGCGCTTCTGCGCCACCTACAGGCCGAAGTCGGCCAGACCCACCGCGTGCTGATCGAGCGTCCCCGGATGGGGCGGACCGAACAGTTCACCGAGGTGCATTTCGCCGCCGATCAACCCGAGGGGCAGATCGTGACCGCCACGATCGCCGCCCACGACGGCGCGACCCTGCTGGCCTGACCGGCGCAACCCCCGATGCGCCCCGTCAATGCGGGGCGATCACGCCGCCGCGATCCTTTCGCTATTGCACGTGAAAGGAAGCGACATGCGAAACGGACCTCTTTCCCTCTGCCTTGCCGCGGCTGCTCTGGCGGTTGCCCTGCCTGCCGCGGCGCAAGACGAGACCATCGGCAAACAGCTGTTCGAGACCCATTGCGCCGTCTGTCACGGCGTCTCGGCCCGCGGGGATGGCGACATGTCGGGGATCATGACGATCCCGGCGCCGGACCTGACGTTGCTTGCGCACAACAACCACGGCGACTTTCCGATGCTGAAGGTGGTCCATATCATCGACGGCCGGACCGGAATCCGCGCGCATGGCAACCCGATGCCGCTGTTTGCCGAAACCTTCGGGGCGGCGGATGTTTCGGGGATGGACCCTTACGGCGGCGTGATCGCGGCGCGCGGGCGGGTGATGTCGGTGGCGCTCTACCTCGAGACGTTGCAGCGTTAGGGCTTGGCGGCGACGGGGCGCTGGCCTAGACCTCCGGGATCACCGGAGGCCGCCATGCACCCCAACCCCGCCTTTCGCCAGACGCCGATTTCGGACAACCTCGCCTTTGCCGCCGACCGGGGCTTCGGCACCCTGTGCGTCAATGCCCCGGCCGGTCCGCTTCTGTCGCATGTGCCCTTTCTCCTCGACGGGGCGGGCGCCGAGGCCGACCTGCACCTTGTGCGGTCGAACCCCATCGTGGCGCTGCTGAAAGACCCGCAGCCCGCCGTGATCGCGGTCACGGGACCCGATGGCTACATTTCCCCCGACTGGTATGGCGTGCCCGATCAGGTGCCGACGTGGAACTATGTCGCCGTCCACCTGCGCGGCACGCTGGCCCTGCTGCCCGATGCCGATCTGCGCCCGATGCTCGACCGGCTGTCAGCCGAATTCGAGGCGCGGCTTCTGCCCAAGACGCCCTGGACCTCGGACAAGATGACCCCCGGCGTCATGGAGCGGATGATGCGGATGATCGTGCCCTGCCGCCTGACGATCACCGATGTGCAGGGCACGTGGAAGCTGTCGCAGAACAAGCCCGACGCCGCCCGCTTTGGCGCGGCCGAAGGTGTCGCGGCCTTGCCGCAGCCGGAGAGGCTTGCCCCCCTCATGCGCCGGGCATAGCCCTGTGGACAGGCACGCGACCCCGTCCTAGGGTGCCGGACGATCCATCCCGAAAGGACTGTCCATGCGCCTCTTTCACGCCCTCGCCTCTCCCTTCGTCCGCAAGGTCGTCGTGCTGCTCAAGGAAACCGGGCAGGAGACTGCCGTGACGCTGGTGCCGGTCGCGGGCAATGCCGTCGATCCGGGCACGATGCCGGTGGCGCAGAACCCGCTGGGCAAGATCCCGACGCTGGAGCGCGAGGACGGCACGGCGCTGTATGACAGCCGGGTGATCTGTCGCTACCTCGACGACCGGGCGGGTGGTCGGCTCTATCCCGCCGCGCCCCGCCTGTGGGAGACGCTGACGCTGGAAGCGACCGCCGACGGGATCATGGATGCCGCGGTGCTGATGCGCTACGAAGTCATCACCCGGGACGAAGACAAACGCTCTGCCGCATGGCTCGAAGGGCAATGGGCCAAGATTTCCCGCACGCTCGACGTTCTCGAGGCGCGCTGGATGAGCCACCTTTCCGGTCCGCTCGACATGGGGCAGGTGGCCGTGGGCTGCGCGCTTGGCTATCTGGATTTCCGGCTGGCGGATCGGGATTGGCGCGCCGGGCATCCCCAGCTTGCCGACTGGTATGCCGCCTTCGCCGCGCGCGACAGCATGAAGGCGACCGCCCCGGCCTGACTCGCCCCGCGGCCGGGGGAATCGCCCGTGGTGGCCTTCGGGTCACAACTTGCCGGGCAATATCGCCCGACTCACGCGTCGGTAACTGGACTGTAACCCTCGGGTAGGTAATTTTTGCGTCATATCCCTTGAAGCTGCGCCCTATTGTCCGCTGGACGTGCGGAAAGTGTGACGCTAATTAGCCTGAGGGATAGGCTGCGGGGGACCGCGGCCAGGCTTTGCACAGGCCGGCAATAACTGGCTATGGAAGGGAGAAGGTTCGTGTCTCACGCAGAAGACCACCAGGCAACCCGCAGGGATTTCCTGTATTACGCGACTGCCGGAGCCGGTGCAGTAACCGCCGGCGCCGCGATCTGGCCGCTGATCAACCAGATGAACCCCTCGGCCGACGTTCAGGCGCTTGCCTCGATCGAAGTTCCGATCGGCGGGGTTGCGGAAGGCACGCAGATTACCGTGAAATGGCAGGGCAAGCCGATCTTCATCCGTCACCGGACGGCGAAGGAGATCAAGGAAGGCCGCGCCGTGAAGGTCAGCGAACTGCCCGACCCGAAGGCCGAGAACCTGAACCTGCCCGACGGCGCCCCCGCCACGGATGAGAACCGGACCCTCGACAAAGAGGGCAAGTGGCTCGTGATGATCGGCATCTGCACGCACCTTGGCTGCGTGCCGCTGGGCAACAACGCCGGCGAATTCGACGGCTGGTTCTGCCCCTGCCACGGTTCGCAATACGACACCGCCGGCCGCATCCGCAAAGGGCCCGCGCCGCGCAACCTCGAAATTCCGGTCAACAAGTTCAGCGACCCGAACACCATCAAGATCGGCTAAGGGAGATACCGATGGCTGGAATTCCTCACGACCATTACGAGCCGAAGAGCGGCTTCGAGAAGTGGCTGCACAAGCGGCTCCCGATCGTCGGGCTGTTCTACGACACGCTCATGATCCCCACGCCGAAGAACCTGAACTGGCTCTGGATCTGGGGCATCGTGCTGACCTTCTGCCTTGCGCTGCAGATCGTGACCGGCATCGTTCTGGCGATGCACTACACGCCGCAGACCGGGCTGGCCTTCGCTTCGGTCGAGCACATGATGCGCGACGTGAACGGCGGCTACATGATCCGCTACATGCACATGAACGGCGCGACGCTGTTCTTCATCGCCGTCTATGTCCACATCTTCCGCGGCCTGTTCTACGGCAGCTACAAGGCCCCGCGCGAAGTGACGTGGATCATCGGCATGCTGATCTACCTTGCCATGATGGCGACCGCCTTCATGGGCTACGTGCTTCCCTGGGGGCAGATGTCCTTCTGGGGCGCCACGGTGATCACCGGCCTCTTCGGCGCGATCCCCGGCATCGGGCCGCACATCCAGACCTGGCTTCTGGGCGGGCCCGCGGTGTCGAACGCGACGCTGAACCGCTTCTTCTCGCTGCACTACCTGCTGCCCTTCATCATTGCGGCGCTGGTGGCGGTGCACATCTGGGCCTTCCACACCACCGGCAACAACAACCCCACCGGTGTTGAAGTGCGCCGTGGCTCGAAAGAGGAAGCCGCGAAGGACACGGTTCCCTTCTGGCCCTACTTCGTTATCAAGGACCTGTTCGCGCTTGGCGTCATCATGACGATCTTCTTCGCCGTGGTGGCCTTCATGCCGAACTACTTCGGCTCGCCGGACAACTACATCATGGCGGATTCGCTCAAGACCCCGCCCTCGATCGAGCCGGAATGGTACTTCCTGCCGTTCTACGCGATCCTGCGCGCCTTCACCCAGGACGTCTGGATCGTGCAGCTCGCCCACTTCGTGACCTTCGGTCTTGTCGATGCGAAGTTCTTCGGCGTGCTGGCGATGTTCGGCGCGATCGCCGTGATGGCGCTGGCGCCCTGGCTTGACACCTCGTCCGTGCGCTCGGGCCGGTATCGCCCCTCGTTCAAGTGGTGGTTCCGCCTGCTGGTGTTCGATTTCCTCGTGCTGATGTGGTGCGGTTCGCAATTCCCGACCGCGCTGATCGGCTGGATCTCCCTTATCGCGGCGACCTACTGGTTCGCCTACTTCCTGGTGATCCTGCCGCTGCTTGGCGTCATCGAGAAGCCGCTGAAGACGCCGGCCACGATCGAGGAAGACTTCAATGCGCACTACGGCGCGGGCGAAGCCGCCCACCCGGCCGAGTGAGAAAGGACCGATGGAGATGATCCGGAAACTTACACTCACCGCTCTGGCAGCCTTTGCCGCGCTGGCGATCGGGCAGGCAAGCCCGGTCGCGGCCCAGGAGGCCGAGGCACACATCCCCGACATTCCGTTCTCGTTCGACGGTCCCTTCGGCACCTATGACCAGCACCAGCTGCAACGCGGTCTTCAGGTCTATACCGAGGTCTGCTCGACCTGCCACGGGATGGAACTCGTGCCCTTCCGGACGCTGGGCGATCCGGGCGGGCCGCATCTGACCCCGGAACAGGTCAAGGCCTATGCCGCGGCCTTCCCGGTCAACGATACCGCGTCGAACCCGCAATACATCGACGCGGCCAGCGGCAACCCGCGCAAGCTGTTGCCGACGGACACCTTCCCGGCCAACAATTCGATGGGCGCGCCGGACATGAGCGTGCTCGCCAAGGCGCGGGCGGCGTTCCACGGGCCCTACAAGCTGGGGATCAACCAGCTCATCCACGGGATCGGCGGTCCGCAGTATATCGTCGCCATCGTGAACGGCTACACCGGCAAGACCAAGGACGTGGCGGGCAACACCGTTTACGGCAACGACATCTTCCCGGGGGGCTGGATCCGCATGCCGCCGCCGCTGACCGACGGTCAGGTCACCTTCGCGGACGGTTCGCCCAACGACGTCAAGCACATGTCCGAAGACGTCGCGGCCTTCCTGATGTGGGCGGCCGAACCGCACCTGAACGCGCGCAAGCACGCGGGCTTTACCGGTGTGTTCTTCGTGATCGTGCTGACCTCGCTGCTGTATCTGACGAACAAGCGGCTCTGGGCTGGCGTGAAGGGCAAGAAGACCGCCTGACGCCTGTCAGACCGGCAAGACCATGGACCGCGCCCCCCGGGGCGCGGTTTTCCTTTGGGAAGACGTCCCCAAAACCCCTTGAGGGGCAGGCCCCGCGCCGCTAGACCGCTGGGAAAGGAGCCCGCCATGAGCCTGAACACCTTCGGTCACCTGTTCCGCGTCACGACCTGGGGCGAAAGCCATGGCCCCGCCCTTGGCTGCACCATCGACGGCTGCCCCCCCGGCGTGCCCCTGACCGAGGCCGATATCCAGCCTTGGCTGGATCGGCGCAAACCGGGCCAGAACCGCTTCACCACGCAACGGCGCGAGGCGGATGAGGTCAAGATCCTGTCGGGCACCTACGAGGGGCGCACGACGGGCACGCCGATCCAGCTCATGATCGAGAACACCGACCAGCGGTCCAAGGACTACAGCGAGATCGCGCAGAAGTTCCGCCCCGGTCATGCCGACATCACCTATTGGCAGAAATACGGCATCCGCGATCCGCGCGGGGGGGGCCGATCCTCGGCCCGCGAAACTGCCGCGCGCGTCGCGGCGGGGGGCGTCGCGCGGGCGGCGCTGGCCGCGCTTGCCCCGCAGGTGAAGATCACCGGCTACATGGTGCAGATGGGCCAGCATGCCATCGACCGCCGCCGCTTCGACTGGGCCGAGATCGAGCGGAACCCCTTCTGGGTGCCCGATGCCCGCGCGGCGCAGGACTGGGAGACCTATCTCGATGACCTGCGCAAGTCCGGCAACTCGGTCGGCGCGGTGATCGAGGTCGTGGCGCAGGGCGTGCCCGCGGGCCTTGGCGCCCCGATCTACGGCAAGCTCGACAGCGACCTTGCCGCCGCGATGATGTCGATCAACGCCGTGAAAGGCGTCGAGATTGGCGAGGGCATGGCCGCCGCCGCCCTCACCGGGATCGAGAATGCCGACGAGATCGAGATGGGCAACGACGGCCCCCGCTATCTGTCCAACCACGCAGGCGGCATCCTTGGCGGCATCTCGACCGGGCAGGACGTGGTTGTGCGCTTCGCCGTCAAACCCACCTCGTCGATCCTGACCCCGCGCAAGACCGTCACGCTGGCGGGCGAGGCGACCGAGCTTGTCACCAAGGGCCGCCATGACCCCTGCGTCGGCATCCGCGCCGTCCCGGTGGGCGAGGCGATGATGGCCTGCGTCCTCCTCGATCACCTGCTGCTGGATCGCGGCCAGACCGGCGGGCTGCGCGGCCAGATCGGCTGAGCCGACGGAACCGCGCTGGCAGGGCGTTGAATGCCCAGCCCGACACGGAGCCAGCCCCATGCGCCTGATCCTTGCCTGCCTGCTTGCCCTCACGTTCGCCCCGACGGCGCGGGCCGAGATGACGCGGCACCGGATCGAGGTCGGCGGGCTGACCCGGCATTTCCTGCTCTATGTCCCGGCCTCGCTCCCCGAGCATCCCGGCCCCCGCCCGCTGGTCGTGGTCCTGCACGGCGGCGGCGGCACGGACGCCGAGGTCGCCCGCGCGACCCGGCACCGTTTCGAAGCGCTGGCCGAACAGGCCGGCTTCCTTGTCCTTTATCCCGACGCGATCGGCCGGATGTGGGACACGGGCGAGGGCGAGGTTTCGGCAGGCCTTTCCCCCCGCCGCGACGACCTTTCCTTTCTCAAGGCTGCCGTCACGGCTGTCGAGGCGCGCTATCCGGTGGATCGTTCGCGGCTTTTCGCAACCGGCATCTCGCGCGGCGGGCACATGAGCTACCTGCTCGCCTGCCGGGCGCCGGGCATGTTCCGCGCCATCGCGCCCGTCGCAATGACGCTGCCCGCCGGGCTTGCCGCCGATTGCGCCAAGGCTCCGCCGACCGGTTTTCTGTTGATCGAAGGCACGGCGGACCCGCTCGTCCCCTACAAGGGCGGTCGAGTCACCGTGCTTGGCCGCCAGCGCGACACGGTCCTGTCGGCGGATGCCACGATGGCGGCCTTTGCCCGCATCAACCGCTGCGCGGGCGCGCGAACGGATGCCCCTATGGGGGCCGTGGACCGCATTCGCTACAGCAGTTGCGCCGTGCCCACGGGCTTTGACCGCGTGAAAGGCGGCGGCCACACATGGCCGTCTGGCCGGGTGGAGCTGCCGCGCTTCCTTGTGGGGCGGACGAACGAAGACATCTCGGGCGCGGACGAGATCTGGGCCTTCTTCGCCCGGTTTCCCGCGCGCGGTTAGGCCTTGGCGGCTGCGACCCCCGCGTCCAGCAGCGCCTTGATCTTCGCCTCGCCGGTCTCCCAGTTCAGCCGACCGATCTGCTTGTCGCCCTTCAGCACGATCAGCGTGGCCCGGTCGGTCACCTTCAGCGACTTCGCCAGCGCGCCGTTGCGGTAGGTGTCCCAATCGACCGTCACGAAATCGATGGCCTTGTCATAGCCCGGGTTCTCGGCCCGCAGCTTCTTGAGCACCCTCCGCTGCGCCGCGCAGGTCGTGCACCACGTGGCGGAGAAGTCGAGCAGCACGGTCTTTCCCTCGGCGAGGGCGGTTTTCACCATGCCGGGCTTGTAGGCCTCGGGTGCGGCAGCGCGCGCCTTTTCCACAAGCAGGGGCGTGGCCAGCGAGACGGCGGCGGTCAGGTTCAGAAAATCGCGGCGGTTCATCTTATCCTCCGGTGTCAGATCGAGACAGACAGGTTTTGAATCCAGTCGGGTGTGATCGAGAGCAGCCAGCCCTCGACGGGGTGTTCCATGGCGGTGAGCAGCGCAAGCCCCACAAGAACGAAGGCCGCGCCAAGGACCGGCTTGGCGGTCTGCGCGACCCGTTGCATCCGGGCGCGGTTGCGGATCAAGAGGCCCCGGGCCCCGTAGCCAAGCGCAACGACAACGGTGCCAACGCCCAGCGAGAAGGCGACCATGATCCCCGCCGCCTGCCCCAGATCGCGCCCCGACGCCGCCAGCGCCAGCGCGCCGCCCAGCGTGGGGCCGACGCAGGGGCTCCAGATCAGGCCGAGCAGCATCCCGCCAAGGAACTGCCCGCCCACGCCGCTGCCGGGCAACTGGTGCGCCCCACGATCGGCCCGGGCGGCAAGGCCCGCGGTCGCAAAGGCGAACCCGCGCCCCGCCACGGGCAGAAGCTGGGTCAGGCCAAAGGCAACCATGGCGGCTGCCCCCACCTGCGTGATCGTGTCCGGCGAAAGTCCGAAGGCCCCCGCAAGGCTGCCAAGTGCAAGGCCCGCGATCACGAAGGCGCTGCCCAGACCGGCCGCCAAGGCAAGCGGGCCGAACCGGCTGGCCTGCAACGCAGAGGCCAGCACGATCGGCAAGACCGGCAGAACGCAGGGATTGATGAGCGTCAGCAGACCGGCGGCATAGGCAAGGATCAGCGTCATGGCGGCTCCGGGTATCACTTACCCTGCCTGACTCTACGCCCGTGCGGACGTTACGGATGCATCGTTCACAAAGCTGTCAGCGCGCCTGCTTGGACACCTGCACGGCAAGGATGCCGCCCGCGATGATGACCACACCCAGCACGTCGCCGGGCCCGACATGTTCATGCAGCAGAACCGCCGCGATCAGCACGCCGAAGAACGGGTTGAGAAAGTGGAACGTCGCCGCCCGCACCGCGCCGATCCGGTTCACCAGCTTGAACCAGACCCAGGTCGCCAGCAGCCCCGGCACAAGCGTGGTGTAGGTGAAGGCAAGGATCAGCCGCGGGCTCCAGTGGATCGCGACGGTTTCGGTCGCCGTGGCCGCGACGGCAAGGATCGCCGCGCCGACCAGCATCTGCAGCCCGACGATCATCAGCACGTTGCCGCCGGACGAGGCACCGCGCACCGTCATCGTGGCCAGTGCCAGCGCCATGACGGCGATCCCGCACAGGATCACAGACGGCCCGAGCCCCCCGCCCGACAGGCGCGAGGCCATGATGACCACGACGCCCACCACGCCCGCGACCAGACCCGCGGCGCCCAACGGCCGGGTCTTCTCGCCAAAGACCAGCCAGCCCGCCAGCGCCACGATCAGGGGCATGGTCGAGGCGATGATCGCCGCCAGCGAGGCATCGACCGTCTGCATCGCGATGAAATTCAGCCCGAGGTAAAGGACGTTCTGACAGATGCCGAAGATCGCCGTCGCGCGCCACTGTGCCCGCGTGAGGCGAAAGGACTGGCCCGTCGCCACGGCGATGCTCACGCCGATCAGGCCAGAGATCAGGAAACGTGCCGCCAGCGCCCAAAGCGGCGGGGCCTCTGCCACGATCATATGGGCCGAGGTGAAGGCCGACGACCACATGAAGGCAAAGGCCAGCCCCATCCCGATCGCGCCAAGGTCCATCCCATGCTCCTGCACTGAAGCGCCCAAACGAAAAGGGCCGCCGGATGGCGACCCTATACGGCCCGTGGCCGGGCGCAAGTCATAGCCGATCAGGCGTTGACGCTGTCCTTCAGCGCTTTCGCAACCGAGATCTTCACGATCTTGTCGGCGGGCTTGGCGATCTGCTCGCCGGTCGCCGGGTTGCGCACCATGCGCTCGGGACGGGCGCGGCACGTCACCTTGCCGATACCCGGCAGCGTGACCGAACCGCCAGCCGCAACTTCACGGGTGACGATGTCAGTGAGCGCGTCCAGGGCTGCGCCGGCCGATTTCTTGTCGGCGCCAGTCGCTTCCGCAAGGGCCGCCACGAGTTGGGCTTTGGTCATTTGCTTGGACATTCATGTCTCCTCGTTGATTGCCCCGCTTTGTGCGGGATCTCTCAGGCTCATCAGAGCGATGACTTGGCTACACAGGTTTTTGGGGATCGAATCAAGCGATTTCGATCCTGACGCTGCGAAAATTCGCCTTTACAGGAAGGCTGTTTCCTCAAAGCTGCGCAGCTTGCGGCTGTGGATGCGTTCCAGCGGCATGTCGCGCAAACGTTCCATGGCGCGCACGCCGATCAGAAGGTGGCGCGCGACCTGCGTTCGATAGAACTCGGTTGCCATGCCGGGCAGCTTCAATTCGCCGTGCAGCGGTTTGTCGGACACGCACAGAAGCGTGCCGTAGGGCACCCGGAACCGGAACCCGTTCGCCGCGATCGTGGCGCTTTCCATGTCGAGCGCGATGGCCCGCGACAGGCTCAGGCGGTGCACCGGGCCCGACTGGTCGCGCAGTTCCCAGTTGCGGTTGTCGATGGTGGCGACGGTGCCGGTGCGCATGATCCGCTTCAGCTCGTAACCTTCGAGTTTGGTCACCTCGGCCACGGCTTCCTGCAACGCGATCTGGATCTCGGCCAGCGCCGGGATCGGGACCCAGACGGGCAGATCGTCGTCCAGCACGTGATCTTCGCGCAGGTAGGCATGGGCCAGCACGAAATCGCCAAGGCTCTGGCTGTTGCGCAGGCCCGCGCAGTGCCCCACCATCAGCCAGGCATGGGGCCGCAGCACCGCGATGTGGTCGGTCGCCGTCTTGGCATTCGACGGGCCGACGCCGATGTTGACAAGCGTGATCCCCTGCGAGCCTTCCCGTTTCAGGTGATAGGCGGGCATCTGGGGCGTCTTGCCGACATGGGTCAGCGGTTGATCGGCGGCGGTGATCTCGGCGTTGCCCGGGGCCACGAACGAGGTATAGCCGCTCTGCGGGTCGGCCAGCGCGGCGCGGGCGAAGGCCTCGAATTCCTCGACGTAGAACTGGTAGTTGGTGAACAGGACGTGGTTCTGGAAATGCTCGGCATCCGTCGCCGTGTAATGACTGAGCCGGGCCAGCGAATAGTCCACCCGTTGCGCCGTGAACGGGGCCAGCGGCCAGGCGCCGCCCGCCTCGGGACGCACGCCGTTCACGATGTCGTCGTTCGTGGTGGCAAGCGAGGGCACGTCGAACACGTCGCGCAGCGCGAAATCCAGCACGCCTTCCTGCGGGATGTTGATGTCCGACCGGCCCGCCACGGCGAAATGCACCGGGATCGGCGTCGTGGACGGCCCCACCTCGACCGAGACGCCGTGGCTTTTCATCAACAGCTCGATCTGCTGGCACAGATAATTGCGGAACAGGTCCGGCCGCGTGATCGTCGTCGAATAGGTGCCCGGCTGCGTCACGTGACCGAAGCTCAGGCGGCTGTCGGATTGCACGAAGCTGGACACGACCAGACGGATCTCGGGGTAGAAGGCGCGGAACCGCGCGGCCGGACGCCCGCCGCGCACGGCGGTCGAAAACGCCTCGGTCAGGAAGCCCGTCGCCTCGCTGTAAAGCGCCTCCAGCCGTGCCACGGCCGCGCTGGCCGACTGAAAGCTTTCATGTGCGGCGGGGGGCGGCGTGAGGATCGTAAGGTTCGGGTCGGCGCGGTTCATGGTCTGGGTCCGGCAGTTGAGGGATGCCGTTTATGCACGCGTCCGACGGGGTGGATCAACCCGGCAGAGCGGCACGACGGTGCCCAGACCTTCGCACCGGGTGCGCGCCGCATCAAGTGACGTTCGGGTAACGCCTCAGGCTTCCAGCGCCAGCGTCGTCTCGCGCAGCCAGGCCATGAAGCCGCGCGGGTTCGACGACCACTGCGCGACCGCCTCGGGATCGAGCGGGTTGCCGATGATCGGCGCCTGAGGCTTGTTCAGCGCATGGGCCACCTCGTGCAGCAAGAGCCCCTGCCGCAGGGTGGGCGAGATCTTGTTGGCCCATTGATACCAGCGCGAATTCTCGCCCGGAAAGCGGATCGGTAACACCACCGCCCCGCTTTTCAGGATCATCTTCGCGGTGAACGGGTTCCAGTCGGCCTCGACCGCGGGGCCAAGCCATGTCCGCGAGGCCGCGACCTGCCCCGAGGGGAACAGGATCACCACGCCGCCATCGTTCAGATGGGACATGGCGATGCGCCGCATCTCCAGCCCCTTTTCCAGCGCGCCGTCCTCGTGCGGGAAGGGCACGGGAACCATGTGATAGGCGATCTCTTCGATCCCGGTCAGAAGCGACCGTGTCAGGATCTTGAAATCCTGCCGCACCAGCCCGACCAGACGCCCCATGACCAGACCGTCCACCAGACCGTGCGGATGGTTCGCCACCACGACCACGGGGCCGGTCCGCGGGATGCGCGCGATCTGCTCTTCCGGGGTCAGAAGGTCGATCTTCATCACGTCCAGCACGCGCTGCCAGAATTCCTGCCCGCGCGCGGGGCCCATCGCCTCGAACTGGCGGATCAGGCGCAGCAGGGTCATCTTGCCTGTCATCCATTCCAGCACGCGAATCGTGTTCGACTTCAGCGGGTTGCTGAAGGTGCTGGCATAGGAAAGCCGGCGCTTGTCATAGGGCTTGTAGCCGTCTTCTCCGACAAAACGCGAGGGCTGTGCAGTCTGGTCGTTCACAGGCGTCAGGTCCCTTGGGCGGGTTCGGCGGCCTCAGAAGTCCTCACCGAAGCGATCGGCCACCAGTGTATCCAGCGCATCCGCCAACTTGTCGGCCTCGGGTCCGCTGGTCCGCACCTCAATAGATGTTCCGCGCGACGCTGCCAACATCAAAAGCCCCATGATCGAGTCGCCCGACACGGTCATGCCGTCGCGGCTGACCTGCGCCTCGGCCTCGTGCGCCTCGACCACCTCGACGAACTTGGCCGATGCCCGGGCGTGCAGGCCCTTTTCGTTGACGATCCTCAATATCCGCTCGGCCATCAGGTTTCCTGCCCAGCCCCCAGGTCAATGCTGTTGATGTATTTCCGGCCCGCATCCAATGCGCAGGCCGCGGCGTCGGCCACCGATCGGTCACGCGACTTGGCAAGCTTGACCAGCATCGGCAGGTTCGCGCCGTAAAGGATGCGGCGGTCGCTTGCCGAACAGGCGCACAGGCTGAGGTTCGAGGGCGAGCCGCCGAACATGTCGGTCACCACGATCACGCCCGATCCGTCGTCCACGGCGTCGGCCGCCTCGCAGATCTCGCGCTGTTTCTGGGCGCGGTCATGGTCATCTTCGATGGCCACGGTGCGCACGCCAAGCTGCTTGCCCACGACATGTTCCACCGCGGCAAGGTATTCCCGCGCCAATCCGCCATGTGCGACGATCACGATTCCGATCACGTGCGGTTACCCTGACCTTGCCCGGCTTCCATTGCCCCGGCGTTCCAGTTCCAGATGCCGTTTAGACACCTGCCAACCGGCCTCCGCAAGCACCCTTGCCAATCTTTCCGCAACGGCAACGGACCGGTGTTGCCCTCCGGTGCAACCGAATGCAATCGCAAGATGAGCCCGCCCCTCTTCCACCTGCGCCGGTAGCATCAGGTTCACCAAGTCCGTCAGCAGCCGGAAGTAATCGGCGAACCGGTCGTCGGACATGACGTAGTCGGCGACCTCCGGGTCCCGCCCGTCGCGCGGGCGCAGCGTCGGTTCCCAGTGCGGATTGCGCAGGAAGCGGGTGTCGAACACCAGATCGACCCCCGACGGGACGCCCCGACGGTAGGAAAACGACTGCACGGAGACCGCCAGCCGCTGATGGGTTCCCGGATCGAACCAGCGGCCGATCGCGGCCTTCAGGTCGTGGGGGCTGAGTTGCGTCGTGTCGATATGCACATCCGCGCGTTCGCGCACGCCCGTCAGCAGCTCGACCTCGCGCGTGATGCCTTCGGACGGCGTTTCCTGCGGCGCAAGCGGGTGACGGCGCCGGGTCTGGGAATAGCGGCGCACCAGTTCCTCGGGCGCGCAGTCGAGGTAGAGCAGCTGCGCCTCCACCTCGGGCGTGGCGGTCAGGCGGTCCAGCAGCGCCATGAAGGCGGCCACGCTGAATTCGCGGTTGCGCACATCGATGCCAAGCGCGATTCGGCGCGGAAGCGGCGGGCCGTCCAGAAGGCGCGGCACCAGCGACAGCGGCAGGTTGTCGATCGGCTCGTAGCCAAGGTCCTCGAAACACTGGATCGCCGTCAACCGGCCGGCCCCCGAAGGACCGGTGATCAGCACCAGATGATGTCCCGGCTCCTTCTGCGGCATCTGCCAGCCTCCGTCACGCGCTTCGGCCCCCCTTGAGATATTGCAGAAGCGCCGCTGGCAAAGTGGGGGTCAACGGTCCGTGAAGCAAGGGCAGATCGTGCTGAAACAGCCGCCGGGTCCGGTGGGGGGGCAGGCGCTCGGTCTCGGTCTCGTCGAGATCGATCACCGCTCGCAGGGCGACCTCGTCCACGGTGTCGGCGGCCAGAATGCCGATGCCCCGCGCCTCGATCACGCCGCGAATGGCGGCCGGTGCGCGCGCGCGGATCGTGCCGCCCTGTTCCCAGACCTCGGTGCGGTCGTCGGCGACAAGGATCGCGCCATGCGCCATGAGCGACAGGGCAAGGGACGATTTGCCGCTGCCCGTGCGGCCGAGGATCAGAAGGCCATGCGGGCCGACGGCCACACAGGAGGCGTGAAGGGTCAGGGCGCCACCGGGCGCGGCCTGGCGGTTCGCGCTGCGGGGCAGGGCCCCTGTCACCCCGCGCTCATACCGGCAGGCCCACGACGAAGCGCGCGCCCAGCGGTTCGGACGTCGGGTCCGCATCGGTGGGGCGGATGTTCTCGGCCCAGATCACGCCGCCATGCGCCTCGACGATCTGTTTGGAGATGGCGAGGCCCAGCCCCGAATGGTCGCCGAACTGACCCGGCGGGCGTTCGGAATAGAATCGCTTGAAGATCTTGGTCAACGCCGCCTCGGGGATGCCCGGGCCGGTGTCTTCCACCACGACAAGCACGCGGTTCTCTCGCTTGCGGACCCAGACGCGCACGGCGTCCCCTGGCTCGCAGAACGAGACGGCATTGGTGATGATGTTCACGAAGACCTGCGCGAGCCGGGCCTCCAGCCCGCGGATCACGAGCGGTTCGGCCGGCAGGTCGGTGATGAAATCGACATGCCGCTCTGACGCCTCCTGCGACAGGTAGTCGGTGATATTCGCCACCGTTTTCAGCAGGTTGAAGCTTTCCTCATCCTCGCGCACCAGTTCGCTGTCCAGCCGCGAGGCGTTCGAGATGTCGCTGACCAGCCGGTCGAGGCGGCGCACGTCGTGTTCAATCACCGACAGAAGCTTTTCGCGCTGGTCGTCGCGCTTTGCCAGCCGCATCGAGGCGACGGCGGACCGCAGGCTGGCCAGCGGGTTCTTGATCTCGTGCGCGACGTCGGCGGCGAATTGTTCGTTCGCGTCGATCCTGTCGTAAAGCGCAGCCACCATCCCCCGCATCGCCACCGACAGGCGCCCGATCTCGTCGGGGCGGGCGGTCAGGTCGGGGATGCGCACGCGCGTCGGGCTCATTTTCCGGGCGTTGCGGTCGCGGCCCAGTTCCGCGGCGGCGGCGAGGTCCGCCAGCGGGTTGGCGATGGTCGAGGCCAGCACGAGGCTGAGCCCGATCGACACGAGGATCGCGATCACGAACATTTCCAGCACCTGCTCGCGCTCATTGGCGACAAGCTGGTCGATTTCCCCCGCGGCGGTGGCCATCGCGACGGCGCCCTGGATGCCGTCGGCCGTGCGGATCGGCGTGGCGACGGTGAAGATCGTCCGACCGGCGGCGTCGATGCCGGATTTCACCGTGGTCTGGCCGGTCACGGCCTGCGTGGCGACCGATTGTGCCAGACGGTCGGGCGTGGTGCTGCCCGCGGCGCTTGCACCGTTCATGTGCAGCACATGCGCGACACCGTCCCAGACAGAGGTCAGGAACCGCGTCAGCACCGCATCGCGCGGCGATTCCAGCGGCAGGCCGGGGGCGCCGGGCTTGCCCACGGTGGACCCGATCGTCTTGCCGGTCGGATCGAACAGATAGGCTGTCACCCCCTGCGCGAGGTCGATCGACTGCAGCGCAGAGGCCATATCCACCGCGCTGTCCGTCGGCGCCACGGCCAGCCGCGCCTCGATCGCGTTTGCGATCAGGCGGCTTTGCGAGATCAGCCCGCGTTCACGCTGTAGCACGAGGCTGTCGCGGAACGGGTTCAGGTATAGCACGCCCGAGACCAGCAGGATCAGGCCGATCAGGTTGAAGATGATGATCTTGCGCGCAAGGGGCGAACTGCTGAGGAAGGCAAGCCCGGACCGGCGCTTCCGCCCTTCGGCGGCGGCGTCGTCGTCCAGCGAAACCCAGTCCTCGCCAAGCAGAACCTCGGCCTTCGGGGTTTGGGACGTGTCGCCCATGTCGAACCGGGATGCGATGCTCATTCTTCGTTGTATCGGTAGCCGATGCCGTAAAGCGTCTCGATCGCCGAGAAGTCGGGGTCGGTGGCCCGCATCTTCTTGCGCAGACGCTTGATGTGGCTGTCGATGGTGCGGTCATCGACGTAAACCTGGTCGTCATAGGCGATGTCCATCAGCTGGTCGCGGCTCTTGACGAAGCCGGGACGCTGGGCAAGCGCCTGCAAAAGCAGGAATTCCGTCACCGTCAGGGACACTTCCTGCCCCTTCCAGATCACCGCGTGACGCAGCGGGTCCATCGTCAGGCTGCCGCGTTCCATCACCTTGTTTTCTTCGGTGGTCGCGACCTCGCCGGTGGCCATCGCCTCCTGCCGGCGCAAAAGCGCGCGGATGCGTTCGACCAGAAGCCGCTGGCTGAAGGGCTTCTTGACGTAATCGTCCGCGCCCATGCGCAGGCCCAGCACCTCGTCGATCTCGTCGTCCTTCGAGGTCAGGAAGATCACCGGCATCGACGTCTTCTGCCGCAGCCGCTGCAGCAGGTCCATGCCGTCCATCCGGGGCATCTTGATGTCGAGAACCGCCATGTCGGGCAGGCGTTTGTTGAACGCATCCAGCGCGGATTGCCCGTCGTTGTAGGTATCGACCTCAAACCCCTCGGCCTCGAGGGTCATCGAAACGGACGTCAGAATATTACGATCGTCGTCGACAAGCGCGATCCGCGACATGACTTACCTCTACTGCTCAATACGCAACTTTTTGCCGGATTGTCTCTTTTTCGGCTTCGGGAATCAACAACGAATGCGAATCGCTGGATGGACCTGACCAGCAAATGGTCTGAAAATCGTAAATTCTGGCGGAATTGCCGCACAGGATTCGGCATCTTGGCGCCAAGCTGCGACTGGTTGCGCTAACGGTGCAAACCCTTCTGTTTATTTGCAGAAACGTCATGTTATAGGATCGGCGAGAGGCCCGGACGGCCTCTCGGGCGCTGAATTGGCCCTTGGCGCCCATTATTTCGACTAACGCCGCGCGGACGGCTTCGGAGCTTGCATATGACCCACGGACACGTGAATCCCTCGCATCGACTGGAACATCAGGGCATCAGCGGTCTGGGTGCAGTCTATTACAACCTGCTGGAACCGGCCCTGATCGAGGCGGCCCTGAAGCGCAACGAGGGGACGCTGGGTCTTGGCGGGGCCTTCCTCGTTTCGACCGGCAAACACACCGGCCGGTCGCCCAAGGACAAGCACGTCGTGCGCACGCCGGGCGTGGAAGACACGATCTGGTGGGAAAACAACGCGCCGATGGCGCCGGAAGCCTTCGACCGGCTGCATGCCGACATGCTCGCGCACATGCAGGGGCGCGATTACTTCGTGCAGGATCTTTATGCCGGGGCCGATCCGACCTACCGGCTGGATGTCCGCGTGGTCAGCGAACTTGCGTGGCACGGTCTGTTCATCCGGCACCTGCTGCGCCGCCCGGGCCGGCACGAGCTGGAAAGCTTCGTGCCCGAGTTCACCATCATCAACTGCCCCAGCTTCAAGGCCGATCCGGCCCGTCACGGCTGCCGCAGCGAAACCGTCATCGCTCTCAACTTCGAAAAGAAGCTGATCCTGATCGGTAACACCGCCTATGCGGGCGAGAACAAGAAATCCGTGTTCACGCTGCTCAACTATATCCTGCCGGAAAAGGGCGTGATGCCGATGCACTGCTCGGCCAACCATGCCCATGACGAGATGGAGCAGACGGCCGTCTTCTTCGGCCTGTCGGGCACCGGCAAGACGACGCTGTCGGCCGATCCCGGGCGCACGCTGATCGGGGATGACGAACACGGCTGGTCGGACAACGGCGTCTTCAACTTCGAAGGCGGCTGCTACGCCAAGACGATCAACCTGTCGCCCGAGGCCGAGCCCGAGATCTATGCCACCACGCACACCTTCGGGACGGTGGTGGAGAACATGGTCTTCGACCCCGAGACGCTCGAGCTTGATTTCGACGACGACAGCCTGACGGCGAACACGCGCTGCGCCTATCCGATGCACTATATCTCGAACGCCTCGCCGACGGCGCTTGGGGGGCAGCCGAAGAATGTCATCATGCTGACCTGCGACGCCTATGGCGTCTTGCCGCCCATCGCGCGGCTGACCCCGGCGCAGGCGATGTATCACTTCCTGTCGGGTTTCACCTCGAAGACGCCGGGGACCGAGGTCGGCGTGCTGGAGCCGATCCCGACCTTCTCGACCTGCTTCGGCGCGCCCTTCATGCCGCGCCGCCCCGAGGTCTATGGCAAGCTTCTTCAGGAAAAGATCGCCCGCCACGGCGCGGCCTGCTGGCTGGTCAACACCGGCTGGACCGGCGGCGCCTATGGCACGGGCAAGCGGATGCCGATCAAGGCGACGCGGGCCCTGCTGACGGCGGCGCTGGATGGCTCGCTCAACGACGTGCAGTTCCGCAAGGACCCGAACTTCGGCTTTGACGTGCCTGTCAGCGTGCCGGGCGTGGACGCGACGCTGCTCGATCCGCGGCAGACCTGGGCGGACAAGGCCGCCTACGATGCGCAGGCGGGCAAGCTGGTGACGATGTTCGCCAACAACTTCGCGCAATACGTGCCGTTCATCGACGCGGACGTGAAGGCGGCGGCGATCGGCTGAGGGCGGCAGGGGGGCGCTGCCCCCCTCACCCCCCGGGATATTTCCGCCAAAGTGAATGAGGGGCGCCTTCGGGTGCCCCTTTTCGTTACAGCACGAAGGCGCGGCGCACGAGGTTCAGGCCGGCAATCGTCAGGATGATCAACGTCCAGCGACGGAAGCGGATCGGGTCGAGCCGATCGTGCAGGCGAAAGCCGGTGGCCAGCCCGATCAGCGCGGGCAGGACGAGGGCGGCCGAAAGCGGCAGCGTCTGGGCGTTCAGGACGCCCGAGCGCAGGTGGCCGGCCATCAGCATGACCGCACCGATCAGATAGACGACGCCCTGCACGCGCACGGCCTCGCGCTTCTCGACCTCGAGCGACAGCAGAAGTGCGATCAGCGGCGGGCCCCAGACGCCCGACAGCCCGCCGTAGAACCCGCCCACGGTGCCTGCGATCACCTCGGCCCGGTTGCGGTTCTTCGGGTGGAATTTCAACTGTTTGCCGGCCAACTGGCTGATCGCGAAGGCGCAGATCGGCAGGCCGAGCGCACCCAGCATCAGGGCCTGCGGAATGAAGGGCAGCAGTTGCGAGGACAGCACGATCATCACGCAGACCATGGCGATCAGCCGCCACCACGCCGCAACCACCGCAAGCGCGGGCCGGAGGCCGCCGCGGAAGGCCTGAAACAGGTTGGTGACCAGTGTCGGCAGGATCAGGGCGGCCAGCGCCTCGTGCGCGGGCAGGATCGAGGCGAGGCCCGAGATCATGATCATCGGCATGCCGAAACCGACCGCGCCCTTCACGAAGCTTGCAAACAGCGTGACGGCGATCGTGCCGACAAGGATATGGGGATCAAGACCGAACATGAGGCGCCTCCGCCGGCCTTGTAGCGGCTTCCCGCGCGGGGTGCAGCGCAAATCGTGCGCGACATTTTAGTGCTGGCGACGGAACTACGGCGAATTTTTATTGCGCTGCGATTGCGAGGAGCCTATCACGATGCAAACGCAGAAAGGAGCCGACTCATGCCGCATGACGGGACTGTGCCGCCGAAGACCGCGATCCTTCCCGACCTTCTGGCGCTGACCGGCGCCGTGGTGCCGGAGCTTGAGCGCCTGCGCGGTGAGGCCATCGCCGCCTTGCGCGCCCGCGTCGCGCCGGGGGGGAAGGTCTCTGCCGCGGCGCTGGATGCCGACCAATACGCGGCCCATGCGCTGTCGTGGCTGGCGACTTACGTGGAGTCGCTTGTGGCCCTGCACGACTGGGCCGCGCGGCTGGAAGGCGCGGGGCGCTTTGGAGCGATGGAAGCGCTGATCCTGCAGATCGGGTTCGGCGAATACCTGCACCAGATTTCGGGCGGCATCCCGATGAGCCAGGGAGAGGTCGCGCGCTTGCAGGACCTGGACCTTTCCCCGGTGTTCGGCGCGGCGGCGGAGGCCCTGTTGGCCCGGGGCAATTCCGCCGCCGCCCGCATGCAACTGGCGGGTCTTCTGCGCGAGAACCACGGGCGGGCGACCTTCGGCGCCTCGGGTCTCGACGAAGAGCTGGAGATGATCCGCGACCAGTTCCGCCGCTTTGCGGATGAGAAGGTCATCCCCCATGCCCATGACTGGCACCTGAAGGATCAGCTGATCCCGATGGAGATCATCGAGGATCTGGCCGAGATGGGCGTCTTTGGTCTGACCATCCCCGAGGAATACGGCGGGTTCGGGCTGTCCAAGGCCTCGATGGTCGTGGTGTCCGAAGAGCTGTCGCGCGGCTATATCGGCGTGGGCTCGCTTGGCACCCGGTCCGAGATCGCGGCGGAACTGATCCTGTGCGGCGGGACGGAAGAGCAAAAGGCGCATTGGCTGCCGAAGATCGCCAGCGCCGAGATCCTGCCGACGGCGGTCTTTACCGAACCGAACACCGGGTCCGATCTGGGCAGCCTGCGCACGCGCGCGGTCAGGGACGGCGACGACTGGCGGGTGACCGGCAACAAGACCTGGATCACCCACGCGGCGCGGGCGCATGTGATGACGCTGCTGGCGCGCACCGATCCCGACAGCACCGACTGGCGCGGCCTGTCGATTTTCCTGGCCGAAAAGACGCCGGGAACCGACGCGGACCCCTTCCCCACGCCCGGCATGACCGGGGGCGAGATCGAGGTGCTGGGTTACCGCGGCATGAAGGAATACGAACTTGGCTTCGACAATTTCCGCGTGAAGGGCGATAATCTTCTGGGCGGCGTGCCGGGGCAGGGGTTCAAGCAACTCATGCAGACCTTCGAATCCGCGCGCATCCAGACGGCGGCCCGGGCCGTGGGCGTGGCGCAATCCGCGCTGGAAACCGGGTTGCACTATGCCGAGGACCGCAAGCAGTTCGGCAAGCCGCTGATCGACTTCCCGCGCGTGGCCGGCAAGCTTGCGATGATGGCGGTGGAGACCATGATCGCGCGCCAGCTGACCTATCGGTCGGCCTGGGCGAAGGACCACGGGCGGCGCTGCGATCTGGAGGCCGGGATGGCAAAGCTTCTGGGCGCGCGCGTCGCCTGGGCCGCGGCGGACAATGCCTTGCAGATCCACGGCGGCAACGGCTTCGCGCTGGAATACCGGATCAGCCGCATCCTGTGCGACGCGCGCATCCTGAACATCTTCGAAGGCGCGGCCGAGATTCAGGCGCAGGTGATCGCGCGGCGGCTGCTGGACTGACCCAGGGGCCGGTCAGCTAGGGTCGTCGGTGGGGCGGAACCGCGTCAGGCTTGGCGGTTTGGGGCGTTCCGGCGGCCTGTGCGCGCGGGCGCGCAGCACCGGCGCCGGCGGAGTGCGCGCGAAGAGGTGGGCCTTCGGCTGCGGCGTGGGGCCCTGCGCAGGCCGCGCAAAGACGGGGGCTGCGGGCGTCTTGGCCGGGGCCGGACGGTCACGCCGGAAGCTGAGCGCGGGCGCCCTGCCCGCCGGAGCCGCGACCGTGCCATCGGGATCGGCTTCGGGGTCGGCGGTCATCATCCACATCCCCGCGCCGAACATGAAGGGGATGAAGGAATAGACCGTCCCCCAGACGTCCACGGTGATCAGGGTGAAGGTCAGGCCGACGAAGGTGAACATCCACGCCCGGCGCATCCGCCACAGGGCAGAGCCTTCCTCGAAGGTGCGAAGGCCAAGCCCGACGATCGCGGCAAGGTAGCCCGAGACAAGGAAGACGAAGGCGGGGACGCCATAGCGCATCGTCTCGAGCAGCCAGAAGTTGTCCACGCTGTCGCTGTGCATGAAGGCGGGGCGAATCCAGTCGTGCAGGCCGATGCCGAAGACCGGGTTCTGCATGACGTTGAACATGCCCCACTGGAAAATCAGCAGCCGCCAATAGGCCGTGCCGGCCGAGAAGGTGGCATAGGACATGAACACCTTGATCGCCGAGCGGTTGGACAGCACCTCGACGACGACGTAGGCCAGCACGAAGAGCCCGGTCAGCAGCCACCACCGCGCGCGCACGTTCCTGAAGACCGCGGCCCAGCCGATCAGCAGGACCTGAAGCAGGATGGCAAGCAGCGCGCCGCTCGACAGTGACAGGAACACGCAGACCGCCGAGAGCGCCGACAGGGCGAAGCGCTGGCTACGGTTGTAGATCCCTTCCATGCCGATGAAAGCGAGCGAAAAGGCGATGGTGCAGAACAGACCGTAGTGGATCGGGTGCGCAAAGATGACCTGCACGCGGTGCAAGCCCAGCCGCCATCCCGCGTCGATGATCGACGTGGAGGCATTGAGCACGCTGATGTTGTCGATGGTGCGCAGGATGATCGGCACGCCGGTGATCGATTCGAGTATCCCCAGCGGCAGCGTCAGCACCACCATCAGCACGACCGCCTTCGCCAGCGCCGTGAAATCGGCGATCGAGCGGATATGGGCGCGCGCCAGCGCATAGCTTCCCAGAAACAGAAGCATCGTCGAGCCGCCCAGCGACACCGCCTGACCGGGGTTGTTCACCAGAAGCGATATCACGGCCCAGGCCACATAGAGGACGTAGAGGATGTCGGACGGCAGCCGCCCGCCGTAATCCCCGCGCAGCATGCGGAAGGTCGTGGGGATGGTCGTGAACAACATCAACAGCTTGATGTCCGTGACCTTGAGCGGGCCGATATGCAGCCCGATGGGAACCATCACCGCGACGAGATAGACCAGCACAGTCCAGTGCAGACGCCCGCGCGGACGGTCTTTCTCCGTCGCGCGGGTCGGGCCTTGTCGGACGAATGTTTCTGCGATGGCCACGGGATACGCTCCTTTGCGGTCCGACTAAGCGTTTCCTTTAGGGCAAAAGAATAGCCAAAATCGGGAAACACTGCGAGCCTTTGCCGCCAAAGGCGTCATTTCGGGTCGATCAGGGCCGCGGCGCCGATGCGGTGACCGTCGGCCGGGCCGCCCTTGCGATAGGCGAAATTGCGCAAGTCCCGCGGATCGCCTGCCATCGCATTGACAAAGATCTGGCCGTAGTAACCCGGGGCCTGCGGGTCCCGGTCCTGCGCCACGACATTGTCCCGGGCACTCCAGTTCTGTCCGGGCTGCGGCTCGGGGAAGGCGGCTGCGATGTTGCCCTCGATGGTCACGTCGGTCGAGCGTTTCGCCACTTCGATCCGCGGCCGCCAGAGCGGCGGATTTGCCTGCGGCCCGTCCGAACGCGCATCGTGGACAAGCGTGTTGTGGCTGATCGTGATGCCGTTGCCCTCTCCGACAAGGATACCGTGGAGATGGGCGTTGATGATCACGTTCTGGCGGATGACGACGTTGCGATAGAACATCTCGGGGCCGGCCTTGTGCGTGTCCACCAGTTCGTTGCGCATGAAGATCGACTGCGTCCAGCCGTCGCCTTCGGCGTCCAGCAGGTTGTTCTCGATCGTGACGTCGGTCGTGGGGTGTTTCGTGCCCGCCGTCCAGAACTGGATCATGTCGGGATGATCCTTGCTGCCGGGCGCCTTTTCGAAGGCGTGGATGTGGTTGTCGGCAATCCGGATGTGGCTGACCTGCGAGACGTCCATGCCGTCCATCCGCAGGTTGTGGATGTCGTTGCCGGTCACGTCGATGTTGGCGCTTTCCATCACCCTTATGCCGACCATGAAGCGGCTGATGTCGTTGTCGCGCACGGCGACGCCGTCCGAACCGCGAACCGACAGGCCCATCCCGTAGCCATGGCCGTCGGCCACGGCAGAGACGCCCCGGGCCACGTCCCCGACGAAGCGGTTGTGGCGCAGCGTGATGTCGCGGCTGTTGATGACCGCGAAGGGCGTGGTCCAGTAGGGATCGCCGCTCTGGAATCCATAGACCAGCTTCAGCCCCTCGATCGCGATGTTGCGCGCACCGGCGATCGTGAGCCGGGAGAGTTGCGCCGGGTTCGTGGGATCGGCCGAGGCAATGGTCAGCGGCGCGGCGAACACAGCCGCGAGGCGGGGGCCGTTCACGATCTTGATCGCACCGTAGTCCCCGGGGGCCAGAAGGATGCGTTCGGGCGGCCGGGCGGTTGCAATGGCGCGCATCAGGCCGGCCGGATCGTGGACGGTCACGACATTCGCCGGGGCTTCTGCCTGCACGACAGAGGCCGCGCACAGCGCCGCGGCAAAAAGGATCGGGAACAGCGGGCGCATCATGTCTCCTGACTCACAAGGCGGTAACTGGGGCGGTTTCAACCATGATTTCATGGCGAAAGCTGGGCGCGTCCAAGGCCAAACCACCGTGCGTTGGATCGGCCCGCGCGGCAACGGGGCCCCGGGGCGTGGTATTCCGGTCGGTGCAGACGGGTTCTTTCGGCCCGTTCCTACCCAAGATGAGGATGACGCCATGATCGGCTTTGGCCTTGCCATCACCTACACCCGCCACCGCAACGCGCCGCCACGGGTGCCGCTGCAATTCCTGTCCGCCTTCTGGCAACTTGCCGACAGCCCGAGCGCGGCGGGCGACCGGGTCTCGGTGAGCGTGAAGGGCCTGCCCTATTCGGGGGGCGGCCCGCTCGATGCGATCGAGGTGCAGGTGGACAGCGGATCGGGCTACGGCATGCCGCAGTCCCTTGGCCTGAGCGGCCCTGGCACGGTCACGCTGACGGTGCTGGCCGGGGTGGCGGCGCGGGTGCAGATCCGCGCGGTGAATGCCATGGGGGCCGGGCCATGGTCGCCCGCGCAGGTCGTGACGCCCTCGACCCTTGCCCCGCAGACACCCGTCACGGCCATCGCCGAGGCGGGCTGGCAGGCGACCTATCCCGCGCCGCCGACGCTCGACCCCGTTGCCGCGCCCGAGGTTCTGGCGGTGCGCAGGCAGGGCTTTGACGCCACCGGTCAGCCCGTCGCGGTGGACGAGACGGTGACGTTGATGGCGCGCGTCCGCCTGCCCTATCCCGATCAGGCCACGCTGACCGCGGATCAGGTGGCGCTGTCGGATTTCATCCATGCGCCGGATGCGATCGGCGGCGTGACGAACGGCTCGACGCTGGCCTATCCCCGGCCGATCTGTTGCTGGCTGACGCCCGACATGGGGCGGGCCACGGGGCCGACCTATCCGGTGCGCCTTGCCGTCGCCCATGCCTATGCCCGGCAGGGGCGGCCCGTGGCCTGCGTCAAGTTCATCGTCTCGGACGGCAGCGCGACGGTCGAACAGACCGTGAGCGCCATGACCTCGCGCGCTTTCGCCTCGGGGCTGCACATGCCCTATTTCGAGGCAGCGCTCGATCTTTCGACGCTTGCGCCCGGCGCGCTCTGCACGGTGGATGCGGTGATTTACCCATGGGTCGGCGAGGCCTATCGGGCCTCGGTCGATGGCGCGGCCTATCCGTCGATCAATTTCACCGTGCTGAAGCTTCTCAATGATCGGGACGGCAGTTTCGGCACGGGTTACGCCTATGTCGATGTCGCAGGCGGCAGCGATGCCGCCGGCGTCGTGTCGGGCCTCGCGGCAACCGCCGCCAGCGCGCCGTTCCAGACGGTGGCCGGGGCTGCCACGGCGATCAAGGCGTTCAACAGCGCGCAGTTCGGCCGGGCCGAGGCCGGGGGCGGCGTGATCCGGCTTCAACCGGGCACGCACCAGCATTCGGGATTCGCCGCGGCGGGCGCTTCGGCCTGTCCGCTGGTGATCGAGGCGGCGGACCCGGCGCAGCGCGCCGCCACGATCTACACCGACGGGGCGGTGAGCGTGTCGGGCGGTTTCCCCGGAAAGGTCACCCTGCGCAACCTCACCCTGCGCAAGGGCGGCGCCGCGACGGTATTTCTGGATACCGGGGCGGGGCCGACGACGATGGACCGGCAGATGGTCTTCGAGGCGGTTGCCTTCGACCGGAACGGGCAGGCCAGCTACGGCGCCTGGCTCTATCGGCCGGGGCGCTGCTGGATGGTGGATTGCACCGGCGATCCCGCCGCCGCGCTGGGAATCTACGGCAACGTGGTGAAGGAGATCGTGCTGATCGGCTGCAACTTTCCGGGCCAGACCGCGACCGCGGTTTACAACGCGCTGGCAAGCCGGCTGTCCTGGGCCTGCGACATGGCGCCGACCACCGCGATGGAGATGCCGCAAGGCCAGATGTTCCATCACTGCTTCCTCAGCCAGACATCGACGGCCATGAAGGCCTTCCTTGTCAACAACGCGGTCGGCCCGGCGGGGCTTGCGCTTGCCGGCTGCGTGCTGGAGGCGACGGCGGGCGCGACATCGCCGGCGCTGTCGTTCTCTGCCGACTCGGTCACCGCGCCCGTGCAGAACGTCCTGTGCATCGGCAACACGGTCGTGGGCGCACGCAGCAACTGGCTTTACAACGAGACGGGCAGCGTGGCCGTCGCCAAGACCGGCTGGCAGCGCTTCAACGTGCACACCGACCACAACACCAAGACCGACATCTTCGGCCTGAACGGCGCTTTGACGGGCAACTGGCCGGCGGTTCACAACGTCGGCAGCCGCGCCAATGTGGCGTTGCAGGGGGACAGCGCGGGCAAGTCGGCCTGCGGCGTCGGCGTCTGGCTTGGCGAGGTGGCGGCGCTTGGCGATGTCTCGGGCAGCGACGTGGCGCCGGTCGTGGCGGACTGGGTGAACGATCAGTCCTTTGCGGGCGGCAAGGGCGGGCAGGGCGATTACACGCCCGGCGCGTTGAACGCCCTGCCGCGCATTCCGGCCGGTCTGGCGCCCTACCCGGTCGATCAGGCGGGCCGGTCGCTGGACGATGCGGGCGCGGCCTGCGTGGGGGCGTTGCAGATGGCCTGAGCCCTCTGCCGCCGGCCACGAGCCAGCGCGGGGCGTTCCACGAGGTGCCACGACAGCACCGCCATCAGCAGCGCAAGCGGCAGGCCAAGCGCGATGGAGACGAACGGGGTCGGCGCGGGAGAGCCGAGCGCCACAAGACCCTGCGCCGGCATGGCGTAGATGTAGAAGCCGTAGGAATAATCGCCCAGCCGGTTATAGCCCCGGATCGCCCCGCCGGGCACCGTCCCCAGCCAGAGCACGCCGTATCCCAGCCCGAGGATCAGCGCGGGAAAGGCAAGGGCGGTTCCGCGCAGGGCAACCGCCCCGCCTGCAAGCGCAAGCATCAGCGGCAGCGACACCACGACCGCGCGGCGATAGACATGGGCCGCGACGCCGACGGCGAAAGGCAGGCTCAGGATGCGCCACATCTCGATCCGGTAAGGCAGATGCGGCAGCGCCCAGAACAGCGCGTAGAGCACAGCCAGCACCGGCAGCCGCCGTCGCCCGATGAAGCCGAGCCAGCCGGCGAGGGCCAGGACGACGTAGCATGTCGCCTCGTGCTGGAGCGTCCAGATCGACCCCGCGACGGCGGGATAGGGATTGGCGGTGAAGACACCCGGCAGGGTGAACTGCGGGCGAAAGAAGCTGAGATTGCCCAGCACGAACGACCATGTCGCGGGCGCGGCCAGATAGGCGCGGGGCGACAGGTCGCTGACAACGGGCCCAAGCAGGAACGCGATCAGCAGCAGCGCCACCGCCAGACCCGGCAAAATCCGCCGGGCGCGGGCGCGGGCGAAATCCGACAGGCCCGCGCTGCGTTCCCAGCTCGCGGTGATGAAGTAGCCCGAGATGAGGAAGAAGACATAGACAGCCAGCATGCCCAGCGAATGCCCCGTGGCCCCTTGAAGCGGTTCGACGGTCCCCCGGCCATAGCTGAGCGGCCATGCATGCGAGACCAGCACCGCGACCGCGGCCGCCATCCGGATCAGGTTGAAGTTGTTGTCCTGTCCCTGCGTGGCAGAGCCGAGCTTGCCCATGACTGCCCCTCCTGCACGGGCCGGTCCAGCATGGGCGCCTCGGGTTAAGCGAGTCTTAAGCCGCGTCGCTTGGGTCGTGGCGGGTCAGTTGGCGGTTGCGCAGGTAGCGGCGCAGGTCGTGCATCGACCGGACCGACAGCACGAACAGGGCGATCATCATCACGAGCCCGCCGTAGCTGATCTGCGACATGTGGTGAGGCCGGTCGAACGTCGCCATGAAGAAGGCGGGCATGAAGGTCAGAAGGCTCAGCACCATCGCATGCATCATCCGGCCGATCGGCAGTTTCAACTGGTTGCGCATCACCCGAAGCGCCACCAGCGCGCCGAGCAGCTCGCCCAGGATGGCGACCAGGATCACGCTTTCGGGCCCTGCGCCGCCAGCCGCGATGATGAAGGATACCGGCAGCAGCCCGACCCGCATGATGTTTCCGATCAGGGCGTTGCCCGAATGGGCCCGGGCCAGCGACACGATCCCGCTGCCGCCCTTGACGACCCAGAGCGCGTTCAGGATGCCGAACCAGATCAGAAGCGGCGCCAGCCCGGCATATTTCGGCCCCAGCACGAAGTGGACGAAGGGCGGACCGACGATCGAGACGCCCAGCAGGACGATGCCCGAAAAGAGCAGATGGGCCTCGATCGTGGCGGCGGCGAGGTGTTCGAAGGCCTCTCCCTTCTTCGCGGCCGAGAGCTGCGGCAGGAAGAACTTGGCCGCCGTCCCCGCAAGGATCAGGGCCGGGGTCAGCGTCAGCGTCTGGCCCATGGCGAACAGGGCAAGCGTCTCCATGCCCATCTCGCGCCCGACGATCATCTTGTCGCCGTTGAACACGGCAAACAGCATCACGCCCTCGACCATCAGCGGCCAGCCGAATCGCAGGCTCGACCGTCCGATCTCGGGGTCGAAGACGATGCGATAGGGCCGTTCGGCCAGCAGGTGGGTGGCGATCAGGATCGTCCCCGACTGGATCAGCAGCGCATAAAGCATCACGCGGTAGTCGTGGTAGATCAGGAACAGCGGAACGATCGCCGCGACCGACAGGAAGATCGGGACCACATCGCTCAGCACGCTGGGCAGATAGCGCATCCGGCGGTGCATCCGCACCGGGTCGAGATGCTGGAACCCGCGCAAGAGCGGCACCACGGCGAGCAGGCGATAGGCCCAGATGACCTCGGGCGTGCCGAGAAAGCGCGCAAGCGGTGTTGCCAGCAGGAACAGCAGGACGCTGCCCACCACGCCGCGCATCGCCTGAAGACCGTGCATCGCCGCCTGCATCCGGGGATTGTCGCCGTCGCGGTCCTGCACGAGTTGCTGGGGCAGGCCGAGGGCCGACATCATCTCGACCACGGCCAGCGACATGGCGAAGGTGGCGGCGATCCCGTAGTCGGAGACGCTGACCAGCCGCGCCACGCCGAGGTTGCGCAAGAGGTTCAGCGCCGAGCTCATCACCGACCCGGACAGGATGATGAGGGCGATCCTCAGCATGGGCGACAGGCCCCGCCGTCGGGGCGGCTCGGCCCCCGTCGCTGTTCTGGCCGATGTTGCCCTGCGCTCATGCCCTCGTCCCCGCGATACCGTTCCACGCATGGCGCGCCGCAGTCCGGACCCGCCTGTTTGCGTGATATCGCCCTGAGGGATCATCATCCACCCGCTCGTTCGGTTTGCGCCGGCTTTCCTGCGACCCCGTGTCAACGTATTGCGTTTTCAGTTTCCGGTTTGGTTGAGGACTGCGTTGAGAGTTTTTGCGAGGATTTTGATGTCAGTGATGAGGGAGAGGGTGTTTGCGTAGGCGGTGTCGTAGATTGCGCGGTCTG
>JAGWVA010000147.1 GCA_028875855.1 Paracoccaceae bacterium
GCATATCCTCGCCTTCGAGGGCGATGCCCATGTCGAATGGTTCGAGGGCAACTTCGAGGCCTACGAAGAAGACAAGATCCGCCGCCTCGGCCCGGATGCCGTCGAACCGAAGCGGGTGAAATACAAGAAGTTCACGCGCTAAGCCGCCTCGGGAACAAGATCATCGCAAGCGCGGCATCGCTCGTCGCGCTTGCGTGCCAGCGCGCCGCAGCGCCCGCTTCAGGCAAACCTGTCCCGCCCCAGCAACCGAGGCAACGGGTCGAGGATCGCGTGGCGCAGCATCCGCTGGTCGGTGTCGCTCGGCTTCTTGCCCCGCAGTCCCCCGGCAACGATCGCCCTCAGGCCGCCCACGTCACGCCCGGCGAGGGGGTTCCGGCCTGCCAGTGTCGGCCGCAGCGCCTCGGCCGCGAAATTCATCCCGCAGACCTGCGCGAAATCCATCGTGTGCCAGAACCGCGGGTTGCACTCGGTCAGGAAGACCCGGCCCGCAGGGTCGATGCGCGAGCCGAAATTCAGCACTCCCGACAGCGCGAGCTGCCCGACGATCCGTTCCACATGGCCCAGCAGCGCCGCGTTGTCCACGTAGTGGCAGCGGCCCGCAGCCTTGCGATAGACGCAGTATTTCTCGACCTGCCCCGCCCTTGCGATCACGCTGATGTCGAGGTCCTGACCATCGACGAAGGCCTGATAAAGGACCGGGCGGTAATCCAGCCCGTCGAGATCGGACAGCGCCTGCACCACCCTGACGCCGAGACTTCCGTAAAGGTCCAGCGGCTTGACCACGCCCGGCAAGGCTGCGGGATGCTGTCCAAGGAACGCCGTCAGATCGTCCAGCGTCTCGAAATACCGCGTCTCGGGCGTAGGCAGACCAAGATCGAGGCACAGCCGGTAAAAGCTCCATTTGTTGTTCAGGCAATCGAATTCGGCCGGGCCGGGCGTCGGAAAGCAGCCCGGCGCAAGGCCTTCGCGGTGGGCGGCAACGAAGCGGGTCGTGGCGGCATCCGCCGGCAGGATCATGGCGACCCCATGACGCGCGCTCAGGTCGTTGATGCGCTGGACGGCGCCCGCCCCGTCGAAGCCCCCGGGCGACAGGTCGTGGTAGCGGTGGCAGAAGCGCGACCGCCCCAGCAGCCGCGCCGAACCGGTCCCCGCGACGATGACCGTCCTGAAAAGCTCGGAGACGGCGCGAAGGACGCGGTATTGAACCGGAAAGCCCGTGGCGAGAACGAGGGCCGCGCCGAAGGTTTCGGGCGGCGAGGCAGCGGCAAGCGGGGCGAGGCCCGCAAAGGCGGATTGCCGGGTGCCGTCGTCAAGATCCTTCATGTCCGGTCCTCCGGTCGCCGGGACGGACAGCACGGCAGACTGCCCCCGCCTGCGGAAACAGCTGCGCGGTCCTTGTGGCAAGACGCGTGAAAATATCCTGCGAATAGGCTAATCGCCGGTGGGGAAGCCGCGGTTGATGCCGGTCAACGGAAGACGAATATCCCGAAAGTGGCGCATCTGCGCCGCACGATCCCTAGCCTCTGGCCCCGGCCGCAAGGCACGGCTTTGCCGGTCATCCGCCGAAATGCGAGAACCGGCGCGGGGTCACGCCGTATTTCCGTCGGAAGCTCTTGGCGAACTGCGCGCTCGACAGGTAGCCGCAGGCGATGGCGACCTCGAGCACGGTCATGTTCGTCTCGGCCA
>JAGWVA010000097.1 GCA_028875855.1 Paracoccaceae bacterium
CGCGGACCTTGCTGGACCGGATCAGGGACCCCGATCTGCCGCGGTCGAACGTGCTGATCGCGGCACATCTGATCCAGCGGGAAACGACGGCCCCCTGCCGTTGAGCCGGGCCTTGGCGGGCAAGCCCTGTCTTCGCTGGCGCCATGACCGGGACAGGCCCGGCCATGGCGACCGCGAATCCGGACCAGCGATCACGCCGTCCGGGAAGCAAACCGCTTACTCGACCACTGGAACGTGTCAGCCCTTACAAGCCGTTGCGCGGCGGGCTGACGGATCACTCGTCAAAGGGGCCCGGGCATGCCGTCGGGGTGTGACGTCGATACCGGGCCGGTTCGGCCGATTGCATCCGGCCATGCCCCCAAGTGGCCCGCCTTCGCGGCGGCTTGGTGCGAGAGGCGCGGCAATTCGATGTCCTTGTTGCCGCAGAGTTTCCAATGGAAACGGTTTGATGTGATTGTTCCCATACCAGCAACAATATCCCCCCCTGCCAAGGCCATGTGCCGGACAAACTTCTCTGCATGCCGGGGCGGCATTATCGTTGCCGCGAATCTGCCGAAAACCCGCCTCGGTCTGCCCATGACCCTTTCCGTCTTCTCCGTTCGCCGCCGGTCGCGACGGCGCCCAAGCCTCGCCCTCGCCGGGCTTGTCCTGTCGCTTCTCGCGCCGCTGCCGCTGCAGGGTCTGACCCTGACAGGCCCCGTGCTTGGCGTCGCCACGAATTTCGGGCAACACTGGCAGCCCGCGATGCTGGCCGCCGCGCGCCAGCTCCCCGCGCGCAACTTCCGCGACGAGGTCTATTGGACCGATGTCGAACGGAACGGCGTCTTTTCCTTCGGCAGGATGGAGACGCGCTTTCCCGAGATGATCGCGGCCGAGGGGGCCACGATGAGCCTGCTCGTCAACAACGGGAACCCGGGCTACGACGATGGCCACACCCCGCACAGCGCTGATGCCATCGCGGCCTTTGCCCGTTTTGCCGCCAAGACCGTGCAGCGTTTCCCGGCCATCACTTCGGTCGAGGTTGGCAACGAATTCAACAGCCAGGATTTCGTCTCGGGCCCGGTGAAGGCCGACGGGCTGACGGCCCGTGCGATGGACGATCTGCGGCTGCTGACGGCCGTGCACGACGCGGTGAAGGCGGTCGCGCCCAAGGTCCGCATCCTTGGCGGCGGCGTCCATTCGATCCCCGTGGGCTTCCTTGCGCCGATGTTTGCCGCCGGCGCGGCACAGAAGATGGATGCCCTTGCGATCCACACCTACACGACGCCCGCCGAACAGCTTGTCCGCCAGATCGCCGTCCTGCGCCAATTGCCCGGCATGGCAGAGATGCCCATCGACGTGACCGAGTTCGGCGAGGAAAAGGCCGCGAAGGCCCCCGGTCACCTTCTGCGCAACTATTGCCAGATGGCCCTGTCGGGGGTGGAACGGGCGATCTGGTACGACCTCAACCCCCGCGGAGACGGGATGACCCCGCTGATCGACGGGGCAGGGCATGTCACGCCCGTTGGGCAGACCTACCGCATGATCTCGGCCCTGATGGAGGGGCGGCCCGCGCAGGATGCCGCCCCCGATCCTTTCACCTACGCCTGCCGTTTCGGGCCGGGCACGCTGGTGATCTGGGGCGCGCCGCGCGCGCTGAGGCTTGCGACCCCCGGCCTCAAGGTGCTGGATGACACCGGCGCGCCGCTGGCGCCTGCCGGGCTACAGCTCTCGCAAACCGACCCCCTGGTCATCACCGGCCCCGGCCTGATCTTGCTGGGCCGCGATGTGATCCTTGGCCCGCAAAGCGTGCTGGCGGACACCTTCGACCAATACGCCTACCCGGGCCTTCCCGGTCAGCCGCAAGACCCGTTCGACCGCTTCGCCCTGATGGACGGGGCGCGCCTGCCGCTGGAGACGCACGGCGGGCAGGATCGCGGCAGCGTGCCCTGGACGCCCTATCGCGGCGCCAAGGGTGTCTTCACCGCCCGCCTGATGGCCGATGTGCTTCTGCCCAGCGACTACGGCCCGAAAAAGGTGGCGATCGTGCAAAGCTACCGCGCCCCGAAGGACATGCGGGTGGTGGCGCGTATCGCGCTCGATCCGCGTTGGCACACCAAGGACGGCGTGGCCTTCACACTGGCGCTCAATGGCCGGTCGCTGGTGGAGAAGATCGTGCAGAGGGCGTGGACCGAGACGACAGAGCCCATCGCGCTGCGGGCTGGCGACCGGCTGAGCTTTACCGTCGGACCGAACGGCAACGACATCGGCGACACCTCGGTCTATCGGTTCACGCTGCTGACGCCGCCTTCGGGGTGACAGCGGCCGCGCCTTGCGCTGCGCCATCAGGCGACGGCGCGCGCCTCCACGCGCTGGTCGATCAGCCGATCCGCCGCCATCGCGCCGATCCACATGCAGAGCAGCGCCAGCCACGAGGTGCCGGTGAAGATCGACGCGCCGGTGACGCCGTTCCCGATGGCGCAGCCCCCCGCGAGCATGCCCCCGAACCCCATCAGTGCCGCCCCCGCCATGGCGCGGCGCATCGAGCTTTCGCCCTCGAAGCCCTGAAATTTCAATTCGCCCGCCGCGGCCGCCGCGAGGAACGAGCCGAGGAACACGCCGGGCACCATGGCGACATCGAACCCCAGCACAGCGTTCTGCGACAGGAAGAACATCAGCGTATCGGCCGAGGGGCCGGTGAAGGTGGCGGAGGTCACCGTGACCGGGGCGAAGCTGACCTGCGCCAGCGCATAGGTCAGCACCCAGCCCACCGCGACGGCAAAGCCCACGCCTGATGCGAAGACCAGCCGGCCCCCGCCGATGCCGTTGCGCCGCGCGATCTCCAGCGCGACGATGGCCACGGCAAGGCCAAGGGCCAGCCCCGCGACATGCGACTGCCCAAGGGCGCCCAGCAGGTCGAGGTTGTGCCCTCCGCGCGTGGTCCAGAGCCCGGCCAGCCAGCTTCGCAGCGGTGCCATCCAGCCACGCAGGCTCATTTGCGCCACGACCGCGAAGATCAGTCCCGAGACGACCGACCGCAGGTTGCCCGTCGCCGCCAGCACCAGCAGGCGGCCCGAACAGCCCCGCGCCATGACCATGCCGATGCCGAACAGAAGCCCGCCGATCATCGCACCCGACCAGCTTCCCGGCACATCCATGATGCGCGCCTCCGACGACCGGAAAAGCCCCGCGAGTTCCGCACCTTGAACCCAGACCAGCGCGGTCGAGAACGTCAGCAGCCACACCGCGACGCGCGGCCCGAGCCTGCAGCGGGCGAATTCGACGGTCGCAGCCCGCAGGCAGAAGGCCGATCGCTGCGCAGCGACGCCGAAGATCACGCCGGTCAGCAGGCCAAGCAGGGCCGAGGCCCCGTGGTCTCCGATCCGGTCAAGAAGCGGTATGAGGTTCATGGCAGCCTCGCCCTGCAGGTGTCCGAGCCTTGCCGCCGGCGCCGCGCGCGCGCCTTGACCTGAGTCACGTCGATGCCGTTTTCCGGATGTATCGCGGCGGGGCGGGATCAATCCTTGACAGGTCCCATGGTCTCGCGCGCAATATTCCGAAAACGACATGAACGGAATGGGGGGAGAGAACATGACGTTCCTGCGCAACCTGCTGGCCCTTTGCGGCCTGCTGGCCATCCTGGCGGCCGGCTATGTCGCATGGACCTTTCGCGGCTTCGACCCGCAGGCGCCCATGGTCTATCTGCACATGGCCCAACGCCTGGCCGCGACCGGCAATGCCGCGGATGCGACAGTCTGGAAGCGCAAGGTGGCGGACGGGTTGACCTTCGATGACGTGGACCAGTCGATCCAGTCCATCGCGCAGGCCGACAACATCAAGGGCGTCGGCGCCTTGCCGCTGGGCGATCAGGTTGCCGCGATGCAGGGCAAGCCCTGGCGGAAGCTGAAGCTTTACCTTTACTGCAATCCGCTCACCGCGGCCAAGATGGTGGACTACTCCGAAGCCTATTCCGCCTATCTTCCCTGCCGCATCGCGCTGGTTCAGGACAAGCAGGGCAAGTTGTGGCTATACACGCTCGACATGGACATGATGATCCACGGCGGCAAGCCGCTTCCGCCCGAGCTTCTGAAAGAGGCCGAACACGTGAAGTCGGTGATGCTCGACATCATGACCAAGGCGGCCGCGGGCGAGTTCTGAGGCGCACCTTCAGAACGCCGTCGCATCCTTGATGATGCCGTCGAGAAGCTTGTTCACCCGGTCCATCGCGCCCGGTGGATAGACTTCGTGGCCGACGATGATCTGGCCCGGCTTGTCGGGCAGTTCGGCCACGAAGATCCGGTAGGGGCAATACTGGATGTTCATCGGGTCGGCCTCCATCACGGCGCGGCTGACCACGGCCGAGCAGAAGGAGAAGATATCCGCGTGCAGGAAAAGCTGGCGCTTCCCGCCCACGTCCTTGCGCGTGCGCTCCAGCATCTCGCCGGTGTGGCTGACGGTATCGACCACAAGTCCCGCATTGGTGATCGCGTTCTGCACGGCGAAGGTGACGTTGTCGAAACTGTCCTGAACCGTCACCGTCGCGGGGGGCGTGGCGCGGGCAGCCAAGGCAGCAAGGCTCAGTGCCGCAAGGGCAGCGGCAAGCGGCAACGCTTTCATGGTATCCTCCTTCGAAGGGGCATCAGCTCTTTGCCGGGACAGGCTGCGCAGGCGCGGCGGTGGTCAGCATCCCGTCCAGCAGACCCCAGAAGAAATCGGCACCGGGATAGCCCTCGATCCGGCCGATTTCCTTGCCATCCCGGACCAGCACGAAGGTCGGCGTGAACTGGGGCCTGCGGGCAAGCGCGATCCCTGTGGGAAGCGGCGCGTGGATGTCGAGCCGCGTCAGGGGCGCCTCTTTCCCCTCGGTTGTCTTGGGATAGATCGGCCCGATCTGGGCATTCCAGCGGGCGCACCACGGGCAACCGTCCTGCTGGAACATCAGAAGCTGCATCTGTGCCAGCGCCGGGATTGCCGTCGCGCCAAGGGCGGCCAGCGCGATGGCGGCGGACAGGAAAGCCGAACGGAGGCTGCACAGCATGATTGACGCTCCATCGTTTATACATGCACTTTATGGAAGGTCTTTTTGTTCAGCAAGGCGGTTGCCCATGGGTCTGGATGTAAGCTTCGGCGGCGCGGCTCTGGCGGGGCTTCTGTCTTTCCTGTCGCCCTGCATCCTGCCGATGGTGCCGTTCTACCTGTGCTACATGGCCGGCATTTCGATGCAGGAGCTGCGCGGCGATGGCGGGGCTGCCGCCCTTCAGCCCGGCGCGCATCGGCGGCTGGTGGCGTCGGCCGTGGCTTTCGCGCTTGGCGTGACGACGATCTTCGTGCTGCTGGGGTTGGGCGCCACGGCGCTCGGATCGGCCTTCATCGCCTGGAAGACGCAGCTGAGCTGGGTGGCGGGGGCGGTGCTTCTGGTCTTCGGTCTGCATTTCCTTGGCGTCCTGCGCCTGCCGTTCCTCTATCGCGAAGCGCGCATCGAGGCGAAGACCGATCCGGCGACCCTGGCCGGGGCCTATGTCATGGGCCTTGCCTTCGGTTTTGGCTGGACGCCCTGCGTCGGCCCGGCGCTGGCGGCGATCCTTTTCGTCGCCTCGGGGTCGGGCGATCTGATGCACGGCGCCGCGCTCTTGCTGGTCTATGGGCTTGCCATGACGCTTCCCTTCGTCCTCGCCGCCCTGTTCGCCCGGCCGTTCCTCGCGTGGGTCGCGCGCTACCGCAGATCGCTGGGCTATGTGGAAAGGGCGATGGGGGTCATGCTGATCGTCTTCGCGCTTCTGATCGTCACGAATTCGGTCAACTACATTTCGGATTTCCTGATCCGGCACTTCAACTGGGAAGCCACTGTGACCTGAGCTTACGCCTGGGAGGTAAACATGCGTCGCCTTTGTCTTGCTTTCGTCGTTCTTCTCGTGGTCGTGGCCGGCCATGTCAGCCCGGCCCGCGCCGTCGTGCCCATCGGGGACGATGGGTTGCACAAGCCGACATGGTTGCAGAACACCTTCCTTGACCTGCGCGACGACCTGGCCGAGGCGAATGCCCAGCACAAGCGGCTGATGATCATCGTCGAGCAGCGCGGCTGCATCTACTGCAAGAAGATGCACGAAGAGATCTTTCCCACCCCCGCGATCGACAAGATCATCCGCGACACCTACTTCGTCGATCAGCTGAACCTCTGGGGAGACCGGCAGGTCACCGATTTCGACGGCAAGGTGCTGCCCGAGAAAGAGATGGCGGTGCGCTGGAACGTGGTTTTCACCCCCACGATGATCTTCCTTCCCGAACAGGTTCCCGCGGGCAAGACGGCGTCTCAGGCGGCCGTGATGATGATGCCCGGGGCCTTTGGAAAGCAGACGACGCTGGCGATGTTCACATATATTCGCGATCGCGTGTATCTGGATGGCCAGCGCTTCCAGTCTTATTTCGCCAAGCATTTTCAAATGGATAAAAGCAACTAGGGTTGCCCGGACAGCGGCCCGCGGGGCCGCATATTCCTTTCGCGGCATTTTTTTCTTGGAGATTCCGTCCCGCCGTTGTTACCAATTGTCGCAGGGGGTCGGGGAGAGGCCCCGTTCAGGGACGACAGGGAGGACTCCGATGAAACGATTGATCGCGCTTGTCGCGGTCGCGTCCGCGGTATCATTTTCCGTGAACGCTGGCACCCTTCCGCAAGACGTGAAATTCGCAGCCGACGGGTCCGTCGCGCAGTCGCTCACCGGCACGCCGGGCGATCCGGCCGAAGGGCTCAGGATTGCGACGACGCGGTCCATGGGCAATTGCATCGCCTGTCATGTCGCGCAGGGCTGGGCCAAGTTCCCCGAGCCGGGCAACATCGGGCCGTCGCTGGATGGCGCTGGCGCGCGCTACACCGTGGCGCAGTTGCGCGGGATCATCGCGAACCCCAAGCATACGTTCGCGGGGACGATGATGCCGTCCTTCTACAACGTGTCGAACATCATCCGGCCGGGTGAAGGCTACACGGCGAAGCCAGCGAAGGTAATCACGCCGATCCTGACCGCCCAGCAGGTCGAGGACGTGGTGGCCTTCATCGCGACCTTCAAGAACTGAACGATGAGGAGCGGCCGATATCCGATGAGGGAGAGAACGATGGAGTTGTCCAGACGCGAGGTTCTGGGGGTGGCTGCCGGAGGCTTGGCACTGGCGCTGGTGGCGCCGGCCGCCCGGGCCTCGGCTGCCGACGACGTGATCGCCAAGTTCACCGGCGGCGCGGCGATGGGGTCGGGCGGCGTGACGCTGACCGCGCCCGAGATCGCCGAGAACGGCAACACGGTGCCGATCTCGGTCGATGCGCCGGGGGCCGTGTCGGTGCTTATCCTCGCGCCGTCCAACCCGACGCCGGCCGTCTGCACCTTCAATTTTGGCCCAATGGCCGCCAGCCAGAAGGCCGCAACGCGCATCCGGCTGGCAAAGACGCAGGATGTGACCGCGGTCGTGAAGATGGCGGATGGAAGCTTCAAGAAGGCCGTGGCGCACGTGAAGGTGACCGTCGGCGGTTGCGGCGGCTGAACGGGGGGAGCCAAGATGCAGAACGTCATTCCGCGTGTGAAGGTTCCCGCCAAGGCCAAGGCAGGCGAGGCTTTCACGATCAAGACCCTCATCAGCCACCCGATGATCACGGGGCTGACCAAGGACAAGGAGGGCAAGCCGATCCCGCGTGAGATCATCAATCGCTTCACCTGCGATTTCAACGGCAAGAACGTGATCGACGTCACGCTCGATCCCGCCGTTTCGGCCAACCCCTATTTCGAGTTCGACGCGAAGATCGATGCGGCGGGCGAGTTCGTCTTCACCTGGTATGACGACGACGGGTCGAAATACACCGCCAGCAAGAAAATCGCGCTCGACGGCTAAGGACCGCCGATTTCACGCTCGACAGGGAGGAGAGAGGATGAAATTGCGCAAGACCACGATGGCGGCCATAGCGCTTGCAGTCCTTGGAGGGACGGGGGCGGCCTGGGCCGCGGGGGACTGGAACCCGGAGGCAAAGCTGACGATCAACGGCGATCTGACGCTGACGACCAAGGCAAAGGCGCCGGCCAATATCCCGGGACTGAAGGAAATCTATTCCGGCTGGCTGTTCCGCGACCCCAGCACGCAGGCGATCGAGGAAGACGACTTTTCCAATCCCGGCATGACGGCGGTCGATGCGGGCTCTGCGCTGTGGTCGCATGTGGACGGAACGGCGGGCAAGTCCTGCGCCTCGTGCCACAACGGGATCGAAAGCATGAAGGGCGTGCGCGCCGCGATGCCCAAGGTCAACAAGGCCGGCAAGCTCTGGTCGATGGAAGACTACATCAACGATTGCCGCACCAACCGCATGGGGGCCAAGGCCTGGGGCTGGAACAGCCAGCCGATGGTGGACATGACGGCGGCGATCTCGATGCAGTCGCGGGGGATGCCCGTCGATGTGAAGACCGACGGGGCGGCAAAGCCGTTCTGGGAAGCCGGCAAGAAGATGTATTACACGCGCACCGGCATGTTGCAGCTGTCCTGCGCGAATTGCCACGAGGATCACTTTGGCGATCACATCCGCGGCGACCATCTTTCGCAAGGCCAGACCAATGGCTTCCCGGTCTATCGGCTGAGCACCGGCGGGCTGGTGTCGATCCACAAGCGTTTCTTCGGCTGCATCCGCGATACGCGCGCCGAAAGCTACAAGCCCGGCTCGGAGGCGCTGCGCGAACTGGAGCTTTACGTCGCCTCGCGCGGGAACGGGCTCTCGGTCGAAGGCGTGTCGGTCCGGCCCTGATCGTCGCTCCCCCGGGTGCGGCGGATACAGCGGCGGGCCTCC
>JAGWVA010000098.1 GCA_028875855.1 Paracoccaceae bacterium
GGGGCGGTTGAAGGTGTCGAGCGAGATCGAATGGCCCGCGACCTCCATCCGCACCCGGATCACCGAGCCGAGGAAGTTCACGTCGCGGATCAGGCCCGAGAGCGTCACGTCATGCCCCTCGCGCTGGCCGAGCGCGATCACCTCGGGGCGCAGCGCGAGGCTGATCGCCTCGCCCGTGCCGGTCAGGCTGCGGTTCAGCGCGACCGGCGTCCCGCCCACCTGCACATGGCCGCGCGCCGCGTCCAGCACGCGGGCGTCGAGCAGGTTCAGCGTGCCCACGAACTGCGCCACGAACCGGGTGGTGGGGCGGTTGTAGATCTCGAACGGGGTGCCGACCTGATCGGCGATGCCCTGGTGCATCACCACGATCCGGTCCGAGATCGACAGCGCCTCTTCCTGGTCGTGGGTCACGAAGATCGTCGTGATGCCAAGCTGCTTCTGGATCGAGCGGATCTCCTCGCGCAGGCTGACGCGGATCTTCGCGTCCAGCGCCGAGAGCGGCTCGTCGAGCAAGAGCACGCGGGGCTTCGGCGCCAGCGCCCGGGCCAGCGCCACGCGCTGCTGCTGGCCGCCCGAGAGCTGGAACGGGTAGCGCTCGCCCAGATCGCGCAGGCCGATGAGCCTCAGCATCTCGTCCACGCGGGCGTCGATCTCGGCCTTGGGCATCCGCGCCACGCGCAGACCGAAGCCCACGTTCTGCGCCACGTTGAGGTTCGGGAAAAGCGCGTAGGCCTGAAACACCATGCCGATGTTGCGCTGGTTCGGCCGTAGCCGCGTGACGTCCTGCCCGTCGATCCCGATCGCCCCCGAGGTCGGCGTCTCGAACCCCGCGACCATGCGCAGCACCGTGGTCTTGCCGCAGCCCGAGGGCCCGAGGAAGGACACGAACTCCCCCTGCGCCACGGAGAGGTTGAAGTCCTTCACGACATGGGCCGCGCCGAAGGATTTTTCGAGGTGAGAGAGGTCGAGAAAACCCATGGCCTACCGCTTTATCTGAGTGAATTTGGAGAACCGGGTGACCAGCTGGATCAGCCCCATGCAGGCCCAGGTGATGATGAAGGCGATCACCGCGAGCGCCGAAGGCTCGTAGGCGCGGTTGCCGCCCATCCAGACCATGTAGGGGCCGAAGGTGTTCAGGTTCAAAAGCGCCGCGAAGACATATTCGCCGATCACGATGGCGAAGGTGAGGAAGGCGCCGGAGAGCACCGAAACCAGCACGTTCGGCAAGATCACCGTCGCAAGGATGCGCGTCCACGAGGCGCCGAGGCTTTGGGCCGCCTCGGTCAGCGTGGCCACGTCGATGGCGCGCAGCCCGGTATCGACAGCGCGATACATGTAGGGCAGCGACAGCGTCGCATAGCCGAACAGGATCAGGATGTTCGTGCCGATCCAGCTTCCCGTCAGCGGCAGCCAGGACGAGGTGTTGTAGATCCGGATATAGCCGAAGACGATCACGATGGGCGGGATCACCAGCGGCAGCAGCGTCACGAACTCGATGATCGGGCGGGCCTTGGGCAGGCGCAGGCGCACCCAGTAGGCCGTGGGCACCACGATCAGCACGCCCAGCACGATCGTCAGCAGGGCGAGGATCACCGAATAGCCGAAGGTCTGCTGGAACTGCGGATCGTTCAGCACGACGCGGTAGGCCTCGAAGGAATACTGGCCGCGCTTCATGCGCAGCGAGAATTCGAACATCCCGATCAGCGGCAGGAAGAAATAGGCCGCGCTCAGGGCGATGGCGGCGAGCGACCAGAAGCGGTTGCGCATCATTTCACCCACCTTTCGGCACGGATGCGCAGCACGATGTAGATCAGGTTGGCCGCGCCCGTCAGGACGATCATGCCGAAGGCGATGGCATAGCCAAGGTGTGGATCGTTCAGCACATCCCCCCGGATCTGCGCGAAGAGGATGATCGGCACGATCGACAGGGATGAGCCGGTCAGCGCGATGGCAGTCGCGACGGCGCCGAAGGAATTGGCGAAGAGAAGCGCTGCCGTGCCCAGAAGCGAGGGCCACAGGACCGGAAAGGCCACCATGCGCCAATACTGCAAACCGGTCGCCCCGAGGATCGAGGCGGCCTCGCGCCATTCCTTCTTCAGCCCCTCCAGCGCCGGGGTGATGATGAGCACCATCAGCGGGATCTGGAAATACAGATAGGTGATCGTCAGGCCAAAGAAGCTGATCAGGTTGAACCCGGTGGCGTAGATATTGATGCCCAGCCACTCCCGCGCCAGCACGGTGACAAGGCCAAGCCGGCCGAGCGTGGCGATGAAGGCGAAGGACAGCGGGACGCCCGCGAAGTTCGACGCGACCCCCGAGAAGGTCAGCACCGAGCCCCGCAGCCAGCGCGGGATCTGGCCGAAGGTCACCGCGGCCGCGATCACGAAGCCGAACAGGCAGCCGAAGAAGGCGGTCGCGAGGCTCAGCCGGATCGAGATCCAGAAGGCCTGCAGGATCGAGGGCTCGAACAGGCCGCGGATGTTGTCCAGCGTGACCTGGCCTTTGTTGTCGTGAAAGGCGCCGAAGACGATGTTGAGCGTCGGCAGGATCAGGAACAGCAGCGCGAACAGGATGAACGGTGCGATACCGATCCATTTGAGCAGCGGTTGCAGCCGCAAGGTGGCGGCCGGGCGGGCCGGGGATGTCGGGATGCTTGTCATGCGCCAGTGATCGGTGATCGGAAAAGGGCGCCCCGCCGATGTGGCGGGGCGTCCGGTGGCCGGTCGGCCTTACTTCACGTTCGCGCCGACGGTGCCGTCCCAGCCGGCGACGATGGCGGCCTTGCTGGCGGCCTGTTCGTCAAGCGTCGGGAACACGGCCTTTGCGTAGCCCGCAGCCGGCGGCAGCGCGTCCATGAGCTTCTGCGGGATCACCTTGCGGCTGGCCAGATCGTTGAAGCGGATCGGGTGGCAGTAACCCGCCAGCCAGCCAAGCTGGCCTTCATCCGAATAGAGGTATTCCATCCAGAGCTTGGCCGCGTTCGGGTGCGGCGCGAACTTCGAGATCGCCTGCACATAGACGCCGGCGACGACGCCCGACTTCGGCACGATCACGTCCATCGGCGGGTTGCCCTTCAGGCTGTTCTTCCAGGCCAGCAGGTTGTAGTCCCAGGCGATCGCGATCGGCGTCGCGCCCTGTGCGATGGTGCCCGACTTGGCGATGACCGGCACGAAGTTGCCCTTCTTGTTCAACTCGCCGAAGAACTTCAGGCCCGCTTCGCCCGAGTCCTTGCCCGCCTTCGCGCCCTGGGCCAGCCCCGCCGCCATCACGCTCAGGATCGCCTGGTTCGCCGTGCGCGGATCGCCCGCAAGGGCCACCGCGTTGGCATAGTCCGGCTTCATCAGGTCCGACCAGTCCTGCGGGTCGGTCTTGACGATGTCCTTGTTCACGCCGAAGGCCAGCACGCCATAGTAGTCGCCATACCAGTAGCCGTCCGCATCCTTGGCCGAATCCGGGATCGATGCCCAGGTGGACACCTTGTAGGGCTGGATCAGGCCGTCCTTCTTGGCCGACGGTCCGAAGGCGAGGCCCACGTCAATCACGTCGGGCGCCTGCGGGCCCTTGTTGTTCTCGTTGGCCTTGATCGCCTGGATCTCGTCGCCCGACCCCGCATCGGGGTTCAGTTCGTTCACCCGGATGCCCGGATATTTCTTCTTGAACCCGGCGATGACGTCGCCGTAGCCGCACCAGTCATGCGGCAGCGCGATCGTGGTCAGCTGGCCTTCCTTCTTCGCCGCGGCGTAAAGCGCGTCGAGATTGGCAGCCGAAGCCGTGCCCGCCACACCGGCCAGCGCAATCGCGCTTACCGCCACGGCGATACGCTTGTTGAAGGTCATTCAGGTCTCTCCCCGTCTGGTTGATATCCGCTGGAGCCGTCGTTGCGGCGAGTTGCCGTGCCCTCGAAAAGGCCGCCGGTCTCGTGGATCACGAAAGGGTAACTACCTTCTTTCGAATAAGGCAAGTGCTGAATATCCCGTCGCGTGGCTCCTTGGAAACGGGGCCACTTGCTCGCACCAGACGCTGCGAAGAGGTGGCGGATGGCCGGGTGCGTGGCGCGCCGCGGAGAAAATGCTCAGCAAGACAAGAGAAATCGCGGTGCTGTGAGATTTCTCCGACGGGCATTGACTCCACCTCTCCAGAGGTCGAATTGTAACAGAAATATGACAATCTGGCGGGTATCCCGTCGTGAGCCGAGGCACCTTTTGGAATCCGTATTCGTCCTTCTTCGCCTTGCCGGGGCGGTCTGCCTTCTGCTTTTCGGCCTCCGCCTTGTGCGGGACGGAGCGACCGAGGGATTCGGGCTGCGGCTCCGGATGGTGCTGGGATTCGGGACGCGCAGCCGTCCGCGTGCCTTCTTCTCGGGTCTGCTGGCAACGATCGGGCTGCAATCCTCGACCGCGACGGCGTTGATGACCGCCGATTTCGCGGGGCAGGGGATGATCGACCCGCGCAAAGCGCAGATCGTGCTTCTGGGCGCAAATCTCGGCACGGCGCTGACCGCGTGGTTCGTCTCGGCCGGGATCACGGCGATTTCGCCCGTCCTGATCGCGGCGGGTTACGTTCTGCGCCGCCGGCACAATCCGCAGGCGACGGGGCTAGGGCTCGCGCTGATCGGCGTCGGCGTGTTGCTGCTCGCGGTCACCTTGCTCGAAACGGCCAGCGCGCCGATGCGCGACTCGCCCGCGCTGGCGGCCTTTCTGGGGCTTCTGGGCGGGGCGCTTCCGGTGGCCTTCGCGGTCGCTGCCGCCCTCGCCGCTCTCTGTGCCTCGTCGCTGGCGGTGATCGTGCTGCTGCTGCCGCTTGCTGCGCATGGCAGCCTGACGCCCGCCCTGAGTGTCGCCATGGTGCTTGGGGCCAACTTCGGGGGCGCCATCCCGCCCGTGCTGGCAACGGCGAAAGCCGGAGCGGCGGCACGGCGGGTGACGCTTGGAAATCTTGCTGTGCGCGGGATCGGATGTGTCATCGCGCTGCCTCTCGCGGGTGTCATCGGCGGGGCGCTGTTGCAGCAAGGCGCCGGTGCCGCGGGCCTGCCGGTCGCGGCGCATCTTGCCTTCAATGTCGCGCTCGCGCTGGTCATCGCCCCCTTTGCGGGCGCGCTTGGTGTCGCCATGGCACGTGCCGTTCCCGACGATCCGGTAGCCGATGCCGACAGGCCGCGCTGGCTTGACGACGCAGCCCTGAGCCAGCCCGAGCTCGCCCTGACAGGCGCCAGCCGAGAGGCGCTTGCCATCGGCGATATCGTCGAGCGGATGATGGTTCTGGTGATGACGGCCTTTCGCACCAACGATCCCTCGCCCCTGCGCGAGGTCGCCCATCTCGACGACCGCGTGGACCTTCTTCAGCAGGCCGTAAAGGTCTATCTTGCCCGCCTGAGCAACGCCGGCGGAGAAGGCGAGAAACGTCGCGCCATCGTTGTGCTGGATTACGTCATCAACCTCGAACATATCGGCGACATCCTCGACAAGGGCCTGTCGGGTGAAGCCGAGAAGAAGATCGCCCTCGGCCTGCGCTTTTCCGACGAGGGCTATCGCGAACTGTCGGCGCTGTTCCTGACCACGCAGGAAAACATGCGCATCGCCCAGACCATCTTCATGAGCCGCGACAAGACCCTCGCCCGCAAGCTGGTCGAGGCTAAGGTGGACATCCGGCGGATGGAACGCGCCTCGGCCGAGCGCCATTTCCTGCGGCTCCGCGACGGGCAGGCGGATAGCCTGCAGACGTCGTCGCTGCATCTCGACATGCTGCGCGACCTCAAGCGGATCAACGCGCATATCGCCTCGGTCGCCTATCCGATCCTCGACGAGGAGGGGCTGCTGGTGGAAAGCCGGCTGAAATCGTCGGACGGTCGCGCGGCCTGATCGCAGGCGCTTAGGCCATGACCCGCGCAAGGTTGCGGGGTCTTCTCCGACTTTGAACCGTCAGCCGGACCCATCTCGCGGGTGTCCGGTTCTGAAAAGACCTGTGACGGCCTTTCGGTCCTGTCCGGCAATCCTCGATCCCGCCCATTCTTCATGCCCCTCATGTCCCAAAGGTCTTCGCCGGGAGGGCAGTCCCTCCAATTTTGAATAAAAAATTACAAAGCTTGAGATTTTGAAAGACTAGCGCCAGAATTCGCGGGCGGGTTGTCCTGCCGGGCGCCCGTTCGGAACAGGGAACGTGGACACCAACAGTTGGGAGACCCCGAATGGCGATGGATGGATACGAAGACCACCACAAGAAGGAGGACATCAAGATCCTCCACGGCATGGGCTACGCGCAGGAACTGCAGCGAAGCATGAGCAAATTCTCAAACTTCGCGATTTCCTTTTCAATCATTTGCATCCTTTCGGGGGGCATAAATTCCTTCGCACAAGCGACGGGGTCGATCGGCGGAGCAGGAGCAGGCATCGGCTGGATCGTCGGCTGTTTCGTCTCCGGCGTCTTCGCCCTTGCAATGGCGCAGATCGCGTCGGCCTTTCCGACCGCTGGCGGGCTTTATCACTGGGGTTCGATCCTCGGGAACCGCTTCTGGGGATGGTTGACCGCATGGCTCAACCTGCTGGGCCTCGTTACGGTGATGGGCGCCATCAATATCGGTACTTCGCTCTTCTTTGCGGGGACTTTCGGCGGCTATTTCGGATTCACCGGCACACCGGCGCAGGTGGTTGTATTCGTGACCGTCATCACGATCGTTCAGGCCACGATCAATCACTACGGGATCAAGTTGACGGCGCTGATGACGGATCTTTCCGGCTACATCATCTTCGTCACGACGGCGGTTCTGGTCGTTTCCCTGTTGTTTCTCGCGCCGCACCTGAACCTTTCGCGGCTTTGGACCTTCACGAACTATTCGGGCATACCGGCCAGCTCTCCTGTGTTCCCGAAGTCCGACAGCATGTTTTATGAATTCCTTCTGTGCCTTTTGCTTCCGGTTTACACGATCACCGGCTACGACGCCTCGGCGCATACTTCGGAAGAAACCATGAAGGCGGCCCATACCGTGCCGCGGGGGATCGTCTCGTCGGTATTCTGGGCGTCGCTGATCGGATGGATCATGGTCTGCACGATCACGCTCGCGATCCCGGACATGGCCAAAGGTGCCGAGCAGGGCTGGAACGTGTTCTTCTGGACGATGGACAGCCTGATGCCGGCCGGGCTGAAGATGCTGCTATACATTGCAATCCTCGTGTCGCAGTTCCTGTGCGGCCTCGCCACCGTCACCTCGGCAAGCCGGATGCTTTTTGCCTTTTCCCGCGATGGCGGAATTCCGGTGGGCCATGTCGCGCTTGCCAAGGTGTCTCGCAAATGGCGGACGCCGGTGACGGCGATCTGGACGGCCGCGATCTTTCAGGTTCTCTACGTCTTCGCAGCACAGTTCATTTCTATCGCGGGCAACAGCCTCTACACGATCGTCGTGAACTCCACGCTGGTGTTCCTGTTTCTCGGGTTCACCATACCGATCACGGCCGGCATGTTTACCTATGGCGGCAAGCGCTGGCCGACCCCCGGCCCGTGGAGCATGGGGGCCACCCTGTTCCGGCTGATCTGCCTTCTGGCGCTGATCGGCATGGTGCTGATCTTCTACATCGCCATCCAGCCGCCGAACGACTACGTGATGGAGATCACGATCGGTTTCGTGTTGCTCGCCCTGATCATCTGGGTCGCGTTCGAGAACCGGCGCTTCCAGGGACCGCCCATCGGCGAAGAGGCGATCGCACGCCGGAAGGCGGCCATTGCTGCGGCTGAACGGGCGGTGGGCGAAGCCGGCTGATCCGGCCCGTGCCAACAAAGACGGCGGCCCGATCGTCCGGGCCGCCGTCTTCATGTCTGTGCTTGCAAGGGCTGGCGTCCTACATGCAGGCGTCGAAAAGTGCGCGTGTGTTCTCGCGGGTCATCTTCACCGGGTTGCCGCCGCAGGAGGGGTCTTCCAGCGCCATGTCGGTGAGCTCGTCGAGGCGGGCGTATTCGACGCCCATGGCCGACAGGTTGGGCGGGATGGCGAGGGTCGCGCGGAGTTCCAGCACCGCCTCGTGGAAGCCCGCGAAGCCGCCCGCGATGCCGAGATAGGCCGCGGCGCGGTCGATGCGCTCTTCGATCAGCGGGCGGTTGAACTCCAGCACCATCGGCATCACCGCGGCGTTCGTCGTGCCGTGATGGGTGCCGTAGACCGCGCCGATCGGGTGGCTGAGCGCATGGATCGCGCCCAGCCCCTTCTGGAAGGCGACGGCGCCCATGGCGGCCGCGCTCATCATCTGTGCGCGCGCCTCCAGATCGTCGGGCGTGGCATAGGCGCGCGGCAGGTTCTCGAACACGAGCCGCATGCCCTCCAGCGCGATGCCCTGGCTCATCGGGTGGTAGAAGGGCGAGGAATAGGCCTCGAGGCAATGGGCGAGCGCGTCCATGCCGGTGCCGGCGGTGATCGCCTTGGGCATGCCCACCGTCAGTTCCGGGTCGCAGATCGTCACCGTGGGCATGAGCCGGGGGTGGAAGATGATCTTCTTCTTGTGCGTCGCGGTGTTGGTCAGCACCCCCGCGCGGCCGACCTCGGAGCCGGTGCCGGCCGTGGTGGGCACGGCGAGGATGGGGGCGATCTTGCGGGCATCCGCCCGCGTCCACCAGTCGCCCACGTCCTCCAGATCCCAGACGCTGATCGTCTGGCCCTGCATCAGCGCGATCATCTTGCCCAGATCGAGCGCCGAGCCGCCGCCGAAGCAGATCACCCCGTCATGCCCGCCCGC
>JAGWVA010000099.1 GCA_028875855.1 Paracoccaceae bacterium
GCCTCCCGGCGAGGGCAGGGGGGGAACCGGGCAACTGGAAAATCAAGCCGACAAGGGGGTGGTGCGGCCCGCAGCCCGTAGGGCGAGGACACGGCCCCGCAGGCGGCGCAGTATTTTCCGGTTGATCCGGGGGACCGGCGGTCCCCTATCCGCCTCGCCCCGCGAGGCCCAAGCGATTGCATGGCTGTCGGACGGGCGTCAGCCCGGCCGGCTCATATCGTGGGGGCGTTCGCGCGCTTGCGCGCGAACCCCCCAGCCCAGCGACATCATGGGCGGTGTTCGGTGGCGCTCGACGGCACCCGATGAAGCGCCTTACCACCGTTTTGCAATTGCAGAACCGATGGGTAAACGACCGTTTGAAAGTGAATGCAATCCGTCTCTGGCGTCGAAAATGTCCTGATTTTCTTGAGCTTTCGCAGCCCTCGCGGACTGCTGGGCGGGGCAGGGGGCGTGTGGCGGCCCCTTCATAAGAGTGTCTCAGAGGGTCGTCTGAATTCCCTTCGGCTTTGTGCATTTCAATGCTATTTTGCGCAGATGATAGGCCAAATGTATGATTTAGATATCGATTTCCTGACCGACACCGACCCGTCATCGGTGCCGGATGAGGACCTGTGGTTCCTGCCCGGCCCGCCAGAGCCTGGGTTTGACCCAATCCCGCCGGGGCCAAGGGCGGAGCCCAATGAAGCCTCCGTTCTCGACGAATGGCGCGCGGCCGAGGCCGTCGATCTTGGCTGGCATGCGGGCTACCGCATCGCGCCGGATCGGCTGGCGCTGTGGATCGTCCTTCGTGTCGGCAATACAAAGGCCGAGGATCAGGGCTATGCCAAGCTCGGCTGGGCGGTGCGGCGGCTGACCGGCGGGCCGGGGCCGACGGCGGACCTTGCGACCTTCCTCGGCCGACATGAGATCGGGGCAGGGGAGGAGGCCCCCCTGTCCGAACGCATCGCCGGGCTGCTGGAGATGCTGGACGCTGGCCGCGACCTGCATCCGTTGACGCGCGCCTGTCTGTGCTTCCATCTCTGGCCGCTGGCCGGCATCGGCCCGGAGGGCGAGCGGCTGGAGGCTGCGGTGACGGCGGCCCGCCTTGCCGCCGGGGATTGCACGGCGGCGGCCTTCGTGCCGCTTGCCGTGGCGGGCGGAGCGGCCCTTCGGGCTGGGGGATTGCCGCCGGTCCGGCTTGGCCGCTGGCTTGACGGGATGGAGGCAGGGCTGGCCGCGACGCTGCGTGGGTTGGAGGACCTCACCGCCTGGCAGACCCGGGCGCAGGCCGAAATTGCCGATCTGTCCGGCCAGACGCCGGTCGGCTGATCGAGGCGCTGATCGGCTGGTCCTTGCTTTCGGCCTCGATGGCGGAAGCGTTGACGGGGAAAAGCCGGGCTGCCGTGCAGCGCAATCTGACGCTGTTTCAGGCGCGCGGACTGGTGCGCGAGGTTACTGGACAGGGCCGGTTCCGGTTCTGGAAGGCGGTGGGGTAGGGGGAAGGGGTCAAGCCGGGGAAATTTAATCCGGATGACCAGCATTCCCCGTATGCCGGTCACTTCGAGCGAAGCGACCATTGGCGGCCCCTAGGTTCAAATGTTGCTCGCCCGGACGACCGTCATGGAAATACTGATGATGGTGATGAGGTTCGGAACTTGGATCGGCTTCCTGACCTGTTAGCAGAGCTACTTCGTGCTGCCCTTGGCTGAAACCCAAGATTCAGAGCGGCCATTAGCGCTGTTTCGAGCCCGCCACGCCCGCCGCTACGTGGATTAGGCGATGCTGACTTTCGCGAGCGGCGTGACAGGGCCTGAGCCCGTCGCGCTGACCTCGAGCCGGAGCGGTGGAAAGTTCCGCCGAGGATGCTTACAAAGCGGCATGCTCGCTCACGAAGCCCGCCGCATCCGAGAGATCGCCGCAAAGGACACCGCGTTCAAGGGTGTTGCCGCGGCCGACCTTGATGTCGCCGAGGCGCATCTGGCGCAAGCAGGCACGATCGAAGGGCTCTCGGATGGACGTTTGCAGCGCTTGGCGCTGCTTCGGGCTGTCAGGCTGATGGAAAGCGTACGCGATCAGTTGAAAAAGCGTCAGCGTTGGCCGTCAAGCAGGAAACCCTAGGTCATGTTGACAAAAGCGATTCACGGGGCGGGTTGGATGTGATTGGCGTTGATGATGTGACCGTCCCCCGACTGCATCTGTGTGCCATGGTGGGTCTGCAACGATCCACAAAGGAGAGCGGTCACATCATCAACGCCGATCCACGACGCAAACCCGCCTCGTGTTGCCCGACAGCTTTGCGCCAAACAATAGCTGCCATCGGCGTGTGGTTTTCGGCCCTCAGTTTTGCGCCGGTGCTGTCGCACTCGGATACGTAGAACGGCCTTGACAGAAAGTTCAGGTATCAAGAAACACCGGATGACCCAGAGATTTCCGTCCAGGAGCCACACGATTGATCTTTCTCATCCTGATTGCCGGATTTTGGGCGGGTTTGCAGAATGCTTTGGCGGGCGGTGGATCGTTCATAACACTTCCCGCGCTGATCCTTTCAGGCATGTCGCCGCTTGCCGCGAACATTACGTCCACCGTGGCGCTGTTTCCGGGCCAAGTTACGTCGGGAGTGGCTGGGCGCCGGCTGGTCACCGGCATCGGAAAGCTGCCGTTCTGGGTGCTGTTTCTTGTCAGCGTGCTGGGAGGCGGCCTTGGCGGCCTCTTGCTACTGGAAACGCCGTCAACACTGTTCGCGCGGCTCGTACCATGGCTCGTGCTATTCGCCACATCGGTCTTCGCCTGGGGCAGCTTCTTTCGGAAGTCCGCCAAGGGCCAACGCCAGATCGGACCGGTCAGTGCCGCGATAGCTCAGTTCTGCATTGCAATTTATGGCGGCTACTTCGGTGGCGGCATCGGCTTCCTGATGATGGCTGCGCTGACCATGGCTGGCTTACCGACGCGAGACGCAGGGGCCACGAAGAATGCGCTTGCGGGTGTGATGAATGCCGCGGCCGTCGCGCTGTTTGTTGCTTCACCGGAGGTACATTGGACTGAGGCGCTCGTGCTGGGTGGCGGCGCGATTGTCGGTGGGCTAGGTGGGGCCTGGGCGTTATACCGTGTAAATGAGCGCGTCTTGCGGTTGGTGATCGTCGGCATCGGCATTGCCCTGACGTTCGGACTGTTCTTGAGGCCCGTCTGATTGCGCAGTTGCATGTTGCATGGGGTAAAACCTACGACATTTCCCGGCGACCGGTTCCTGTTTTGTAAGGGCTGATGATCCGCGAGACTGACGCCTGATCTGAACTCCCGATGATGGATTGTCGGCACCAAGCCGGACAGTGTCAACGGCGGAGTAAAATTGGGCCACTTAGGCGTGGGCCCTAAAGGTGGCACGAGGCGGCGACCAGTCAGCCGTGCTGACCACATAGCTGGCGGTTGACTGGTCTCCGTGGCCCCTAAGAGCCAAGTCCGGTTTTGTTGGATCAGGCGCTGTTTTTTGCCCTGCGCGCGCGACTTTTAATCAGTGGGTCGCAGGTTCGAATCCTGCACGGCTCACCACATCTTTCAATTACTTAGCGGAATTTGAGCTACTCCCGATACGACTAGGGCGGGTGCCGGGTAACATTCTGGGTAACGGATTGCCGCTCGCAACTTCGCGCTGAACTGGCGCGATTCGCTGGAGCGGCGAGGATTTCGGCTGACCGCGGGATCGCCCCATCAGCTATGAGCGGTCTGGTCTCGATCGGCTGACCCCTGTTGCCGGAATTCTCGGCCATTGGCCTGGTTGCCTCGGCCACGTTCATTACCGCACGGCTTGGCGTCGGCGAGCACCGCTTGCCGTTACGTCAAAAAGAAGTATGGTCTCATAGCGCGTCGAAGTGGCGGCGCGGCCAGCCGTCGCTTTGGTCCTGTGAAATGCTGGCGCAGCGTCGTCCCCATAACGGCGCTGCCCCCACCTTGCGTAGATGCTCACCTGGCGAAAGGACCCCTCCCCTATGTCTGCGGCTGGGGCGGCAAGGCTCCATTATCCTACATGAGAGGCCGGTGGGCTAAGATGGAAGCACTGAATTTTTGGTGAGATCAGTGCCTACCCGCAAATTGTGAAGGGCTGGCGCTGCGGTAATCGGCTCTGTTCGCCATAATTCGGCCATTAAAATTGTTCTTAAGTATATACGTTATATCCAAAAGGAATCGCATAGTCGGCGATTCCACCTGATATACATGCTGTGTCATCTTTTGATCCGTGCAGTACATGTAGTATTCGGTGGGCTTTTCCAATCGGAGCCACGGTTCGATGAAGGTGTTTACTTACGTCCTCGCATGGACAATCTTCATCGTTGCGACGTGGTTTGTGATTGAGCACCAGTTTTTGCTTCCCTTACGACCCGCCGTCTACTTCGACGATTATCTCAATGAGATTTTACGGGATGCCGCACCCAGATTTGTGGCACCAGCTCAACCCACAACATGCTAACTGCAATAATAGAGTACTGAGTTCGCTTCGTTACGCAAAGGAATACACCACTTTGGCGCACTTGACAGTCCCGCCTCACGGGATAGTCAATACTCGGGTTTGGTGGTTTCGCACTGAACCACTCTCAACCCAACTAAACGGCGGCTGCTTCCTCCCGGACGAGCCGCCGCTTTCTTTTTCAAGTGATCAAAGGAGATCCGCGCAATGGCAGTGCTATTTTGCGCGGACTGCCATGGCGCGGCGGGCGAGAAGGTCCTTCACCCGTTCGAGCAGTCGCACGCCTCGCAGCATCGCTAGCCGTTCGATGTCTCCGTCTTGCATCCCGTCGAGTTCCTCGGGGGTTGCGAAGAAGCAAAGATGATCCGGGGATGCCAGCGCGAATGCCAAGCATAGCGGATCCCGGGCGATGAATGATGCGAGGTTGTCCAACGTCGTGACAGGGTTCGGGCTGCCGTTCGATCCGATCCTGTCGAGCGTTCGCAAAAGGTGTTCGCGGCGTTCGTAAGCGTAGAGTCTGCCAGTCGTGCTTGTCGGCATTGTGTTACCTCTACAATACCATCACCCCCACACCCAGCGTTCTGATTCCGCAGCGCTATCGTAAAGTCCGGATTTCCTTACCGTTGAGGACGTTCGCGAGTGCAAAAGCCCCGCCCACGGGCGGGGCTTCGTCGTGGCGCGACAAATTCACCAACGCCTCGGCGGCGCTCACGGGGTCGACTTCGATCAGGCCTTAGACACTGAGGTCGGGCATCGCCTAGCGCGCCCACGCGGCCTCCGGGAGACAACGGCGCCGGCTCATTCCTGAGCTTGTGGCGCCGTCGTGATTTCTCTTCCGATTTGCCGTTCGACAACGTCACGAAGCTTGAGCAGGCCGCCGGCCGCCTTTTCAATGGCAGCCCTCAGCTTCTGATCGTGTCCCGGCAGAAAGTGACCACCTGCGGTATCGTCACCGCATCCACATTCGCACTTTGGCATCGCTAACCTCCCGACGCTCCACCAGAGGGTACGCTAGTGAGAAATGATCGAGTCAAGCAATAGGCATCGGTGTCGGTCCCCGCAGACAGTCGAGGCGGTCAGCCTGCCGCCCACCGGGTCGCCTGCGCCAAGCTGCCAGGGGTGAAGATCGACAACCTCAGATCGCCGTTGAACGCCGCCACCGTGCCGCGGCTGTCCGAGGCCAGGACATGCAGCGCGGCGGGGTCGAGGCCATGCGCCCGCGCCAGATCCGCCAAGGCGGCCTGTAGGGCGTCGATCGCTGCCTGTGTCGCATTGCCCGTCAGCCCACGGGCGGCGTCAGTAAGCCTGGGTTGCGCATCCGCCGCAGTCGGAAGATCATTCCCGTCGTCGGCCGCCATCCCGCGGGCTATGGCGACCTGCCTGGCGAGCATTTCGTCGAGCTGCGCCCGGAACTTTGCGCCAGAACGCTTCGCGGTGCGCTCGGGATCGGGCGTGCCGCTGTCGTTTTCGAACGCATCGGCCGGAATGCGCGAGCCATCGGCAAAGCGATAGTCGGTGAGATCCGCCTCATCATCCGCGCCGGCTGTTGCCGCCTCCCATTCCGTCACGATCGCCTGCAGCAGCTCTAGCAGCTTGGCCTGCGGCTCCGGCGCCAACGCTTTGAACGCCCGGATGACTTCCTCATCGGTCATGTGAGTCTCCCTCAGTTGAGCCGTTGGAGCGCGGCCATTTGAACGGCTGCCAGTGCCTGCTCGAGGTGCTCCCGCTTGGCCTCAGCTGCCTCGCCGAGCATGTCGAGAACGACATTAATTGCGCCCATGAGCTCCGCGAACGATGCCTCCAGCTTCTTCGCGGCCAGCTCGGCCGGCGTGGGTTCGACCTTCACCTCGCTCCATGCGCCGCCACCGGGCGCCTCGCGCTCCCCGGCATGAACTGCACGCCACACCGCAAGCCCCTCCGCCCAAGCCGGCGGATTCTCCTCAGCCATGGTCTTGAACAGCGAGAGCATGCCGAGGAAGGCCGGGAAGTCGAAGCCCAGCTCGTCCAGCATGTTCAGGGCTTGGACCATGTCCGAGTCCTGCGGCCGTTCGATGTCACCTGTTGCGGCCTCTCCTTGCACGGCCTCCTCTGCGGCACGGCCGTCTTGGACAACACGGGCCCACGCGGAAATGAAGCCATGTCCGCTGGAAACGGCGTCGTCCTCCGAAACGCCTGCCGAGCCTGCCTCGATCTCGGCAAGCGTGGTGCCTTGCTGTTCGGCCCATTCAGCGAGCCGGAGCCGCAGTCTCGGTGCGGCGAATTCGTCGGCGCATTCGACAACGATCGTCACCAGGTCGCGGACGGCTGCCTCGTCGCGTGCCGCGGCAATGACGGCAGCGACAGCACGGTGCATATCGGTTTTCGGGGCTGAATTCTGGCTCATTGCTCAGTGCCCCCGCGTCGAGCATCGCCGTCGTGTGCCCTCACGCCTTCGCGCCACACGGGCACCATGCCATGAAGGTTGTCGCGAAGCTCTTCGGCTTTCTCGCGGGCTATCGCAAGGAAGCAGTCGACACGGTCGAAGTCTTCGTTGCGCTTACCATCCAGATCAGCGGGAAGGCCCTGCAGCGCATCGAAGGCCACTTCGAGGAGACGGTAAATTCGTTCGGCTTCGAGTGTCCGACTGTCCATGTCGAGAAAATCAGGGCTCGGGTCGTCGGTCATTACGCGTCCTCCCCACGCAAGAGCGCGTTGGCGCGATCGAGGATTTCCTCGATCATGAGCGCCGCCTCGGCAACGGCTTGTTCTTCCTCGTCCTCGGCGCTGTCGTTCGCCAGTCGGATCAACTCCGCAAAGCGATAGGCGCGGTGGACTTCGTTCTGGGCGTCGAGGATCTGCCCCCGCGTGGGCATTCCGGCCTTGGCCGGAGAATGTGCTTCGCTCTGCGCCTCGGTCACCTCGGCCTTGAGAAAGCCGTCGATGGCGCGGCTGATGGCGCTCTGCCCTTCGAGGGGCATCTTGAAGAAGCGTGCAACAAGGTCTTCGCCGGTCGGGATCGGGTTCTTTTCGGTCTGCACTGTCTTGCCTCCTTGGCGTGGTCGTGCTTCAATACCGAAAGTATCAAATACAAGATGGCCCCATGTCAATACTAAAAGTATCAATTCGGCAGTTGAAGGCAGCTCGCGCGCTCCTGTCTTGGTCGCAAGCCGATCTCGCCGCGGCGTCGGGCATCTCCCTGGCGACGATCAAGCGCCTTGAGACGGAAGACGGCGACCTGAACGGTCGCGCCTCTACGGTGGACGCCATCCGCACCGCGATCGAGATCGGCGGCGTTGAGTTCATTCCCGAGAATGGCGGCGGCGCAGGGGTAAGGCTCAGAAAATGACATCTGGCGGATGGCAGAGCTGGGTTTCCATTGGCGCTTTCACTCTCTCCACCATCAGCCTTTGGCGCACATTTGTGGTAGATGCTAGGGATCGGCGCCGGCTTACGTTGCTCGAACTAAACCGCGTCGAAGGCACCCTGAAATTGGCGCAAATGCGGTTAAGACATGAGCGAGTCCGATGGCAACGCTTGGTTCGCCAGTTCTCTTCTGATGAGGATCTTTTGGCTGAGGTCGAGGCTGACATCCGAACCCTGGATGAAGTGATTAAAGGCCTAGAGAAAGTAATCTTAGAGACCAAAGACATCGGGGCCGCCTTAGAACGAGCGACATGGCGGTCTCTGGAAGGATCTTTGGTCAGAATCAATCGAAATGCATTTGAGGCGGATCATCTTCAGGTCGCCTCTGAAGAACTCAAGGCGCGGCGTGAGCATCTACTGCAGCGCTACTCTGAGAAGCATAAAGGCTGATGCGCTTCACCCCCGCGCCCGTGGGTCTTGGCTGACAGTGTGCTGCGCCAGCTCGTCTAGTAGATCTCTTGCAAGGGCAAGTGCTGCGACTTGGGTCAAAGGGACGGCGGCGATCTCTCGGCCATCCTGCCAGACATGAATGACGGGGCCAGGTCGCACGGTTATGAGCAGCATCATCGCCTTTTCCTTTGGATAGAGTGCCGAGGCCCAGTTCCACAGCTGGCCTCGGCTGCCGGTGTTTCAGACCACCGCCGGCTGGGTCCGGTGGGCGCTTGAGTAGCACCCGAGCCGATGTGCGCGAAAAGGGCATATC
>JAGWVA010000100.1 GCA_028875855.1 Paracoccaceae bacterium
GCAGCGGGCGCTGGCCGCCGGGCAGGTTCCGCAGGCGGTGATCGGCGATCTCGATTCCCTTTCCGCGCGCGCGCGTGCGGAACTGGCGGATCGGCTGCACCCAGTGCCCGAACAGGAGACGACCGATTTCGACAAGGCGCTGCGCCATATCGCGGCGCCCTTCGTGCTGGCGGTGGGCTTTTCCGGCGCGCGGATGGATCATGGGCTTGCGGTGCTCAACACGCTCGTGCGGCACCCCGACCGGCGCTGCCTTGTGCTGTCGGGCAAGGATGTCTGCTTTCTCGCCCCGCCGCGGATCACGCTGACGATGCGGCCCCGGGCGCGGCTGTCGCTCTTCCCGATGGCCCCGGTCAGCGGGCGGTCCGAGGGACTGCGCTGGCCCATCGACGGCCTTTGCTTCAGCCCGGCAGGCATCGTCGGCACCTCGAACGAGGCGACGGCGGGTCAGGTCAGCCTGTCCTTCGACGCGCCGGGAATGCTGGTCATCCTTCCTCGGGCAGGGCTGCGCTCGGCAATAGAGTCGCTGACGTCGGCGCCAGTCTGGCCGAACGCGCGACCTGACGCTCGCGGTGGATGATGTAGAGGCCCGACGCGCAGATGATCCCGATGCCGACCCAGGTCAGAGCGTCGGGGAAGTTGCCGAACACAAGGTAGCCGAAGGTCGCGGCGCTCACCATCTCGAGGTAATGCAGCGGCGCGAGCGTCGCCGCGGGCGCAAGACGCAGCCCGAAGCTCATGGACATGTGCGACACCGTCGCGGCCAGCCCTACGCCCGCGAGGAAGACCCAGACCCAGCCCTCCGGCCAGCCGAAGGCCAGCGAGGTCACATCGAACGGCCTCGCGATCAGCATCACCGGGAACCAGAGAAACGCCGCGACGATCGCGGTATGGGACTGCATGGCGATCGGATGCATGAGCGGCGCGAGCTGCCGCGTCACAAGGATATAGAGCGCGAAGGACAGCGCGGTGCCCAGCGGGAAGAAGGCCACCGCCCCGAAATGGGCGAAGCTCGGCTGGATCACGAAGAGCGAGCCCAGAAACCCCACCGCCGCCGCGCCAAGACGCCGGGGACCGACCTGCTCGCCGTACAGGAACCAGCCCAGCAGCAGGATGATGAAGGGCTCGACGAAGACAATGGCCAGCGCGTCGGCAATCGGCATCACCTGCACCGCCGCGACAAAGCAGTAGGTCGAGGTGATCGACACGATGGCCCGGAGCACCGTCAGCCAAAACGCCCGGCGCCCCATGCGGAACCCCTGCCCCGCCATCACGACCATCGGCGCCATCAGCGCGCCCTGCACGACGAAACGGGCAAGCGTGACCTCACCCACCGACACATGCTGGGAGGCAAGTTTCGAGAAGACGTCGATCAGCGGGGCGATCGCGCAGAAGCCCAGCATGAAGGCGACGCCGAGGGGAACGCGGTCGTCCGGTTTGCTCATCCCTCTGCCCTAGACCCCGCCCCCCGCGCCGTCTGTTCCGTTTCCGACAGTTTCCAGCACGTTAGGGGTCGGCAAAAAGCCGCCTTCGGCGAAGGCGATGCTTCCCCCGGGGCGGATCAGCGGCTATCACCCGACCGTGACCTGCCGGAGCAGCTGATGCCGCCGATCATTCCCCGCGCCGCCCTTCTGTCGCTTTTCGCCTTTGCCGCCTGCGCGCCCGCGCCGCGTCAAAGCCCGGCGCCCGAAGCCCGCCCCCGTGCGGCGGGCGAGACGGCCGCGCTGGACCGGATGATCGACGAGACGGCCAAGACCTACGGCGTGCCCGCCTCGCTCGTGCATCGCGTCGTGTCGCGGGAAAGCAGCTACAACCCGGCCGCGCGCAACGGCCCCTACATGGGGCTCATGCAGATCCTGCCGCAGACCGCGCGGACGATGGGCTATCGCGGTCCCGACCGCGGTCTGCTGGATGCGCAGACCAACCTGACCTACGGCGTCAAATACCTGCGCGGCGCGTGGCTTCTGTCGAACGGCAACCAGAACACCGCCATCATGTGGTATTCGCGCGGCTACTTCTACGAAGCCAAGCGCCGGGGCATGCTGCAACTGACCGGGCTTTCAAGCCAGGGCTGAGCCGGATCAGGCCCAGCGTCCCGCCTCGGCCTCCCAGACGAGGTGGCGGCGCAGCCGATGCCCCTCGGGCAGGCGCGGGTGGTCGAAATCGAGCCGCGCCGCGCGCGCCATCCCTGCCCGCGCCATCACCGCCTGCGACGGAAGGTTATCGACCGCCGTAAAGGCCACGATCCGGTCCATGCCCCGCGCGAAGCCCCAGCCAAGGCAGGCGCGCGCGGCCTCGGTCGCGTAGCCGCGCCCCCAGTGCTCGGCCGCGAAGCGCCAGCCGATCTCGACGCGCGGCAGGCCGGGGGCGTGAAACGAGATCGTCGCAAGCCCTGCCATGCCGAGAAAGACGCCATCCGCGCGCCGCTCGACCGCGCCGAAGGCAAAGCCGTCCGCCGCCTGCCGCGCCTGCATTCGGGCCATCTGTTCGGCGGACTCCTCGGCCGTCAGCACGTCGGGAAAGTGCCGCCTGACCCGCGCATCGGCATTGAGCGCGGCAAAGGCCGCGGCGTCACGCGCCTCGAAGGGGCGCAGGATCAGGCGTTCCGTCTCGATGCGCATCCGGGCCCCGTTACATCGCCGTCACACAGCCATGATCTAAGCGGCCGCGACGTGCAACCATCCCGGGGCGACCCCATGACCACCGATCCGCGCTCTCCCGCACAGGACTGGCTTCAGGCGGAACTGGCCGACACACTGGACGAGGATTTCGAGCTGGAGCTGGAAGACGCCGTCCTCAGCCGGGAAATCGCGCGCATCTACAAGGAGAAGCATCCCGACACGATCGGTCGCGCCGCCTATTTCGCGGCGCTGATCGGCCTTCAGGCCGAGTTGATCAAGCTTCAGGACTGGGTGCAGCATCACCGCCAGAAGGTTGTCGTGATCTTCGAGGGGCGCGACAGCGCGGGCAAGGGCGGCGTCATCAAACGGATCACGCAGCGCCTCAATCCGCGGGTCGTGCGCACGGTGGCGCTGCCCGCGCCATCGGACCGCGAAAAGAGCCAGTGGTATTTCCAGCGCTACGTCCCCCATCTGCCCGCGGGGGGCGAGATCGTGCTGTTCGACCGCTCGTGGTATAACCGCGCGGGCGTCGAACGGGTGATGGGCTTTGCCTCGGACGACGAGGTGGAGCAGTTCTTCCACGACGTGCCGGAATTCGAACGCATGCTGGTGCGCTCGGGCATCCGGGTCATCAAATACTGGTTCTCGATCACCGACGAGGAACAGCAGATGCGGTTTCTCATCCGCATCCACGATCCGCTCAAGCAATGGAAGCTCTCGCCGATGGACCTGCAATCGCGCGTCCGGTGGGAGCAGTATACCAAGGCCAAGGAGGAGATGTTCGCCCGCACCAACATCCCCGAGGCGCCATGGTATATCGTCGAGGGCAACGACAAGAAGCGCGCGCGGCTCAACTGCATCGACCATTTCCTGAGCCTGATCCCCTACGAGAGCGTGCCCCACGACGAGGTCCACCTGCCAAACCGCGTGTTCAACCCCGATTACGAACGCGCGGTCCTGCCGCCCGAGCTTTACGTGCCGCAGAAGTATTGACGGGGCGGCTGACCGGCCGACGACGGACGACGATTTTTCTGTGAAAGATCGCTTCTTCCTTGCGGAGCCTTCGCTTCTTCGTAGGATCGGCGCCGGAGGCCCAGATGCTTGAATTCCATACGCTTGATGTCTTCACGACCACGCCCTTTGCCGGGAACCCGCTGGCGGTCGTGCTTGGGGCGGACGATCTGACGACCGCGCAGATGCAGACCATCGCGCGCGAGTTCAACCTGTCCGAGACGATCTTCGTCCAGCGCCCCGCCGATCCCGCCCATACCGCCCGCGTGCGGATCTTCTTCCCGACGGCCGAGATCCCCTTTGCCGGTCATCCGACCGTTGGCTGCGCGATCCTTCTTGCAGAACGCGCGGCCGCGGCGGGCGACTTCACCGCCCGGATCACGCTGGAGGAAGAGGCGGGCCTTGTTCCCGTCACCGTCAGCCGCAAGGGCCCGGTGACCGAGGCCGAATTCACCGCCCCGATCCTGCCCGTGCCCCATCCCGGCGCGGCCCCGGTGGACCTGATCGCCGCGGCGCTTGGCCTTCAGCCATCCGAGATCGTGACCGAGGGCCATCGCCCCGCGCTGTGGCAGGGGGGGCCTGCCTTCCTCTACGTGCCGCTTCTCAACCGCAGCACGCTCGCCCGCGCCCGACCGGTGGAACCGCACTGGTCGGCGCTGATGCGCGAGGCAGGCGTGGACAGCGCCTATCTCTACACCAAAGGTGCCGGGGCCGGGTATCAGGCCCGCATGTTCTCGCCCGGCGCGGGCATTCCCGAAGACCCCGCGACAGGTTCGGCCAGCGCCATCTTCGCGGCCCAGCTTCACGCCGCGAGCGCGATCGTTCCGGGAACCAACCGGTTTGCCCTGCGGCAAGGGGTGGAGATGGGCCGCCCCTCGGAAATCGCCCTGACCGTCGAGGCGGATGGGGCGGGCCCGACCGAAATCCGCATTCGCGGCGCGGCCGTGCGCCTGTCCGAAGGCAGGATCGCGATCCCCGCCCCGACGCCCCTGATCTGAGGAAAGACCATGCCCAAGGGATACTGGGTCGTGCAGGTCGATATCGCCGACCCCGCCGCCTACGAGACCTACCGCGCCGCCAATGCCGCCCCTCTGGCGGAGCATGGCGGGCGGTTTCTGGTGCGCGGAGGGCCGCAGGAGGTGGTCGAGGGCGCCGCGCGGCGCCGCACCGTCGTGGTGGAGTTCCCCACGATCGAGGCCGCCCGCGCCTGCTATGCCAGCGCAGGCTATCAGGCCGCCAAGGCGCTGCGACTGCCGGCGTCCGAGGCCGATTTCCTGATCGTCGAGGGCTGGGAGGGCTGAAACCTCCGTCATTTCCGCGTCATTTTCCGGCTTTCCCCTTGGTGCCGGACGCGCGCATGCCTATACCTGCTTCATGTTTGCCGATCTGTTGCGCAGCCTGCTTGCGCCCGAACCCCATCGCCTGAACGACCCCGATGCGCGTCTTGCGCTGGCCGCCCTGCTGGTGCGGATCGCGCGGGTTGACGGGGAATACTCGGATGTCGAGATCACCCGGATCGACCGCATCCTGTCGCGCCGCTATGGCCTGTCGCCCTTCGATGCGATCGAGTTGCGCCACAGGGCCGAGGAACTGGAGGCGCAGGCCCCCGACACCGTGCGCTTTACCCGCGCGATCAAGGATGCGGTGGATTACGACCACCGCGAGGGCGTGATCGAGGCGCTGTGGGAAGTGGTGCTGGCCGACGGGACGCGCGACACCGAGGAAGATTCGCTTCTGCGGCTTCTGGCGAACCTGCTGGGCGTGAACGACCGCGACAGCAACCTTGCCCGCCAGCGGGTGGAGAGCCGGCAGAAATGATCGCGGCGCTTCCGATGTATGACATGGCGCCCCTTCAAGCCGCCAACGATGCCTTCTGGGCCGCGATCCGCGACGCGCTCTGGGCGCGCGGGATCGCGGCGCCCGATGCGCTCGACCGGCAGACGGGGATGTGGGAGGGCTGGATGTCCCCCGACCTCGTGCTGGGCCAGACCTGCGGGATGCCCTATCGCACGAAGCTTCACGGCCATGTCACGCTGATCGCGGCGGCCGACTACGGGCTTCCGGACACGCCCCCGGGCCACTATCACTCGGTCTTCGTGGCGCGCCCCGAGGATGGCGACAAGCGCCCCGAAGAGTTCACCGCGCGGCCCTTCACCTACAACCAACCCGAAAGCCATTCCGGCTGGGCGGCGCCGCAGAATTGGGCCGCAGCGCGCGGCTTCCGGTTCCGGCCGGCGGTGGAAAGCGGCGGGCACCGCGCAAGCGCGCTGGCCGTGGCCGAAGGGCGCGGGGATCTGGCCGCGCTCGACGCGATCACCTGGCGGTTCCTGACGGTGCACGAGCCGGACCTCACCCGCCGCCTGACGGTGATCGGGCGCACCGACACCGCCCCCGGCCTGCCCTTCATCGCCGCCCCCGGCGCCGATGCCGGCGCGATGCGCGCGGCGCTGGCCGAGGCGCTGGACGCCCTGCCTCAGGCGATCCGCGAGACGCTGATGATCCGGGCCATCGTGCCGGTTTCCGCGGCACAATATCTAGCGGTGCCCACGCCCCCTGCCCCCTGACCTGCCGAATTTCGTTGCCTTTGGCCCGAATCTCGGCCCTACTGGTGGCGTGGTAACCCCGATGTGACATCTTGACTGCGCCCGCCCCCGCCCGTGTCCCCGCCATCCGGCCGCTGTTGCGCCGGCCACGGGGGACCGCCCGGACGGGGACGCGCTCTGTCAGCACGACGCCCGCCACCCGACCGCCGTTCCGGCGGCCGGTCCCTCATGCCCGGTGACAGAGATGAAGAACTGGCTCAGAAAGCACCCCGAGGTGCGCACGATCCGCGTGGCCGCGGCCGACCTGAACGGTCAGCCCCGCGGCAAGCGCATTCCCGCCCGTTTCGCCGAACGCGTCGTGTCGGATGGCACGCGGTTCCCCCTTTCCGTCCTCAACCTCGACATCTGGGGCGAGGACATCGAGGACAGCCCGCTGGTCTTCGACCATGGCGACGCGGACGGGGTGCTGAAACCGACCGAGCGCGGGTTCGTCCCGATGCCCTGGCTCGAGGCGCCGACCGCGCTCTTGCCGATCTGGATGTTCCGCGAGAGCGGCGTCCCCTTCGAGGGCGACCCGCGCCATGTGCTGCGCGCGGTCGTGGACCGCTACAAGGCGCGCGGCCTGACGCCGGTCGTTGCGATGGAACTGGAATTCTACCTCATCGACGATTCCGGCAAGACCCTTCAGGTGCCGCCCTCGCCGCGCTCCGGCAAGCGGCGCAAGGCCGCCGAGGCGCTGTCGATCCGGGCGCTTGACGCCTTCGACACCTTCTTCACCGATCTTTACGACGCCTGCGAGGCGATGGACATTCCCGCCGACACCTCGACCTCGGAAACCGGCCTTGGCCAGTTCGAGGTGAACCTGATGCATTGCGACGACGCGCTGCGCGCGGCCGACGACGCCTGGCTGTTCAAGATGCTGGTGAAGGGCCTCGCGCGCCGGCACGGCTTTGCCGCAAGCTTCATGGCCAAGCCCTATCCGGATTATTCGGGCAACGGGCTGCACACGCATTTCTCGCTGCTGGACCAGTTCGGCAACAACGTGCTGTCGAACGGCGGGCCAGAGGGGTCGGCGGTGATGCATCAGGCTGTCGCGGGCTGCCTTGCCGCGATGCACGACTGCACGCTGATCTTCGCGCCGCATCTGAACAGCTACGACCGGCTGGTGCCCGAGGCCCATGCCCCGAACGCCGTCTGCTGGGCCTACGAGAACCGCACCTCGGCGATCCGCATCCCTTCGGGCAGCACCGCCGCGCGACGGATCGAACATCGGGTGTCGGGGGGCGACGTGAACCCCTACCTGATGCTGGCCGCGATCCTTGGCTCCGCGCTGATGGGGATCGAGGACGAGATGACGCCTCCGCCGCCGATTACCGGCAATGCCTATGCGCTGGACCTGCCGCAACTGCCCCTGACCTGGGACGAGGCGATCGACACCTTCGAGCAAAGCCCGATCGTGAGGCGGCTGTTCCACCCGGAACTGATCCGCAACTACGTGCTGACCAAGCGGCAGGAACAGCGCTACATCGCCGAGCTTTCGCCCGAGGAACAGGTGGAAGTCTATCTCGACACCGTCTGACCGCGCGGGCCGGGGCCTCTTGTCGCCCCGCCCGGCCGGGATTACGCTTTGACTACACAAACCACATGAGCTTTCCATGCTGATCGGCATCCTTCAGACCGGCGAGGCGCCCGAGGCGCTTCGACCGCAATCGGGCGATTACCCGGACATGTTCGTCCGCCTTCTGTCCGGCCACGGCTTCACCTTCCGCACATGGCGCGTGGTGGACCTCGACTTTCCCGCGGACGTGCATCAGGCGGATGGCTGGCTGATCACCGGCTCGCGGCACGGCGCCTACGACGATCTGCCCTTCATCGCCCCGCTCGAGGCCTTCATCCGCGACGTCTACGCCGCCCATGTGCCGCTGGTGGGCATCTGCTTTGGCCACCAGATCATCGCGCAGGCGCTTGGCGGCAAGGTCGAGAAATTCGCCGGCGGCTGGAGCGTCGGGCCGCAGGACTATGATTTCCGGGGCGAAACCGTCACGATGAACGCCTGGCATCAGGATCAGGTGACGCGCAAGCCCGAGGCGGCGACCGTGATCGGGTCGTCGGCCTTCTGCGCCCATGCGGCGCTGGCCTACGACACCCGCGCCCTGACCGTGCAGGCCCATCCGGAATTCGACGATGCCTTCGTGGATGGGCTGATCCGCACCCGCGGTCGGGGCGTCGTGCCCGAGCCGCTTCTGTCGGAGGCGCAGGACCGGCTGGGCCGGCCGCTCGCCTCGTCTGCGATGGCCGATCAGATCGCCGACTTCTTCAAGCAACCCCGCAAGCAGCCCAAGGGCTGATCCCGA
>JAGWVA010000040.1 GCA_028875855.1 Paracoccaceae bacterium
CGGTGCTGGAACTCCGCGCGACCCTCGCCATCCCGCCCAACCTGTCGGCCATGGGCGTCGAATACGCCCGCCTCGACGAGCTCACCGACATGGCGCTGGAAGACCCCTCCTGCGGCGGCAACCCCGTCAAGATGACCCGCGAGAACACACGCGCACTTTTCGACGCCTGCATGTAGGACGCGAGGGATGAGCGGAGATTCCACCGAGATCGCGGTGATCGGCGCGGGCGTCGTGGGCCTTGCCATCGCCCATCGGCTGGCGCTTGCGGGGCGAGAGGTGGTGGTGATCGACCCCGAGCCGCCCGGCTCCGGCGCCTCCTATGGCAATGCGGGCACGATTGCCGACTATGCGGTGATGCCGGTCGGCACGCCGGATGTGCTCAAAAGCCTGCCCTCGCTCCTGTTCGACCGGAACTCGCCGCTCGCGATCCGCAAGGCGGCCCTGCCGACGCTGGCGCCGTGGCTGCTGCGCTTCCTGCGCCAGTCGCTGCCGGGGCCGGCGATGCGCAATGCCCGGGCGCTGGCCCGGCTTGTCGCGGATGCGGCCCCCCGCTGGCGCGATCTGGCGGATGAGATCGGCGGCGGCGGGATGCTGCGTCGGACGGGATCGCTGTATCTTTACGACACGCCGGACGCCTTTCGTCGTGCGACGGCGGAAATGACGGTTCGCCGCGGGCTTGGCGTGACGGTCGAGATGATCGCGCCGGCAGAGGTCGGACAACTGGAGCCGCGCCTGCCACCGCCCGAGGGCGGGGCCGCCTTCTTCCCCAACACCTGTTTCGTGACCGATCCGGGGAAGATGGTCGCCCGTCTGGCAGAGGCGGCGGGCATGGCCGGCGTCACGATCCTGCGCGCCCCTGTGCGGGGGCTGAAACGGACGGGAAGAGGCGTGGAATTGACGGCAGGCGCAGGCTCGGCCCCGGTCACGATCCGGGCCCGCCACGCCGTCATCGCCGCGGGCGCGCATTCGCGCGCCTTGGCCCGGGCCGCGGGGGACCGCGTGCCGCTGGAGACCGAGCGCGGCTATCACCTCGAATACGAGAGGACGGAGCCGCTGGTGAACCGCCCCACCTGCCCCACCGCACGCGGCTTCTACTTCTGCCCGATGGAGGGGCGGTTGCGCGTGGCCGGCACGGTGGAGCTTGGCGGTCTGACGGCGCCCCCCTCGCCGCATCGGCTGGCGCGGCTGGCCGAGGGCGCGCGGGCGATTTTCCCCGACCTGCCTGCGCCGGCTCGGGAGTGGATGGGGTTCCGCCCGTCGATCCCGGATTCGCTCCCGGTCATCGGGCCGTCTCGGGGCGGGGCGGAGGTCCTGCTGGCCTTCGGGCATGGGCATATCGGGCTGACGCTGGCGCCGATGACGGCGGCGCTGATCGAAGGATGGATCGCCGGCGCGCCGCTGGAGGGGTTCGAGGCGGTTCTGCCGACGCGGTTCTGAGGACGATGGCGGAGCGGGGCTCTGCCCCGCACCCCGGGATATTTGCAGACAGAAAATGACAGGGCGCCTTTTCCTGATCCATCGTGCCGCCTATGGTCGCGGCGGATGGCAGGAGGATCGTGATGCGCACCGCCCTTGTTACCGGCTCGGCCGGGTTCATCGGGTTTCACCTGTGCCAGCGGCTTCTGGCGGATGGGTTTCGGGTCGTGGGCCTTGACGGGATGACGGCCTATTACGACGTTGCGCTGAAGCGGCGGCGCCATGAGATGCTGTCGCAATCCGCAGGCTTCACCGCCGTCGAGGGATTGCTGGAGACCCCGGGCCTTGTCGCGGGACTGGTGGCCGCGCATCGGCCGGAGGTGATCGTCCATCTCGCGGCCCAGGCCGGGGTGCGCTATTCGATCGAGGCGCCGCGGTCCTACGTCGAGGCGAACCTGATCGGCACCTTCGAGGTGCTGGAGGCCGCGCGTGCCGTGCCGCCCGCGCATCTGCTGATCGCCTCGACCTCGTCGGTCTATGGCGCGAATACCCAGATGCCCTATGCCGAGACGGACAAGGCCGACAGCCAGATGTCCTTCTATGCCGCCACCAAGAAGGCGGGCGAGGCGATGGCGCATTCCTATGCCCATCTTTACGGCTTGCCGACGACGATGTTCCGCTTCTTCACGGTCTATGGGCCCTGGGGGCGGCCGGACATGGCGCTGTTCAAGTTCACGAAGGCGATCCTGAAGGGCGAGCCGATCGAGATCTACAACCACGGCCAGATGATGCGGGATTTCACCTATATCGACGATCTGGTGGAGGGGATCCGCCGTCTGATCGACGCGGCCCCGGTGGCGGGCGAGGCGGTCGAGGGCGACAGCCTGTCGCCGGTCGCGCCCTGGCGGGTGGTCAATATCGGCAATGGCGCGCCGGTGAAGCTGATGGATTTCGTCGAGGCGGTGGAGGCTGCGGTGGGCCAGCCGGCGGAGCGGCGCTTTCTGCCGATGCAGGCGGGGGATGTGCCGGCCACCTGGGCCTCGACCGCGCTGATGGAGCGGCTGATCGGGCCGTTGCCGCGCACGGATATCCGCGACGGGGTGAAGCGCTTCGTGGACTGGTATCGGCGGTTCTACGGGGTCTGAGGGCTCAGCCCGCGAAATCCTGCGCGACGTAGAAGGTCCCGCACATCGCGCCGCCGCGGTCGAACCCGGCCCCGGCGCCGGTCCAGCGCAGGCCGGGGGTCAGGATGTTCTGCCGGTGCGGCGGCGAGGCGAGCCAATGGGCGACGACTTCATCCGCGAGGCTCGCATAGCTTTGCACCGGGATCGGGCGGCGGTTTGCGTCGCGGAACTGGCAGGGTTTGGCCCCGGTATAGACGGTGATCCCATCGACCCGATAAAGCGAGGCGGTCGCGATGTTCTCGGCCCCCATGCGATAGGGCAGACCGCTGGCCGCGAGGCGCTCGGTCAGGCTGGCAAGGCCCTGCGGCCCGCCATCGTGGGTGAGGTCGCGACGCTCTGCCATCCAGCGGCCCTGCGCCTCGGCGATGTGCTGCAGCCTCGACGACGGGGCCAGCGCCCCGAGGCCCGCGCGGCAGCGTGCAAGGTTCACGCGCGCCCGGATCGCGGCATCGAGCCGCGCGCCATCGACGCCCGCCCCGTTGGGCAGGGGCTGCGCCTCGCCGGGAACCGGGGCCATCGTGCAGGCCGTGGCGGGCAAGGCACGAAGCGCGAGGAGGAGAAGGACGGCAAGGGACAGGCGGGGTCGCATCTTGGCCTCGTGGGTAGGGCGGCAACAGTCGGGCGGCACGGCAGGCATCGCCGCTTGCGCATACGTTGACAGCTTATCGCCAATCGCGCATCCGGATATCAAAAGGTAACGAGGGCAGGCCATGAAAATCGCGATGATCGGCACGGGCTACGTGGGCCTTGTCTCGGGAGTGTGCTTCTCGGACTTCGGGCACGAGGTGGTCTGCGTGGACAAGGACCCGCGCAAGATCGAGATGCTGACGCGCGGCGAGGTGCCGATCTACGAGCCGGGCCTTCAGGCGCTGATGGCAAAGAACGTCGAGGCCGGACGGCTGGCCTTCACCGGCGATCTGGCGGCAGCGGTCGATGGGGCGGAGGCGGTCTTCATCGCGGTCGGCACGCCCACGCGACGCGGCGACGGGCACGCCGACCTGACCTATGTGATGGCCGCGGCGGAAGAGATCGGCAATGCGCTGACCGGTTACGCGGTGGTGGTGACGAAATCGACCGTGCCCGTGGGCACCAACGCCCGGGTGGCGGAGGTGATCCGCGCGGCCCGGCCGGAGGCGGACTTCGACGTCGCCTCCAACCCCGAGTTCCTGCGCGAAGGGGCGGCGATCGACGACTTCATGCGGCCCGACCGGGTCGTGGTGGGGGTGGAAAGCGAGCGTGCCCGGGCCGTGATGGCCGACATCTACCGGCCGCTTTTCCTGCGCGAATTCCCGATCGTCTATACCGACCTCGAGTCGGCGGAGATGATCAAGTATGCGGCCAACGCCTTCCTTGCGACGAAGATCACCTTCATCAACGAGATCGCGGCGCTTTGCGAGCGGGTGGGCGCGGATGTGAAGGCGGTGGCGCGTGGCATGGGCCTTGATGGCCGGATCGGGAACAAGTTCCTGCATGCCGGGCCGGGCTATGGTGGCTCGTGCTTCCCCAAGGACACGCGGGCGCTGGCGCGGATCGGGCAGGATCATGCGATGCCGATGCAGATCGTGGAAACCGTGATCGCGGTGAACGACGAGATCAAGCGGCGGATGATCGACCGGATCGTGGACCTCTGCGGCGGATCGGTGAACGGGAAGACCGTCGCCGTGCTGGGGGTGACGTTCAAGCCCAACACCGATGACATGCGCGAGGCGCCGTCGCTGACCATCGTCCCGGCGCTGGTCGGCGGTGGGGCGAAGGTGCGCGTCGTCGATCCGCAGGGCCGGAAGGAAGGCGAGGCGCTCTTGCCGGGTGTCACCTGGCTGGAGGATGCCTATCAGGCGGCGCAGGGCGCGGATGCGCTGGTGATCCTGACGGAATGGAACGAGTTCCGGGCGCTGGACCTGAAGCGGATCGCGAAGACGATGGCGACGCCGGTGATGGCTGACCTGCGCAACATCTACGGGGCTCAGGACGCCGAAAGGGCGGGGTTCGCGGGATATATCAGCGTCGGGCGGTAGGGTCAGGCCCGGCCACGCAGGGCGCTGAGCGTCACCGACAGCGCGAAGAGGATCGCGGCCGCCGCGACGATGGACGGGCCTGCGGGCGTGTCGAAATGCAGCGAGGCTTGAAGCCCCCCGATGGCCGATAGCGCCCCGGCGGCGATCGCGCCCAAAGCCATCGCCTCGGGCGTGCGGGCAAAGCCGCGGGCGGCGGCGGCGGGGATGATGAGCATCGCCGCGATCAGAAGCGCCCCCACGACCTTGATCGCGACCGCCACCACCACGGCCAGCGCCAGCGTCAGCACCATCCGCTCGCGCCCCGGGCGGACCCCCGAAGCCTGCGCGAGGTCCTCGCTCAGCGTCGCGGTCAGCAGCCCCGACCAGCGCCAGCCGATGAGCGCCAGCACCACGAGCGCCCCGGACCAGATCACGGCAAGGTCAGTAAGGTTCACGGCGAGGATGTCACCGAACAGATAGGATTCCAGATCGACGCGCACCCCCTGCACGAAGCTGATCGCGATCAGGCCGAAGGCCAGCGCGGAATGCGCCAGCACCCCAAGCGTGGTGTCCACTGCCCAACCCCGCCCCGCCAGCGTCGAGACGGTCAGCGCCATGACCAGGGCCGCGGCCAGCGTGCCAAGGAAGATCGAGGTCGAGAACGCCAGCGCAAGCGCCACGCCAAGGATCGCGGCATGGGCGGTCGCGTCGCCGAAGAAGGCCATGCGACGCCAGACGACAAAGCAGCCCAGCGGCCCCGCCGCCAGCGCAAGACCGATGCCGGCCAGAGCGGCGCGGATCATGAAATCGTCAAGCATCGGGCGTCTCGTGGATGTGATGGGGATGGGCGTGATCGTGGCCATGGCCGTGGTCATGGTCGTGATCGTGGTCGTGCCGGTGCTGATACAGCGCCAGCGCCCCCTGCGTGCCAAGGCCGAAGAGCGCACGGTATTCCGGCGCGTTCGACACGACATGGGGGGCACCTTCGCAGCAGATGTGGCCGTTGAGACAGATCACCCGGTCGGACGCCGCCATGACGACGTGCAGATCGTGGCTGACCATCAGCACGGCGCATCCGGTTTCCTTGCGCACCTCGTCGATCAGGCGGTAGAACGCGGCCTCTCCCGGTTGATCGAGGCCCTGTGTCGGCTCGTCAAGGATCAGGATCTGCGGTTGCATAAGCAGTGCCCGCGCCAGCAGAACGCGCTGGAACTGGCCGCCCGAAAGGTCGGACATCGCGCGTTTCTCGAGGCCCGCCATGCCCACGCGGGCCAGCGCGGCGGCGGCCTTGGCGGCGGAATGGCGGCGCGGCAGCGACAGGAACCGGCCGACCGGCATCGGCAATCCGCGGTCGATGGCAAGCCTCTGGGGGACATAGCCGATCCGCAGTCCCGGACTGTGCACGACCCGGCCGCGATTGACCGGCACGATGCCAAGAAGCGCGCGCATCAGCGTCGATTTGCCCGATCCGTTGGGGCCGATCACGGTCACGATCTCGCCCGCCTCGATCGAGAGGCTGACCCCGTCCAGCACCGTCGCGCCCCCAAAGCGCACGGCGACGTCATCGGCAGACAGAAGGCTCATGCTGCCCCCTTGCAGGCGGGGCAAAGGCCCAGTGCCTCGACCGTGGCGCGTTCCACGGTAAAGCCGATCTCGGCCCCACAAGCATCGAGCGCTGCGCGAACGCGGGCGGCGGGCGCTTCGGCCACGGCGCTGCATTCGCGGCAGATGAGGAAGGCCGCCGCGTGATCCTCGCCGGGATGGACGCAGGCGGTAAAGGCGTTGAGCCGGTTGATCCGGTGGGCGAAACCCTGTTCGACAAGGAAATCCAGCGCGCGATAGGCCACGGGGGGCTGCTTGCCGAAGCCCTCTGCCGCAAGCCGGTCGAGCACGTCATAGGCCCCCATCGCCCGATGTGACTCGAGCAGGATCTCGAGCGTGCGGCGGCGCACCGGCGTCAGGCGAAGCCCGCGCCCCACGCTGACGGCCTCGGCACGCGACAGAACCTCGTCCGCGCAGCGGTCGTGATCGTGATCGGTAAAGGCCTGCTGAGGTGCGTCTGTCATCAAGGGGCTGTGCGTTATGATATTACATTTCTTGACACTCTGCGTCTGAACATAGATAGGGTGATCGCCGTCTTCAACCCCGGAGTAACGATGCGCTCTTTGATCGTCCTTGCCCTGGCCCTTGCCGCCGCACGGCCCGCCCCTGCGGCGGTTCCGAAGGTGGTGACCGATTTCGCCCCGATCCAGTCTCTGGTGATGCAGGTGATGGGCGATCTTGGCACACCCGAGATGCTGTCGCAGCCCGGATCGGACCCCCACAGTTTCACGCTCAAGCCCAGCCAGGCCGGGGCGCTGGCCAAGGCGGACGTGATCTTCTGGGATGGGCCGGAACTGATGCCCGCGCTTGACAGCGCAATCAAGGCGCTTGGGGTGAAGGCACTGTCCGTGCCGCTTCTGGACGAGGGTGGCGGCAAGACGCGCACCTTCAGCGACGGCCAGACCATCGACCCCCATGCCTGGCTTGACCCGACGAACGCCCAGGCTTGGCTGGGAACGATTGCCACCACGCTGTCGAAGCTCGACCCGGACCATGCCACGACCTATGCCGCCAATGCCGCGCAGGCCGAAGACGCGCTGAAGACGCTGGACGCGCAACTGACGAAGGAACTGGCGCCCGCCCGCGGCAAGCCGATCGTCGAGTTTCACGACGCCATGGGTTATTTCGCCGCCCACTACGGGCTGAACATCATCGCCAATATCGAACTGGGCGATGCGGCCAAGCCCAGCGCCGGGCGGCTGGCCGAACTGCGCCAGACCCTGGTCGGCGGCGGGGCGGTCTGCGTCTTCCCCGAGGCTGGCCGCGATCCGCGCTACATCAACGTGGTCACCGCCGGCACCGGCACCCGCATCGGCGCGCCGCAGGACCCGGCGGGCGTCATGCTGACCGAGCCGCCGACGGCGGATTTCTACGGCAAGCTGCTGACCGACCTCGCCAAGACGATCAGCGACTGCATCGCGGGCCCCAAGCCTTAACGGATGCGCTGGTCCGTTCTTGTGTCGAAGAGCATCGCTGCCTCGATCGGGAAGGTCAGGCCGACCTGCGTGCCCGTGGGCAGCTTCACGTCATCGCGGTATTCGACGATCATCCGCTCTCCGGTCGGGCCGGTGAGGTAGAGGTAGGACACCCCCCCCAGCGCCTCGGCCATCTCGACGCGGTGGGTGGCGCCGTTCGGATCGAGCGAGAGGTGCTGCGGGCGCAGGCCCAGCGTGACCTTGCTCCCCTCGCCCGGCAGCGAGACCGGCAGGTCGAGATGCGCGTCGCCCAGACCGGGAACGCGCACCTTGCCGCCATCGACCGTCGCCGAAAGGAAGTTCATCGCGGGCGAGCCGATGAAGCCTGCCACGAACTTGTTGTCGGGGTTCTTGTAAAGATCGAGCGGCGCGCCGACCTGTTCGATCTTGCCCGCGCGCAGCACCACGATCTTGTCAGCGAGCGTCATCGCCTCGACCTGATCGTGGGTGACGTAGATCATCGTCGCGCCGATCTCCTTGTGAAGGCGGGCGATTTCCACCCGCATCTCGACCCGGAGTTCGGCATCGAGGTTCGACAGCGGCTCGTCGAACAGGAAGACCTCGGGGCCGCGCACGATGGCACGACCGATGGCGACGCGCTGGCGCTGGCCGCCCGACAGGGCCTTGGGCTTGCGCTTGAGGAAGTCCTCGAGCCGCAGGATGCCGGCGGCCTGCGCGACCTTCTGTGCGATCTCGGCCTTGGGCACGCCGTTCATCTTGAGACCGAAGCCCATGTTCTCTTCCACCGTCATGTGGGGGTAAAGCGCATAGGTCTGGAACACCATCGCCACGCCCCGTTCGGACGGGTCGATCTGCGTCACGTCGCGGGCGCCGATCTCGATCGCGCCGCCGGTCGTTTCCTCCAGCCCCGCGATCATCCGCAAGAGGGTGGACTTGCCGCAGCCCGACGGGCCGACGAAGACGCAGAACTCGCCGTCCGAGACGTCCAGATCGACGCCATGGATCACCTGCGCCTGACCGTATTGCTTGATGACCTTCTTGAGCTTCACGCCAGACATGAGCGCCCTCCCCTGTTGTCCTGTTCCGGAAAGCGCCAGCTTTCCGCCTCGGCGGCGATGCGGGCCGCCGTTTCCCTGATCTTCGGCACCAGCGCCTCGAGCGCGGCCAGTGTCGTGCGTTCCTTGGTGGAGGTCACCGACAGCGCCCCGATCACCCGGTCGCCCCGCGACAGGATGGGAAGCGCCACGCAGATGATGCCCGGTTCGTGCTCTTCGCGGTCAAAGGCGTAGCCGCGCGCGCGGATCGCGGCGAGTTCCGCCTTCAGCGCCTCGGGACTGGCAAGGGTGTGTTCGGTGAAGCGGTGGAAGGATTGCCGCTGCACGACGCCCTCAAGCTCGGCGGCATCCAGAAAGGCCATCATCGCCTTGCCGACACCCGTGCAATAGGCCGGGCCCACCTTGCCCGCCTGGCTGAACATCTCGACCGGCTGACGTGCGTTGCGCTTGTCCACGTAAAGCACCTGGCCCGTATCGAGCTGTGCGAGGTGGATCGTCTCGCCCACCTCGGCGGCCAGCGCATCGAGATGGGGCCGGGCGACGGGGGCCAGCGAGCTTTGCCGCCAGGCCGAATGCGCCAGCCGCACGAGGCGCATGCCCGGCGCATAGCTCTGGCGTTCGGGATCGAAGGCCAGCATCCCCTGATTCGTCAGCGTCTGCAAAAGGCGGTAGAGCGTGGCCTTGGGAAATCGCCCCTCGGCCAGCAGTTCGGAAAAGCGCACCGGACGGCCATGGCCCGCGACCATGTCCAGAATATCCAAGGCTTTTCCGACCGTTCCGTCGCCACTGGCCGCGGCGGACTGTAGTTCGTTCATGGCCCTCTCCCCCCGGCGATCGCTGCATCATGGCCGCCAAGACGGTTGACAGCATAGACGAGCCTCGGCATAGTTTTCAATAATCAAAACCAAGTTTCACATATTGGAACCAGCTAGGGAGGAAACCATGGTCCAATTGAAACGCAGCGTCCTTGGGGCGCTCGCGATCAGCACGATCACGAGCCTTGCGGCACATGCCGGAACGCTTGTCATCAACACCGACACCTCGGACCCGGCACCGAAGAAAGCGTTCCAGACGCTCATCAACGACTTCGAGAAGGCCAACCCGGACATCAAGGTGACCTGGAACGTCTTCGACCATGAAGGCTACAAGACGGCGATCCGGAACTTCCTGTCGGCCGACGCGCCGGACCTGGTGAACTGGTATGCCGGCAACCGGATGGCGCCCTTTGTGAAGGCCGGCCAGTTCCTCGATGTGTCGGATGTCTGGAAGCAGAACGGGCTGGACAAGACCCTTGCCTCGGCCATGCCGTCCATGACGATCGACGGCAAGCAGTGGGGCATCCCCTACACCTATTACCAGTGGGGCATCTACTACAACAAGGACGTCTACAAGAAATACGGCGTCTCGGTTCCCAAGACCTGGGATGAATTCCTCGCGGGCTGCGCCAAGTTCAAGGCGGCTGGCGTGGATTGCACGACGACCGGCACCAAGGCGCTCTGGCCGTCGGCGGGCTGGTTCGACTACCTCGACCTGCGCACCAACGGCTATCAGTTCCACATGGACCTGACCGCGGGCAAGGTGAAGTGGACCGATCCGCGCGTGAAGAAGGTCTTCGACAACTGGGCGCAGCTGATCAAGCCGGGCTATGTGACGAAGAACGCGGCCGCGCTTGACTGGCAGGACGCCGCTCCGCTTCTGGTGCAGGGCAAGGCCGCGACCTACCTGATGGGCAACTTCGCGGTGGCCACCTTCAAGCAGGGCGGCATGAAGGAATCGAGCCTCGGCTTCTTCCCCTTCCCGACGATCGACCCGAAGGTCGCCCGCGCGGAAGAGGCGCCGACGGATACGATGCACATCCCGGCGAAGGCCAAGAACGTGGCCGAAGCCAAGAAGTTCCTTGCCTTCCTCGCCTCCGCGCCCGAGCAGACCAAGATCAACGACATCCTTGGCCAGCTTCCGGTGAACAACCAATCGACCGTGGGCAACGACCCCTTCCTGCAGGAAGGCTTCAAGATGCTGTCTTCGGCCCATGGTCTGGCGCAGTTCTTCGACCGTGACGCCCCGGCCCAGATGGCCAAGGTCGGCATGGAAGGCTTCCAGGAATTCATGGCGCACCCCGAGCGTGTGGATGCGATCCTGAAGCGGCTGGAAGCGGCGCGCGAGCGCATCTACCACTGACGCCCGACTGATCCCGCCCCCTTCCGCCTTGGCGGAGGGGGGCTTTTCCTTCCCCGTCGGCAAGGAGGCCCCATGTCCTCGCCCCTGTCCTCTTCCGCGTCCCCGACCGCAGCGGTCGGCCGTGGCGCCCCGCGGTCGCACGGCTACTGGCGCCGCAACCAGCGCCGCTTCGCGCCCCTGATCTTCGTCGGTCCCGGCGCGCTGATGTTCCTGATCTATGTCGTGATCCCGATCTTCCGGTCGATGTCGATCTCGCTTTACCATTGGGACGGCATGGGCGCGATGAAATGGGCGGGCCTCGGCAACTACGCCGAACTGTGGTCCGATCCGGCCTTCGTCGTCTCGCTGAAGAACAACGTCCTGTGGCTTGTGCTTTACATGCTTGCCGTGCCGGCGGGGCTGTTCATCGCGATCTTCCTGAACCAGACCGTGCGCGGCATCCGCATCTACAAGTCGCTGTTCTTCTTCCCCTTCGTGATCTCTCAGGTCGTGGTGGGGCTGATCTTCACCTGGTTCTACGCGCCGGATTTCGGGCTGCTGTTCAAGCTGACGAAGATGCTGACGGGCCACGGCGTGGCGATCCTCGCCGATGAGAATTACGCGACCTACGGCATCATCTTTGCAGGCCTCTGGCCGCAGATCGCCTATTGCATGATCCTGTACCTTACGGGCCTGAACAACGTCGCCCCCGATCAGGTCGAGGCCGCCCGGCTCGACGGCGCCAAGGGCTGGCGCATGCTGTGGTATGTGATCCTGCCGCAGCTTCGCCCGGCCACCTTCATCGCCGTCGTCGTGACGGTGATCGGCGCGCTGCGGTCCTTCGACCTCGTGTCGATCATGACGCAGGGCGGGCCCTACGGCGCGACGCGCGTGCTGTCCTACTACATGTTCGAGCAGGCGCTGAGCGAATACGGCTACCGCATGGGCTATGGCGCGGCCATCGCCGTCGTGCTGTTCGCCATCATGATGATCTTCATCTCCGGCTTCATCTGGAAGATGTATCGCGACGAGACGGAGCGCTGAGCCATGTTCCCAAGACCCATCCAGCAACGCAGCCCCGCCGCCCGCATCGCCTATCAGATCGCCCTGCCGGTTGCGCTGATCGTCTGGCTTCTGCCGCTTCTGGGCGTGGCGATGACCTCGCTGAAACCGGCCTCGGACCTTGCGAAGGGCAACTACTTCGGCCTGCCCTCGCATCTGGCGTTCGTCAACTACGTGGACGTGTTCCGCAACTCGCCCATCGCGCAATACATCTGGAACAGCTTCCGCGTGACAATCCCCACGATGATCGGCGCGGTGGCCCTGTCCTGCATGACGGGCTTCGCGCTGGCGATCTACAAGTTCCGCTTCAACCTGCTGGTGTTCTTCATCTTCGTGGCGGGCAACTTCGTGCCCTTCCAGATCCTGATGGTGCCGGTGCGTGACCTGACCGTGCAGCTTGGGCTTTACAACACGATCGAGGGGCTCGCGCTGTTTCACATCGCGTTCCAGACCGGGTTCTGCACGCTCTTCATGCGCAACTTCATCAAGGCCCTGCCGAACGAGCTGATCGAGGCCGCCCGCGTCGAAGGCGTGAGCGAGATCCAGATCTTCTGGTATGTCGTCCTGCCCCTGATGCGGCCCGCGATCGCCGCGCTGTCGGTGCTGGTCTTCACCTTCATCTGGAACGACTATTTCTGGGCCATGGTGCTGACGACCGGGGCCGGGACGCAGCCGATCACGGCGGGGCTCTATTCGCTGAACGGCCAGTGGGTTGCGCAGTGGCAGCTGGTTTCAGCCGGGTCGATCATCGCGGCCCTGCCGCCTGTCCTGATGTTCTTCCTGATGCAGCGCCATTTCATCGCCGGTCTGACCCTCGGAGCCGTCAAATGATCACCACATGGCGGCTCGACACCGGGCCGCAGACCCTTGCGCTGGCCAGCGATGGCGGCGTGCCGCAGGTCATCCACTGGGGCGCGCGGCTCCCCGCGGACGAGGACCTCGCGGCCCTTTTCGCCGCACAGGCGGGCGACATCACCGGCGGCATGATGGACGTGGCAGCGCCCGTCTCGCTCAGCCCTGAAGCCGCGCGGGCCTTCGCGGGCCAGCCGGGCCTTGCTCTGGCCACGGAGGACGGCGCGAGTTTCCACCCGCGCTTCGCCTTCGCCTCGGCGGAAGCGGTCGAGGGCAGCCTTCGCCTGACCTCGACCGCACGGGGCCTACGCCTGATCCACGAGATCCGCGTGGAGGGCGACACAGGGCAGTTCGCGCTGCGCACGATGCTCGACTCCGACGCCCCGATCCGGGTCAACTGGCTTGCCGCCCCGGTCCTGCCCGGGCCCCAACTGGCCGACGAGATGATCGACGTCTCGGGCCGCTGGGTCGGCGAATTTCAGTTGAACCGCACGCCATGGCACCCCGGCATCCGCCTGCGCGAGGCACGGCAGGGCCGGTCGGGTCACGAACACCCCCCCTACCTGATCCTGCCCGCGCGCGGCGCGACCAACACGGCGGGCGAGGTCCACGCGCTCCATTACGGCTGGTCGGGCGGCCATCGCATGGTGGCCGAGGAATTGCCCGACGGTCGCCGGCAGGTGCAGTTCGGGCACGCCTGGGGGGCCGAGACCCGGACGGGCACCCGGTTCGAGACCGCGACGCTTTATGCCGCCTTCTCGAAGACCGGGCTGAACGGCATCGCGCAGGCCAACCAGCGCCTGATCCGGGCGCTCGTCAGCTTTCCCGACCCCGGCCGCCCGCGCCCGGTGCATTACAACTGCTGGGAGGCGGTCTATTTCGACCATCGCCTGCACGATCTGACCGCGATCGCCGACCGTGCCGCCGCCCTTGGCGCCGAACGCTTCGTGCTGGACGACGGCTGGTTCGGGCGCCGCGACGACGACACGAGCTCGCTTGGCGACTGGACGGTGGACCGGCGCAAATGGCCCGACGGCCTGCATCCGCTGATCGCCCATGTCCACAAGATCGGCATGACCTTCGGCCTCTGGGTCGAACCCGAGATGGTCAACCCCGACAGCGACCTTTACCGCGCCCATCCCGATTGGGCGCTCGGCCCCGCCGATCAGGTGCTTGGCCGCCACCAGATGGTGCTGGACCTCGCCCGCGAGGAGGTGCGCGACCACCTCTTCCACCGCCTTTCGGCGCTGCTGACGGAATACCCGATCGACTACCTGAAATGGGACCACAACCGCCTGCTTCCGGTGGTGGATGCGGCGCAGGCGCGCGGGGTCTATGCCCTGCTCGACCGCCTTCGCGCCGCCCATCCGCAGGTCGAGATCGAAAGCTGCGCCTCGGGCGGCGGGCGGATCGACGCGGGCATCCTCGCGCGGACCCATCGCGTCTGGCTGTCGGACAGCAACGACGCGCTGGAACGCCTGTGTATCCAGCATGACGCGGCTCTCTTCCTTCCGCCCGAAGTCACCGGCAGCCATGTCGGCCCGCGCCACTGCCACACCTCGGGGCGTCACCTCTCCATGTCGCTGCGCGCCCGCGTCGCCGCCCAGCGCCACATGGGGTTCGAGATGGACCTGCGCGAGCTGACCGAGGACGAGGCCGCCACGCTGCAGGCGGTCACCCGCTGGTGGAAGGCAGGCCGCGCCTGGCGCATGGGGGCCGAGATCCTGCGCCTCGACAGCGCCGATCCGTCCCTGATTGCCGAGATGATGCTGGCAGCCGACGGCGGCCGCTTCACGCTGACGGCCGGTCAGGCCGCGACCAGCGCGCAGATCCTGCCGCGCCCCTTGCGGCTGACGGGCCTCGATCCCGACGCGCGCTACCGGGTCACGCTTGTGAACCCGGAAGACATCCCCCGCCAGTCGCGCGGCCCCCTTGCCCTGCGGCACGGTCCCGTGACACTGAGCGGGCAGGCCCTGATGACGCAGGGTCTCACCCTGCCATGGACCTATCCCGGAACGCTTTGGGTGCTGGACGGCGAACGCCTCTGACACCCTTTCACTTTGGCCCAAATATCCCCGCCGGAGGCTGGAAAGTTAAATGACCAAACCGCGTCGCTCTGCCAACTGGTATGGAAAGCTCGACAAGGACGGCTTCATCCATCGTAGCTGGATGAAGAACCAGGGCTTCCCCGACCATGCCTTCGACGGCCGCCCGATCATCGGCATCTGCAACACCTGGAGCGAGCTTACGCCCTGCAACTCCGGCCTGCGCACGCTGGCCGAGGGGGTCAAGCGCGGCGTCTGGGAGGCGGGCGGCTTCCCGGTGGAATTCCCGGTGACCTCGCTCGGCGAGACGCAGATGAAGCCCACCGCGATGCTCTTTCGCAACCTGCTCGCCATGGATGTCGAGGAATGCATCCGCGCCTACGGGATCGACGGCGTCGTGCTGCTGGGCGGCTGCGACAAGACCACGCCCGGTCAGGTGATGGGCGCGGCCTCGGTCGATCTGCCGACCATCGTGGTCTCGTCGGGGCCGATGCTGAACGGCAAGTATCGCGGGCAGGACATCGGCTCGGGCACCGACGTGTGGAAATTCTCCGAAGCCGTGCGCGCGGGCGAGATGACCCTGCAGGAGTTCATGGCGGCCGAGAGCGGCATGAGCCGGTCGGCAGGCGTCTGCATGACGATGGGCACGGCATCGACCATGTCGAGCCTTGTCGAGGCGATGGGCCTCGCGCTGCCCACCAACGGCGCCCTGCCGGCGGTGGACGCCCGCCGCATGGCGCTGGCGCATCTGACCGGAAAGCGCATCGTCGAGATGGTCGAGGAAGACCTGACGCTCTCGAAGGTGCTCACGCGCGAAAGCTTCGAGAATGCCATCGTCACCAATGCCGCCGTGGGCGGGTCCACCAATGCCGTCGTCCACCTGCTGGCCATCGCGGGCCGCGTGGGGGTGGACCTGACACTGCGGGACATCGAGCTTGGCAAGGATATCCCGCTTCTGGTGAACTGCATGCCCTCGGGCAAATACCTGATGGAGGATTTCGCCTATGCGGGCGGGGTTCCGGCGGTGCTGGCGGAACTGAAGGCCAAGGGTCATCTGCGGGCGGCCAACACGGTTCTCAACCGGGACATCGCAGCCTATGCCGAGGGCGCGGAATGCTTCAACCGCGACGTGATCCACGCTTTCGACGCGCCGGTGAAGCCCGCGGCGGGCCTGCGTGTGCTTTACGGCAACCTCGCCCCCGACGGGGCCATCGTGAAGCCCTCGGCCGCGACGGACGCGCTGCTGGAACACGAAGGGCCGGCTTATGTCTTCGAGAATATCGAGGATCTGAAGGCCAATATCGACCGCGACGACCTGCCGGTGACGCCCGATACCGTGCTGGTCCTGAAGGGCTGCGGCCCGAAGGGCTACCCCGGCATGCCGGAGGTCGGCAACATGCCGATCCCGAAGGTTCTGGTGCAACAGGGCGTGCGCGACATGGTCCGGGTGTCGGACGGGCGCATGTCGGGCACCGCCTATGGCACCGTCGTCCTGCATGTCTCGCCCGAGGCGCAGGCGGGCGGGCCGCTCGCGCTGGTGAAGACCGGCGACCGTGTGCGGCTGTCGGCGTCGAAGGGAGAACTGACCCTTCTGGTGGACGAGGCCGAGCTGGCGGCCCGGCGCGCCGCGTGGCAGCCCGATCCGCCGCGCTACGACCGCGGCTATGCCAAGCTTTACGTCGATCACGTCCTGCAGGCCGACCGCGGCGCCGACCTCGACTTCCTTGTCGGCAAGGACACCCGTCTTGTCACCCGCGAAAGCCATTGACCCGAAGGACCCGCCGATGACCCAATACGCGACTTTCCACGACCTCAAGGGCGCCTCGGTCTTCATCACCGGGGGCGGCGCGGGCATCGGCGCGGCCCTGACCGAAGGCTTTGTCGAACAGGGCGCGAACGTGGCCTTCGTCCAGCGGTCGGACGCCACCCGCTTCTGCGACGAGGTTGCCGCCAGACATGGCCGCAGGCCCCTGTTCATGGCCTGCGACATCACCGACGTCGCGGCGCTGCAAAACGCGATGGCCGAGGCCGCCGCCGCGCATGGCCCGATCACCGTTCTGGTCAACAACGCCGCCAACGACACCCGCCACGCGCTGGCCGAGGTGACGGTGGAGGATTGGGACCGTGGCCAGTCCATCAACCTGCGCCCGCATTTCTTCACCGCGCAGGCGGCCGCGCCGGGGATGCGGGACGCGGGCGGGGGCGCGATCATCAACTTCTCTTCGATCAGCTACATGATGGGCAATGCCGGCTACCCCGGCTATGTCGCGGCCAAGGCAGGGATCACCGGCCTGACGCGCGGCCTTGCGCGGGAACTGGGCCCCGACAACATCCGCGTGAACGCCCTGATGCCGGGCTGGGTGCTGACCCAGCGGCAGAAGGATCTCTGGGTCACGCCCGAGGGGCTGGCCGCCCATATCGCGCGGCAATGCCTGCCCGAGGCGCTGGTGGAACGCGACATCGTGGATGCGACGCTGTTCCTTGCGTCGAAGGCAAGCCGGATGATGACGGGACAGGCCCTCGTGGTGGATGGTGGCGTGGTGGTGAGCGGATGACGACAGCCGACTGGATCGCGGTAGACTGGGGCACGACGCATCTGCGCGCCTGGGCGATGGGTGCGGACGGCACCCCGCGCGCGGCGGCGGCGTCGGATGCCGGCATGGCGACGCTTGCACGGGACGGGTTCGAGCCGGCGCTCCTTGCGCTTGTGGCGCCGTGGCTGCGCACGGGCGAGGTGACGCCGGTTCTGGCCTGCGGCATGGTGGGCAGCCGTCAGGGCTGGGTCGAGGCGGCCTATCGTGCCGTCCCCTGCGTGCCGCTGGAAGCCGGTGGCCTGACCCCGGCGCCCGTGCGCGATCCGCGTCTTTCGGTCCGCGTGATCCCCGGCCTGAAACAGGCCAACCATCCCGACGTGATGCGCGGGGAAGAAACGCAGATCGCGGGCTTTCTCTCGCGTGAGCCGCAGTTCGACGGCGTGCTCTGCCTGCCCGGCACGCACACCAAGTGGGTGCGGATCAGCGCAGGCGAGGCGGTCAGCTTCCAGACCTTCATGACGGGCGAGATGTTCGCGCTGCTGGCCGACCATTCTGTCCTGCGCCACACCGTCGGCAAGGGCTGGGACGACGAGGCCTTTGCCACCGCGCTGGACGATGCGCTGTCGCGCCCCGACCGGCTGGCCGCGCGGCTCTTCTCGCTTCGGGCCGAGGCGCTGCTGTCCGGCCTCGATCCCGCCACCGCCCGCGCGCGCCTGTCGGGCGCCCTGATCGGGGCCGAGTTGGCCGCCGCCAAACCCTATTGGCTGGGGCAGGAGGTCGCCGTGATCGGGGCCGAGGGCATCGCCTCGGCCTATGCCGCGGCGCTGGCCCGCACCGGCTCTGCGCCGCGCGTGGCCGATGGCGATGCGATGACGCTTGCAGGCCTGACCGCCGCCCATGCCCTGATGCAGGAGACCACCCGATGACCCGCAAGCTGATCGCCATCCTGCGCGGGATCACCCCGTCCGAAGCCGTGCCCGTGGCCGAGGCGCTGATCGAGGCCGGCATCACGGTGATCGAGGTGCCGCTGAACTCGCCCGAGCCGGTGGAAAGCATCGCCCGGATGGTCCATGCCGTGGGCGCCCATGCGCTGATCGGCGCGGGCACGGTGCTGGCCGCCGACGAGGTGGGCGAGGTCGCCGCCGCCGGGGGCCGCCTGATCGTGTCGCCCAACACGGATGCCGCGGTGATCGCTGCGACCAAGGCCAAAGGCCTGCAAAGCTGGCCGGGCTGCTTCACGCCGTCGGAATGCTTTGCCGCGCTGCGGGCGGGGGCGGACGGGCTGAAGATCTTCCCCGCCTCGCTGATGGGTCCGGCCGGGGTGAAGGCGATCCGCGCCGTCCTGCCGCGCGGCACGCAGGTCTATGCCGTGGGCGGCGCGGGGCCGGAGAATTTCGCCGACTGGATCAAGGCAGGCGCCGACGGGTTCGGCATCGGCACCGCGCTCTACACCCCCGGCCTCTCGGTCGAGGAGGTCGCCACCCGCGCCCGCGCCATCGTCGCCGCCTACGACGCCGCCGTAGCAGGCGCGGCATGAGCGTCTTCGACCCGACCCCCTGCGAGCTGGGCGAAGGCGCGCTGTGGCATCCCGAACGCGGGCAGCTCTTCTGGTTCGACATCCTTGGCAAGAAGCTGCTGACGCGCGAAGGCGGGGCGACGCGGCACTGGGACTTTGCCGAACATGTCTCGGCGGCAGGCTGGCTTTCGCGCGATGCGCTGCTGATCGCGTCGGAGACCCGGCTGTTCCGGTTCGATCTGGAAACGGGGACCGACCAGACGGTCGCGCCGCTCGAGGCCGACAACGCGGCCACGCGGTCGAACGACGGACGGGCCGACCCGCGAGGCGGTTTCTGGATCGGCACGATGGGCAAGAAGGCCGAGCCGGGCGCGGGCGGCATCTGGCGCTTTTTCCGGGGCGAATTGCGCCGGCTTTTCGGGCCGCTGACCATCCCCAACGCGATCTCGTTCACACCCGACGGGCGAGAGGCGCGCTTTGCCGATACCGCAGAGCAGAAGGTCTGGCGCGTCGCGCTGGATGGCGCGGGCTGGCCGAAGGGCGAACCGGAGGTCTTCCTTGACCTCGCGCCCGAGGGGCTCAACCCCGATGGGGCCGTGATCGACGCGGGCGGCATCTTCTGGGGCGCGCAATGGGGCGCGGGCCGCGTCGCGGCCTATGCGCCCGACGGCAGCTTCCTGCGTGCCATCGATTTTCCTAGCCCGCATTGCTCCTGCCCGGCCTTCGGCGGGCCCGAGATGTCCACGCTCTTCTGCACCACGGCGCACGAAGGGTTGGATGATGCGGCGCTCGCGGCCTATCCTCTGGCAGGACAGACCTTTCAGGCCCCCTCCGGCACGCGGGGCCAGACCGAGAACAAGGTGATCCCATGACCCTCCCCCGCACGCTTGGCGTTTGCTACTATCCCGAACACTGGCCGGAAGAGATCTGGGCCGAGGATGCCCGCCGCATGGCCGAAACGGGCATCACCTTCGTGCGGATCGGCGAATTCGCATGGTCGCGGATGGAACCCACGCCCGGAACCTACGACTGGGGCTGGCTCGACCGCGCGATTGCTGTGCTGGGCAAGGCGGGTCTGAAAGTCGTCCTTGGCACCCCGACCGCCACGCCGCCGCGCTGGATGGCCGAGCGGCACCCCGACATGTTCGCCGTGGACCGCGAGGGACGCCCGCGCGCTTTCGGGTCGCGCCGCCATTACGACTTCAGCCACGAAGGCTACCGCGCCGAATGCGCCCGCATCGTCACCGCCATGGCCGAACGCTACGGCCGCAATCCGCATCTGGGCGCGTGGCAGACGGACAACGAATATGCCTGCCACGACACGGTGCTGAGCTATTCGCCCGTGGCGCTGTCGGCGTTCCGCGACTGGCTTGCGCGGAAATACCAGTCGCCGCAGGCGCTCAACCGGGCCTGGGGCAACGTGTTCTGGTCGATGGAGTATGACAGCTTCGACCAGATCGGCCTGCCGAACCTGACGGTGACAGAGCCGAACCCCACCCATGTGATGGACTTCCGCCGCTTCGCGTCCGATCAGGTGGCAAGCTTCAACCGGCTGCAGGTAGAGATCATCCGCGCCCATTCGGACGCGCCCATCGCGCATAACTACATGGGCCGGGTAACGGATTTCGATCACTTCAAGGTCGGCGCAGACCTCGATATCGCAAGCTGGGACAGCTACCCGCTGGGCTTCCTGTCGGACCGGATCGAGGCGACCGAGGAACACAAGGCGCATTTCCTGCGCCAGGGCGACCCGGACAACCAGGCCTTTCACCACGATCTTTACCGCGCCGTCGGGCGCGGCCGCTGGTGGATCATGGAACAGCAGCCCGGCCCGGTGAACTGGGCGCCGTGGAACGCCGATCCCCTGCCCGGCATGCCCCGCCTCTGGGCGTGGGAGGCCTTCGCCCATGGTGCGGAATGCGTGAGCTACTTCCGCTGGCGGCAGGCGCCGTTCGCGCAGGAACAGATGCACGCGGGCCTGCTGCGCCCCGACAGCGCCGCCGCCCCCGCCCTTGGCGAAGCCGCACAGGTGGCCCGCGAACTGGCCCAGATGCCAGAGGCCGGAACCGGCGCCGCACCGGTCGCCCTTGTCTTCGACTATGAAAGCGCCTGGGCCTGGGAGACGCAGCCGCAAGGGCGCGACTTCGACTATTTCCGCCTTGTCACGGCATGGTATCGCGGGCTGCGCAGCCTTGGGCTGAACGTGGATATCCTGCCGCCCGATGCGGGCGATCTGTCCGCCTACAAGCTGGTCCTGATCCCCGGTCTTGCCACGCTGTCCCGGCCGCTTCTCAAGGCGCTGGAAATTCACGGCGGGCAGGCCATCGTCGGGCCGCGCACGAATTGCAAGACGCCTGACTTCGCGACGCCCGTCCCGCTGCCGCCGAACCTGCCGGGGCTCGACTGCACCGTGGCCCGCGTCGAAAGCCTGCCCCCGGGGATCGAAATCCCGCTGCAGGGTGGCGGCGCGATCCGGCATTGGCACGAGGTGCTGGAGGGCACGGCCGACATGGCGCTTACGACGCTTGAAGGCGAGGCGGCGGCGCTGCGGTCGGGGCGTCTGACCTATCTCGGTGGCTGGCTGGACGAGACGGCGCTCGCGCATCTTCTGCGCAAGACCTGCGTCGAACTTGGCATCGCCGTGACCGAGATGCCCTGTGGCCTGCGCCAGCGCTGCACGCAGACGCACCGCTTCCTCTTCAACTACAACCCCGCCCCGGTTACGTTCGACGGCATCACCATCCCTGCCGCCGGCGTACATTGGAGTGCCCTGTGACCATCAAGACCTTCGGGACCACCGCAAAAGGGGAACAGGTTCAGGCGATCCGCCTGTCGTCGGGCCCGCTCACCGTCTCGGTGCTCACGCTGGGCGCCATCCTTCAGGACGTGCGTCTTGCCGGCACGCCATGGCCGCTGACGCTTGGGTCCGGGCAGCTGGCGGCCTACGAGGGGCCGATGAACTACTTCGGTGCGATCGTCGGCCCGGTCGCCAACCGCATCGGCGGCGCGCGGGCCATCATCGACGGCACCGAATGGGTGTTCGAGGCGAACGAGGGCGCCAACCTGCTGCACGGCGGTCCGACAGGCCCCCACGCGCAGGTCTGGCAGATTGCCGAGGCGGACGACAGCGCCGTGACGCTGGGCCTTGCACTTGCGCATGGGCTTGGCGGCTTTCCCGGCAATCGGCAGATCAGCGCGCGTTATGCGCTTGAAGGCAATGCCCTGACGCTGACGCTGAGGGCCACGACCGATGCGCCGACGCTGATGAACCTGGCCCATCACGGCTATTGGAACATGGACGGCAAACCCACGGTCGCAGGCCAGCGCCTGCGCGTGGAGGCCGACCGTTACCTGCCCGTCGATGCAGCCCTTCTGCCGACCGGCGAAGCGCGTCCCGTCACGGGCACCTTCGATCTGCAAAAGGGCCGCGTGCTGGACCTGACAGAGGGGTTCGACCACAACTTCTGCCTTGCCGCCGCCCCGCGCGCGCTGAGCTTCGCCGCCGAACTGACAGGGCAAAGCGGCACGCGCATGATGCTGGAGACGACCGAGCCCGGGGTGCAGGTCTATGACGCCCACGGCCTTTCGACCGCGCCCCATATCGGCCATTCGGGCCAAGCCTACGGTCGCAACGCGGGTCTCGCGCTCGAGCCGCAGCGCTGGCCGGATGCGCCGAACCATCCCGGCTTTCCCCCGGTTACCCTCAAGCCGGGCGAGGTTTACGAGCAGGTCACGCGCTTCACCTTCGGCCGGGACTGACGATCCTTCAGGCCAAAGGACAGGGATCAGATCAAAGCGTCGTGAATGAGCTTCACGCCGGTCAACACCAGCATGACGTAGGTGAAGGCAAAAAAGACCTTCTCGGGCACGGCGTGATGCGCCCTCACGCCCAGCCATGCCCCGATCAGCGCAACCGGGGCAAGGACGAGATCGGCCAGAAGCGTCTCATGCGTCGCGATGCCGAGGGTCAGGAAGGGGATGAACTTGATGAGGTTCACCACCCAGAAGACGATGACATTCGTCGCCTGATACTGGGTCTTCGTCACCCCCTTGAGCAACATGTAAACCGCGGCGGGCGGACTGCCCGCATTGGCGATGAAGCTTGTGAAACCCGTGCCGAACCCCGCGATCAGGCCCGCACGCGTGCCGCCCCCCTTGCCTTCGATCCGCAAGAGGCCGGTTTGACGCGCCATCTGGAAGGCCACGAACCCGATCGAGATCGCACCGATCAACAGTTTGAAAACATTCGGGTTCGTCAGCCTGTAGATCGCCGCGCCAAGGGCGATGCCGGGCACCGCGCCGATCAGCAGCAGGCGCGCCGCGGTGCGATCCCACTTGCCCCAGTAGGGTCTGAGCGTGGCCACGTCCATCATCATCAGAAGCGGCAGCATCAGCCCCACCGCATGACCCGGCGCGATGACAAGCGCCAGAATCGGCGTCGCGGCAAAGGCACCTCCGCCGGCGAAACCGCCTTTCGAGACGCCGGCGAACAGCACGGCGGGGATCGCCACCGCAAAGAAGGCCAGATCGAAATGCATGGGGGGCGTTCCGGGATTCCAAGGAGTTGCCGACGGTTTAGCGCAAACATCAGCAGGTTGCCAGCGCGGGGAAATTCTGCCGCGCTGCGGCGCACTTGCACGAAAGTAACAATGGGACTACGCATCCACCCGCATAATCAACCGACCGGAGATCATCCCATGGCAAGACCCAAGATCGCCCTTATCGGCGCGGGGCAGATTGGCGGCACGCTCGCCCATCTCGCCGCGATCAAGGAACTCGGCGACGTCGTCCTGTTCGACATCGCGGAAGGCACGCCGCAGGGCAAGGCGCTCGACATCGCTGAATCGGGCCCGATCGAAGGCTTCGACGCAGTGCTCAAGGGCACCAACGACTATGCCGACATCGCCGGCGCCGACGTCTGCATCGTGACCGCCGGCGTGCCGCGCAAACCGGGCATGAGCCGTGACGATCTGCTGGGCATCAACCTGAAGGTCATGAAATCGGTCGGTGAAGGCCTCAAGGCCCATGCCCCGAACGCCTTCGTGATCTGCATCACCAACCCGCTGGACGCGATGGTCTGGGCGCTGCGCGAATTCTCGGGCCTGCCGCACAACAAGGTCGTCGGCATGGCGGGCGTGCTGGACTCGGGCCGCTTCCGTCACTTCCTCAGCCTCGAATTCGGCGTGTCCATGCGCGACGTGAACGCCTTCGTGCTGGGCGGCCACGGCGACACGATGGTGCCGCTGGCCCGCTACTCGACCGTTGGCGGCATCCCGCTGCCGGATCTGGTCAAGATGGGCTGGACCACGCAGGAAAAGCTGGACGCGATCATCCAGCGCACCCGCGACGGCGGCGCCGAGATCGTCGGCCTGCTGAAGACCGGCTCGGCCTTCTACGCCCCGGCGGCTTCGGCGATCGAGATGGCGGAAGCCTATCTGAAAGACCAGAAGCGCGTGCTGCCCTGCGCGGCCTACGTGGATGGCGCGCTTGGCCTTGACGGGCTGTACGTCGGCGCCCCGACCGTGATCGGCGCCAACGGCATCGAGCGGATCATCGACATCGAACTGAACGACGCCGAAAGCGCGATGTTCAAGAAGTCGGTGGATGCGGTGCGCGGCCTCGTCGCCGCCTGCAAGGCGATCGACCCGTCGCTCGCCTGATCGGGTTCCGGCCCGCGCGCCAGATCGCGGCGGGCCGGATTGCCCCGGAATCTCCTGTTTCCGCTACCACGAATCAACGCCCCTTCGGGGGCGTTTTGCTTTGTGATCACACTTTTTCAGGCCGTGATCACAAAAGTCGCTATTTTGGCGGGAAACCCCTCTCTCGCGCGGAATTGCGTTTATAACCTATTCATTTCGTGCCACTAGCCTGCCCAAACTCATCAGACGGGATAGCTTCATGAACATCCATGAATATCAGGCGAAGGCGCTCCTGCGCAGCTACGGCGCCCCGGTGTCGGACGGCCGCGCGGTCCTTCGCGCGGACGAGGCGAAGACGGCGGCCAGCGCCCTTGAGGGCCCGCTTTGGGTGGTGAAGGCCCAGATTCACGCCGGCGGCCGCGGCAAGGGCCACTTCAAGGAGCCCGAGGCCGGCGAAAAGGGCGGCGTCCGCCTTGCCCGTTCGGTGGAAGAAGCGACCGAGATGGCGCACCAGATGCTGGGCCGCACGCTCGTCACCCACCAGACCGGCCCCGCCGGCAAGCAGGTGAACCGCATCTACATCGAAGACGGCTCGGACATCGAGAAAGAATTCTACCTTGCCCTGCTGATCGACCGCAAGACCAGCCGCATCAGCGTGGTCTGCTCGACCGAAGGCGGGATGGACATCGAAGAGGTCGCCGCCAAGACGCCCGAGAAGATCCTGTCCTTCTCGATCGACCCGGCCACCGGCTATCAGGGCTTCCACGGCCGCCGCGTGGCCTTCGCGCTTGGCCTGACCGGCAAGACCGTCGGCAAATGCGTGGACCTGCTGCAAAAGCTCTACACCATGTTCGTCGAGAAAGACGCCGAGATGGTCGAGATCAACCCTCTGATCCTGATGCCGAACGGCGATCTGAAGTGCCTCGACGCCAAGGTCGGCTTCGACAACAACGCGCTGTTCCGCCACGCCGACATCCTCGCGCTGCGCGACGAGACCGAGGAAGACCCGAAGGAACTCGCCGCTTCCAAGTTCGACCTGAACTACATCGCCCTCGACGGCGAGATCGGCTGCATGGTGAACGGCGCGGGCCTTGCGATGGCCACGATGGACATCATCAAGCTTTACGGCGCGGAGCCTGCGAACTTCCTCGACGTCGGCGGCGGCGCCACGAAGGAGAAGGTGACCGAGGCGTTCAAGATCATCACCTCGGACAAGAACGTCAAAGGCATCCTCGTGAACATCTTCGGCGGCATCATGCGCTGCGACATCATCGCCGAAGGCGTGATCGCCGCGGTGAAGGAGGTTGGCCTGCAAGTGCCGCTGGTCGTGCGCCTTGAAGGCACGAACGTCGAACTGGGCAAGGAAATCATCCAGAACTCCGGCCTGAACGTGATCGCCGCGGACAATCTGTCGGATGCCGCAGAAAAGATCGTCAAAGCGGTGAAGGGGTAATCACATGGCCATTCTCGTCAACGAAAACACCCGCGTGATCTGCCAGGGCTTCACCGGCAGCCAGGGCACCTTCCATTCGGAACAGGCCATCGCCTACGGCACCAAGATGGTCGGCGGCGTGACGCCGGGCAAGGGCGGCACCGAGCATCTTGGCCTTCCGGTCTTCAACTCGGTCCACGAGGCCAAGGCGATGACCGAAGCCAACGCCAGCGTGATCTACGTGCCCCCGCCCTATGCGGCCGACTCGATCCTCGAGGCGATCGACGCCGAGATGGAGCTGATCGTCTGCATCACCGAAGGGATCCCGGTCCTCGACATGATGAAGGTGAAGCGCGCGCTGGACGGGTCGAAGTCGCGGCTGATCGGGCCGAACTGCCCCGGCGTCATCACGCCCGGCGCCTGCAAGATCGGCATCATGCCGGGCCATATCCACAAGCGCGGCAGCGTCGGGGTTGTGAGCCGCTCGGGCACGCTTACCTATGAGGCCGTGAAACAGACGACCGACCTTGGCCTTGGCCAGTCCAGCGCAGTGGGCATCGGCGGCGACCCGATCAAGGGCACCGAACATATCGACGTGCTCGAGATGTTCCTGGCCGACCCGGAAACCACCTCGCTCATCATGATCGGCGAGATCGGCGGCTCGGCCGAGGAAGAAGCCGCGCAGTTCCTCAAGGACGAAGCGAAACGCGGCCGGGCCAAGCCCTGCGCGGGCTTCATCGCTGGCCGCACGGCGCCGAAGGGCCGCCGGATGGGCCATGCCGGCGCCATCGTCGCGGGTGGCAAGGGCGACGCCGAGTCGAAGATCGAGGCGATGCGCTCGGCCGGGATCGTCGTGGCCGACAGCCCGGCAACGCTGGGCCAGGCCGTGATGCAGGCGATCGGCAAGTAAGCGAACCCGCCTGCGCCGGGTCGTCCGGCGCAGGCCTTTCAGGCTCAGGTGATGCCATGACGGATCAATCCCCCAACGACGCGTTCCACGCCTCTTCCTTCCTGCAAGGGGCCAATGCGGACTATATCGACCAACTCGCCGCGCGCTATGCCTCGGACCCCGCCAGCGTCGATGCGCAATGGGCCGAGTTCTTCGCCGCCCTTGGCGACAGCGAGCTTGAGGCCCGCCGCCAGGCAGCCGGCCCGAGCTGGGCGCGCAACGACTGGCCGCCGGTTCCGGCCGACGATCTGACCGCAGCCCTGACCGGAGAATGGCCGACGGCCGTAAAGGACGCGAAGGCGGCGGGGCAGAAGATCACCGCCAAGGCCGCCGAAAAGGGTGTCTCGCTGACCGATGCGCAGGTGCAGCGCGCCGTGCTCGACTCGATCCGCGCGCTGATGCTGATCCGCGCCTACCGTATCCGCGGCCACCTTGCCGCCGATCTCGATCCGCTGCGGCTGGCGGAGGCGGGGCATCACCCCGAGCTTGATCCGAAATCCTACGGCTTCGCCGAAGCCGACATGGACCGCCCGATCTTCATCGACAACGTTCTGGGCCTGCAGATGGCCTCGATGCGGCAGATCGTCGAGATCGTGAAGCGCACCTACTGCGGCACCTTCGCGCTGCAATACATGCACATCTCCGACCCCGAGCAGGCAAGCTGGCTCAAGGAACGGATCGAGGGCTACGGCAAGGAAATCACCTTCACCCGCGAAGGGCGCCGCGCGATCCTCAACAAGCTGGTCGAGGCCGAGGGCTTCGAGAAGTTCCTGCACGTCAAATACATGGGCACCAAGCGCTTCGGCCTTGACGGCGGCGAGGCGCTGATCCCCGCGATGGAACAGATCATCAAGCGCGGCGGCGCGCTTGGCGTGAAGGAAATCGTCATCGGCATGCCGCACCGCGGCCGCCTGTCTGTGCTGGCCAACGTGATGGGCAAGCCCTACCGCGCGATCTTCAACGAATTCCAGGGCGGCAGCTTCAAGCCCGAGGACGTGGACGGATCGGGCGACGTGAAATACCACCTCGGCGCCTCGTCCGACCGGACGTTCGACGGCAACACCGTCCACCTGTCTCTGACGGCGAACCCCAGCCACCTTGAGGCGGTGAACCCCGTCGTTCTGGGCAAGGCGCGCGCCAAGCAGGACCAGCGCAACGACGGCGACCGCGGCGAGGTCCTGTCCATTCTGCTGCACGGCGACGCGGCCTTTGCCGGCCAGGGCATCGTGGCAGAATGCTTCCAGCTTTCGGGCATCAAGGGTCACCGCACCGGCGGCACGATCCACATCGTGGTGAACAACCAGATCGGCTTTACCACCGCGCCGTCGTTCAGCCGCACCTCGCCCTATCCGACCGACATCGCGCTGATGGTGGAAGCGCCGATCTTCCACGTGAACGGCGACGATCCGGAGGCCGTGGTGCACGCCGCCAAGGTCGCAACCGAATTCCGGCAGAAGTTCCAGAAGGACGTCGTCATCGACATCTTCTGCTACCGCCGCTTCGGGCACAACGAGGGGGATGAACCGATGTTCACCAACCCCCTCATGTACAACCGCATCAAGCGGCAGAAGACCACGCTGCAGCTTTACACCGAGCGTCTCGTGAAGGACGGCCTGATCCCCGAGGGCGAGATCGAGGACATGAAGGCCGCCTTCCAGTCGCATCTGAACGAAGAGTTCGAGGCCGGCAAGGAATACAAGCCGAACAAGGCCGACTGGCTCGATGGCCGCTGGTCCGGGCTTGCGCGCGAGGGAGCGGAATACCAGGCGGGCCAGACGGCCATCTCGCCCGAAACGCTGAAGGAAGTGGGTCAGGCCCTGATCCGCGTGCCGCAGGGCTTCGATATCCACAAGACCGTCGGCCGCCTGCTCGAGCAGAAGTCGAAGATGCTCGAGACCGGGAAGGGCTTCGACTGGGCCACGGCCGAGGCGCTTGCCTTCGGCAGCCTGATGACCGAGGGCTTCCCCGTGCGCCTTGCCGGGCAGGATTGCACCCGCGGCACCTTCAGCCAGCGCCATTCTGCCTTCGTCGATCAATCGACCGAGGAACGCTATTACCCGCTCAACCATATCAAGGCGGGCCAGGCGCGGTATGAAGTCATCGACTCCATGCTGTCGGAATATGCCGTGCTCGGCTTCGAATACGGCTATTCGCTGGCCGAACCGAACACGCTGACCCTGTGGGAAGGCCAGTTCGGCGACTTCGCCAACGGCGCGCAGATCATGTTCGACCAGTTCATCTCGTCGGGCGAATCCAAGTGGCTGCGGATGTCGGGCCTCGTGATGCTTCTGCCGCATGGCTACGAAGGTCAGGGGCCGGAACACAGCTCGGCCCGCCTGGAACGCTGGCTGCAGCTGTGCGCCCAGGACAACTGGATCGTCGCCAACTGCACGACGCCGGCGAACTACTTCCACATCCTGCGCCGCCAGCTTCACCGCAGCTTCCGCAAGCCGCTGGTGCTGATGACGCCGAAGTCGCTGCTGCGTCACCCGATGGCGATCTCGGACGCCGAGGATTTCACCACCGGCTCGCATTTCCACCGCGTGCTGTGGGATGACGCGGAAAAGGGTCATTCGGACACGACCCTCGTCAAGGACGACAAGATCAAGCGCGTCGTGCTTTGCTCGGGCAAGGTCTATTACGACCTTCTGGCCGAACGCGATGCGCGCGGGATCGATGACGTCTATCTGATGCGGATCGAGCAGTTCTACCCCTTCCCGGCCATGTCCCTGTCCAAGGAGCTCGAGCGCTTCAAGCAGGCCGAGATCGTCTGGTGCCAGGAAGAGCCCAAGAACCAGGGCGGCTGGACCTTCATCGAACCGAACATCGAATGGGTCCTGACCCGCATCGGTGCAAAGCATCAGCGCCCGCGCTATGTCGGCCGCGCTGCCACGGCCTCGCCGGCCACCGGCCTGATGAGCCAGCACAAGGCCCAGCAGGAAGAGTTGGTCAACGAAGCCTTGACGATCGGAGGATAACGGATGGCAACGGAAGTCCGGGTGCCCACGCTTGGTGAAAGCGTGACGGAGGCGACTGTCGCCACCTGGTTCAAGAAGGTGGGCGACCATGTCGCCACCGACGAAATGCTCTGCGAACTCGAGACCGACAAGGTCACGGTGGAGGTGCACGCCCCCGCCGCCGGTCAACTGACCGAAATCGTCGCCCCCGAGGGCGCGACGGTTGGCGTCGCTGCGCTGCTGGCGCAGATCGGCGCCGCCGATGCGCGCACTCAAGCCCCGAAATCAACGACCAAACCCGCCGAGGCAGCCCCCGGTGCAGGAGAAGCAAGTATGATCGACGTGATGGTGCCCACGCTCGGCGAAAGCGTGACCGAGGCGACCGTGTCCACCTGGTTCAAGAAACCGGGCGACGCCGTCCAGCAGGACGAGATGTTGTGCGAACTGGAAACCGACAAGGTGTCGGTTGAAGTCCCCGCCCCCGCCGCGGGCATTCTCGCGGAAATCGTCGCCCCTGAGGGAACAACCGTGGCCGCCTCGGCAAGGCTCGCCGTGATCTCGACCGACGGCGCCGGCGTCTCCGCGGCCCCTGCCCCGGCCGCGACCGAAGCGCCCGCGCAGACCGCGGTCCCCGCGCCCGCCACAGCCCAGCGCAGCGACGTCGAAGATGCTCCCTCGGCCAAGAAGGCGATGGCCGATGCGGGCCTGAACCGCGATCAGGTCGCCGGAACGGGCCGCGACGGACGCGTGATGAAGGAAGACGTGGCCCGCGCGCTGGCGGCGGCGAAATCCGCCCCCGCGCCCGAAGCGCCCGCGATGCCGCGCGCGCCGGTCCCCGCCGACGACGCCGCCCGCGAAGAGCGCGTGAAGATGACCCGCCTGCGCCAGACCATCGCCCGCCGGCTCAAGGACGCGCAGAACACCGCGGCGATGCTGACGACCTACAACGAGGTCGACATGTCCGGCATCATGGAACTGCGCAACGAATACAAGGACGTGTTCGAAAAGAAGCACGGCGTGAAACTCGGCTTCATGTCCTTCTTCGTGAAGGCCTGCTGCCACGCGCTGAAGGAAGTGCCCGAAGTCAACGCCGAGATCGACGGCACCGACATCGTCTACAAGAACTACGTCCACATGGGCGTGGCCGTGGGCACGCCCTCGGGCCTCGTCGTGCCCGTGGTGCGCGACGCCGACCAGATGGGCTTTGCCGCGATCGAGAAGAAGATCGCCGAACTGGGCGTGCGCGCGCGCGACGGCAAGCTCTCCATGGCCGAGATGCAGGGCGGCAGCTTCACCATCTCGAACGGCGGCGTCTATGGCTCGCTGATGTCCTCGCCGATCCTGAACCCGCCGCAATCGGGCATCCTTGGCATGCACAAGATCCAGGATCGTCCCGTCGTGGTGAAGGGCCAGATCGCCATCCGCCCGATGATGTATCTCGCGCTCAGCTACGATCACCGGATCGTGGACGGCAAGGGCGCGGTCACCTTCCTCGTCCGGGTCAAGGACGCGCTGGAAGATCCGCGCCGCCTGCTGATGGACCTGTAAGGCCCTTCACTTTGGCCCAAATATCCTCGGGGGTGAATTGGCCGCAGGCCAAGAGGGGGCGGAAAGCCCCCTCGCCCCGACCGAGGGACGCGGACCTGCCGCGCGTTTCATGCTAAAGTCCGGCAAAGCCCCTGCCTGAAAGGCCATCCAGATGTTTTCCAGCGAACTGAATATCCTTGTGCTCTACGGCCTGCTTGTCGCGGTCACGATCCTCGCGCAGGCGACGGGTGCGGCGACACAATTCGACATGGGCTACCTGCTGGGCTCGCGCGACGAGAAGCGCACGCTGGAAGGGATGGTCGGCCGGCTGGAACGCGCGCTGAACAACTCGATCACCGCCATGGCGCTGTTCGCGCCCGCGGTGCTGGTGCTGAGCGCAAGAAACGCGTTCGACGGCACGACGCTGGCCGCCTGCCAGATCTTTCTTGTGGCCCGCGTGCTCTACCTTCCGGCCTATGTCTTCAACCTCGTGGGCTTCCGCACGCTGGTCTGGATGGCGGGCTTTGCCGCAACCATTGCCCTTTACCTTCTTGCGATCTGATCCCCGATGACGGCCGACCAGACCCGAAAAGCCGCCCGTCTCGCCGCGATCCTCTCGATTGCGGGGTCGGTGCTCTATTTCGGGTTTTTCGGCCTTTTGCCGCATGGCGGGCGGATCGGCGACGTGATCGGCATCCTTGCCTCGCTCGCCGCGGGCGCGAGCCTCTACTTCGTCCACCGCCTCTCGCATCTGCGCGAGTTGCACGTGGGCGAGATGCTGCGGGCGCTGATCGAAACCACGGCGGGGGCCGTGGTCTTTCTCTACGTGCTCTATCACCTGTCCCATACCTTCCGCTTCGCGGGACCCGTCGCGCTTGCGATCAACGCGCTGTTGCCGCCCCCCGCGCTCGAGGTCGTGGCCATGCTTCCCGGCCTGATCGCGCTTGCGCTGACCGAGGCCGTCTGGCGCATGACGCACAGGCGGGAAAAGGCATGAGACGCGCTCCCCTCTCCGGCCCCGTCCTGCGGGGTTCCCAATCTTGTCCCGGCGCAAGGCCGGGCCGGGGGTCGATCGCCCCCATGCCGGCAAAAGAAAGGAATGCCTGATGGCAAGCTATGATGTGATCGTGATCGGTTCGGGCCCCGGTGGCTATGTCTGCGCCATCCGCGCCGCGCAACTGGGCCTCAAGACGGCCTGTGTCGAAGGGCGCGAGACGCTCGGGGGCACCTGCCTGAACATCGGCTGCATCCCCTCGAAGGCGCTTCTGCACGCAAGCCACATGCTGCACGAGGCCGAACACAACTTCGCCGCGATGGGCCTGAAGGGGGCGACCCCCAAGGTCGATTGGGCCGAGATGCTGTCCTACAAGGACGAGGTCGTCAGCCAGAACACCAAGGGCGTCGAGTTCCTGTTCAAGAAGAACAAGATCGACCGCATCACCGGCTGGGCCTCGATCCCCGAGGCGGGCAAGGTGAAGGTCGGGGACGAGGTCCACGAGGCCAAGCACATCGTCATCGCCACCGGGTCGGAACCGGCCGCGCTTCCCGGCGTGACGGTGGATGAACAGATCGTCGTGACCTCGACCGGCGCGCTGAGCCTGCCGAAGGTGCCGAAATCCATGGTCGTGATCGGCGGCGGCGTCATCGGGCTGGAACTCGGTTCCGTCTATTGCCGCCTTGGCACCAAGGTGACGGTGGTCGAATACCTCGACACGCTGATCCCCGGCTCGGATGCCGAGGTGCAGCGCACCTTCGCCCGGATGCTGAAGAAGCAGGGGCTGGAGATCATCACCGGCGCCGCCGTCTCGGGCGTCGAGACGACGAAGACCAAGGCCAAGGTCGCCTACAAGATGCGCAAGAACGGGGCCGAGGCGACGCTTGACGCCGATGTCGTTCTGGTCGCCACGGGCCGGCGTCCCTTCACCAAGGGCCTCGGGCTCGACGCGCTTGGCGTGAAGATGACCGACCGCGGCCAGATCGAGACGGACGGCCAGTGGCGCACCAACGTGCCCGGCCTCTACGCGATCGGCGACGTGATCGCGGGGCCGATGCTCGCCCACAAGGCCGAGGATGAGGGCATGGCCGTGGCCGAGGTGATGGCCGGCCAGCATGGCCACGTGAACTACGGCGTGATCCCCGGCGTGATCTACACCCACCCCGAGGTCGCCAGCGTGGGCGAGACCGAAGAAAGCCTGAAGGCCGCGGGCCGCGCCTACAAGGCGGGCAAGTTCAGCTTCATGGGCAATGGCCGGGCGCGCGCCACCTTCGCCGCCGAAGGGTTCGTGAAGATCCTCGCCGATGCCGAAACCGACCGCATCCTTGGCGCCCATATCATCGGACCCTCGGCGGGCGACCTGATCCACGAGATCTGCGTGGCGATGGAATTCGGTGCCGCGGCGGAAGACCTTGCCCGGACCTGCCACGCCCATCCGACCTATTCGGAAGCCGTGCGCGAGGCAGCACTTGCCTGCGGCGACGGCGCGATCCACGCCTGACAGTGATCCGCAGCGGGGCGCCGGCCGCGCCCCGTTGCACCGCCGCCTACCAATGCGGCGGGCGCTGATCGGCCAGCGGGATCGCCCCGCTGTCGGCCATTTCCCGTTCGGCCTCCCGCTCCATCAGCAGGCCAAGCCGGCGGCCCATGATCTCGATCTCGCGGGCCTGTCGGGCGACGACATCGGACAGGTCCTCGACCGTGCGGGACAGGTGGGCGATCCGTTCTTCCAATTGCGTGATCTGGTCGGTCATGGCGGCAGTCTATCCTGCCCGCGCGGGGGCGCAAAGGGGCCATGCGCCCCACTTCCACGCGATGGATACCGGCCGACCTTGCCCCTCCGCGCCCCTTCCGGTAAGCCGACCGCGACATGTGAAGGCAAGCGAGATGGCAAAGGAAAAATCCCCCCGCCGGCCCCGCGCCGAGACGCCCAAGGGCTTCCGCGATTACTTCGGCGCCGAGGTGACCGAGCGTGCAGAGATGCTGCGCCGGATCACCGAGGTTTACCATCGCTACGGCTTCGACCCGCTGGAGACCTCTGCCGTCGAGACGGTCGAGGCTCTGGGCAAGTTCCTGCCCGATGTGGACCGCCCGAACGAGGGCGTCTTTGCCTGGCAGGACGAGGATCAGGACTGGCTGGCGCTGCGCTACGACCTGACCGCGCCGCTCGCGCGCGTGGCCGCGCAATACCGCAACGACCTGCCCTCTCCCTATCGGCGTTATGCGATGGGGCCGGTCTGGCGGAACGAAAAGCCGGGGCCGGGCCGCTTCCGGCAGTTCTACCAATGCGACGCCGATACCGTGGGCGCGCCCACCGTCGCGGCGGATGCCGAGATTTGCGCCATGCTGTCGGACGCGCTGGAAACCGTGGGGATTCCGCGCGGCGACTATGTGGTGAAGGTCAACAACCGCAAGGTTCTGAACGGCCTAATGCAGGTCGCGGGCGTCCTCGACCCCGCCGACCCCAATAAATTCGCCCATGAACGCGGCATCGTGCTGCGCGCCATCGACAAGATCGACCGGCTGGGGCCGGACGGAGTGCGTGCGCTGCTGGGCGAAGGCCGGAAGGACGAGAGTGGCGATTTCACCAAGGGGGCAGGTCTCTCGGATGAACAGTCCAGTATCGTAATGTTGCTTACTGACAACGAACTGTCAGTCGACGCCGCAGCACGGCTATTGAAGCTGAAGGAAGTGGTGAGGGCATCACCGATTGGTACTGAAGGCATTGACGAACTTGCACAGATCGCATCCCTGCTCGAAGCCCAAGGCTACGGGCCGGACCGCATCGACATCGACCCCGGCGTGGTCCGGGGCCTTGGCTACTACACCGGCCCGGTGTTCGAGGCGGAGCTGACCTTCGAGATCCTTGACGACAAGGGCCGCAAGCGCAGCTTCGGTTCGGTCGCGGGCGGCGGGCGCTACGACGATCTGGTGAAGCGCTTCACCGGCCAGTCCGTCCCCGCGACGGGCGTGTCCATCGGTGTGGACCGTCTGCTGGCGGCGCTGCGCGCCAAGGGCCGCATCGGACAGGAGGCCGCCCCCGGCCCCGTCATCGTCACCGTGATGGACCGCGACCGGATGGCCGATTACATGGCCATCGTGGCCGAGTTGCGCGCCGCCGGCATCCGGGCCGAGATGTATCTGGGCAACCCCAAGAACTTCGGCAACCAGCTCAAATACGCCGACAAGCGCCAGTCGCCCGTCGCCATCATCCAGGGCACGGACGAGGCGGCGCGGGGCGTCGTGCAGGTCAAGGACCTGATCCTTGGCGCGAAGATCGCTGCCGCGGCCAGCGTCGAGGAATGGAAATCCCAGCCCGCCCAGACCGAGGTCGCCCGCGCCGATCTGGTGGCCGCGGTGCGCCGCATCCTGGGCAACTCGTGATGGCCACGGATCGCGCCATCGCCGAGCAGCTGTTCGCGCGGTTTCAGGCCGCCGGTGCCGTGCCGGTGGACGCCGACATCCTGCTGCCCGCCGATACGCTTCTTGACCTTTACGGCGAGGATATCCGCGCCCGCGCCTATGTCACCTCCGACCCGCTGGAGGGCGAGATGATGCTGCGGCCGGACTTCACCGTGCCGGTCGTGCAAAAGCACATGACCCACGGGGCAGAGCCTGCGCGCTATACCTACATGGGCGAAGTGTTCCGGCGGCAGGAACATCGCGGGCTGCGCGCGCGGGAATACCTGCAGGTGGGCTACGAGCTTTTCGCCCGCGACACCCCCGAGGACGCGGATGCCGAGGTCTTCGCGCTGTTTTCCGAGGTGCTGGCCCCGCTTGGGCTGCGCCCGGCGACCGGCGATATCGGCATCCTGATGGCCGC
>JAGWVA010000148.1 GCA_028875855.1 Paracoccaceae bacterium
AAGACGCGTAGCGCTTGGCAAGCGCATGCGGCGGGCCGGGCGAGGCGGGATCAGGCCATGGGCCGCTCGCCCCCTGCGGTGACGGCGCGCACGTTCCCGCCATGCGATCAAGGTCGCGTTGTTTGCAGGGCGACAGGGATGTTACCCTTAAGGTTGCGAAGCCGAGGGAGGGCGGCATGCGCGACCTTGAGCATGTGGACGAAATCGAGCGTGTCCTGCGGGGGCAGGACACGGGCCGCGATGGGCTGGTCGCCGAAAGCTGGCGGCGCTGCGTCGAGGCCTATGGCATGGACCCCGCCCGACCGGACCCGGCCCATATCGTCACCGGGGCCGAGCTTCGCGAACATCGCGAGCAGTCGGAACGGCTGATCGCCACCGCGCGATCGGGGCTTCAGGCGCTGTTCCGGCAAGTGGCGGGGCAGAACTATGTGCTGCTGCTGGCGGATGCCAAGGGGATCACCGTCGATTACTTCGGCGACCCGAGGTTCGAGGATGAGCTGCGACAGGCCGGGCTTCACCTTGGCTCGAACTGGACGGAGGATCTGGCCGGCACCTGCGGCGTCGGCTCCTGCATCGTCACGGGTGAGGCGATCACGATCCATCAGGGCGACCACTTCGGGCTTGCCCATACGCCGCTCTCTTGCACTGCCGCGCCGATCTTCGACACGAAGGGGGAGCTGTCAGCGGTGCTCGACATCTCGCTGTTGCGCTCGCCCTCGCCGAAGTCGTCGCAGAACCTTGCCATGGGGCTGGTCACGGCCTCGGCCCGGCGCGTCGAGATGGCGAACCTGATGGCGATGACGCGGCGCGACTGGGTGCTGCGCGTCTCGACCAGCCCGGAGTTTCTGGAGGTCGATCCCGAGGCAGCGGTGGCGCTTGACGGTTCGGGCCGGATCATCGGCATGACGACCGGGGCGCGGCGCGCCTTCGATCCCAAAGGGGAACGCGGGTTGATCGGGTCGCGGATCGACGACTGGCTTGATCTGACGGTAGACGATCTGCCCGACCTGATGCGCGGCCGCCCGACCGAAGAACGGGTTCTGCGCCTGAAGGACGGGCGGGGCTTGTTCGGCCACGCGATCGCGCCGCAGGCGGCAACGGCCAGCGCCGCCCTGCGCCGGCGCGAGCCTGACCTTCCCGGCGCGCTTGGCAGTTTCGCGGGGCCCGACCCGGCGCTGGCCCGGATCCTGGCGCAGGCCGGGCGGCTGGCGCCCACCCCGGTGCCGCTGCTGATCGTGGGGGAAACCGGCACCGGCAAGGAAAAGCTTGCCCGCGCGATCCATGTCTGCGGGCCGTCCGGGCGCGCCTTTCATGCCTTGCGCTGCGCGGGGCTTGCCGACCTGTCGGCGCTGGCCGAAGCGACAACCGGGACGCTCTTCCTGCGCGGGGTCGAGGATCTGGCCACCCCCGTTCAGGATCAGCTTCTGGCCCTTCTGGACCTGCGCCCCGATCTGCGGGTGATCGCCGGAACCCGTGCCGATCCCGCCGATCTGCATGGCCGGCTGCGGCCCGATCTGTTCTTCCGGCTGGCCGGGGCGACGCTGTCGCTGCCTGCCCTGCGGCATCGGGCGGATTTCGACTGGCTGCTGGATCGGCTTCTGCGC
>JAGWVA010000041.1 GCA_028875855.1 Paracoccaceae bacterium
CAGTCGCTCATCGCGCGCCTCGGCATCCGCCGCTAAGCGCAGCCCAAGGGCAATCGACCAAGGCCACGGCATCGTCCGTGGCCTTTTTCGTTGGCGACTGTACATTAAACAAATCGTCGGCAGGCACTTATCAAGTGTTAGCTGATTTGTTCCCAAATCTGCATCAGTGTTTAGCTCAGATAATTGTCACGCCCGATTCAGGATAGGGAAGCTGCGGATTCGAGCGTCACCATCAATCTTTTCATTCTTTCTAGCTTGCAGTGCGACTTCTACTTCACGCCACCCTTAGGCTTTCCCCACAGCACTATTCACCGTTGTCCGACTCAAGCCCATGGGCGACCGGCCTGAGCTTTTTGAGTTGACTCTTTGTTTTCCAAGTCCTCTATTTTCTCCATGAGCGCCCCATGTACTACTGTATCAACTATATACGCCGACGAGTCTGACGACAAAACGAGATTCGTCTTAGCTTTCGTATGTGTGCCTGCAGCCACAATCATTGAGCCAGAAAAAGAGTGGCACACCCCAAAGCTTTCAAGAAGCTGGGATGAGCACTTCACTGCCGCTGTCCGCTGGCGGAAATACCTTCGAGACAAACATGGAATCCCCATAGCGAAAGAACTCAAGGGTAGAAAACTGGCCAAGGGAGAGAACCGGTACAAGGAGGGCAAGCTCCCTCTGTACGGACCGCCTGCCATACAAGCTTATAAAGATGCGCTGAAGCAACTCTCGTTTCTGCCGAACCGGAGCATATTCTCTATCTGCGCGACGCGAGGATACCAACTTTACGGACACGACAAACTGGAAGCATGTTTGAACGCGGCATTTCAGAGAATTGAGACACAAAACAAACTAACCGGTCAGACGTCACTGCTTATGTTTGACGAAGGACATGGAGAGTACAGGACGTTGTTTCGCAAGGCATGTCGCTATTTGCCAACTGGGTCCAGAACGGGCAGTTGGGCTGATGGTCGTTCTACTGCGAACAAGCCTCTATCCACGACCATCGAAGACGTGAACTTCAAAGACTCACGGCAGTCGCACTTCATTCAGATTGCCGACATGATCGCCTACGCGACACTGCTAAAAGTCAAGTCCGAAAGGGGCGCCTTGACCGATAAGGAAAAACGCCTTCACCTTGGTACGCTGCACGATGCAATCCCGAGAAATCTCTTGAACACAAGAGTTGAGACGGGAGGCAGAGACGGAATCAAGCGCTTGGGGTAGGCGGGCGGCCCCGTAAAGGACCGCCCTAAGCGAGTGCTCTCCATCCCATTCAGGTGGTCGCAACGTCGCAGTTGATCAATATCACAAGTCCGATTCAGTGTCTATATTCAGTTATTTAGAAGTTTCTCTCTGATTGCTGGGCCCTTTGCTAACGGTCGCCTGCGCTGCGATCGGACCTGTCTCCCATCCTCGATGCACATTTCCGGCCTTCTGCAATCACGCTTCCCAAACCCCCGGTTTTGCTGTATGCGCCCGCCATCTGAGACGTGACGCCTTTCGGCCCCCGGGCGCGTGCGAGAAGGATTGGGGGCGGCGGCAATGGGGCCGCCATGCAAACGGGAGACCCGGCAGGGGCCGGGAGTGCTCCCCCATAGGATACGCTAGATGTTCAACGTTACGAAGAAATCGATCCAGTGGGGCGGTGAAACGCTCACGCTGGAAACCGGGAAAGTCGCGCGTCAGGCCGACGGCACCGTGATCGCCACGCTTGGCGAAACGGCCGTCATGGCCAACGTGACTTTCGCGAAGGCGCCGAAGCCGGGACAGGACTTCTTCCCGCTGACGGTTCACTACCAGGAGAAATACTACGCCGCGGGCAAGATCCCCGGCGGCTTCTTCAAGCGCGAGGCGCGGCCGTCCGAAAAGGAAACGCTGGTCTCCCGCCTGATCGACCGGCCTTGCCGTCCGCTGTTCGTTCCGGGCTTCAAGAACGAAGTGCTGGTGATGGCCACCGTGCTGTCGTGCGATCTCGTCAACGATCCCGACATCGTGGCGATGATCGCGGCCTCGGCCGCGCTCACGATCTCGGGCGTGCCCTTCATGGGCCCGATCGGGGCGGCGCGCGTCGGCTTCTCGGGCGGCAAATACGTGCTCAACCCGGCGATGGACGACATGCAGATGCTGCGGGCCAATCCCGAGCAGCGGCTTGACCTCGTCGTCGCGGGGACCAAGGACGCCGTGATGATGGTGGAATCGGAAGCCTACGAGCTGTCCGAAGCCGAAATGCTGGGCGCCGTGAAGTTCGGCCACGAGCAGATGCAGCCCGTGATCGACGCGATCATCGCGCTGGCCGAAGACGCCGCGAAAGAGCCCTTCGACTTCGCGCCGCCGGACTATTCGGCGCTGTACGAGAAGGTGAAGACCGCCGGCGAAACCGAGATGCGCGCCGCCTTCGCGCTGCGCGACAAGCAGGAACGCCAGACGGCGATCTCGGCCGCGGTCGCGCTGATCAAGTCGAAGATGGCGGAAGAAGATCTGGCCGACATCAACCTTGATGCCGCGATCAAGAAGCTGGAATCCTCGATCCTGCGCGGCGACATCATCTCGGGCGGGGCCCGGATCGACGGCCGCGACAACAAGACCGTCCGCCCGATCGTGTCGGAAGTCGGCATCCTGCCGCGCACCCACGGGTCGGCCCTGTTCACCCGCGGCGAGACCCAGGCGCTGGTCGTGACCACGCTCGGGACCGGCGAGGATGAGCAGATCATCGACGCGCTGAACGGCAACTTCCGCCAGAACTTCCTGCTGCACTACAACTTCCCGCCCTATTCGGTCGGCGAAGTGGGTCGCGTGGGCTCGCCCGGCCGGCGTGAAATCGGCCATGGCAAGCTCGCGTGGCGCGCGCTGCAGGCGGTGCTGCCGGCGCCGACCGACTTCCCCTACACGATCCGCGTCGTGTCCGAGATCACGGAATCGAACGGCTCTTCGTCGATGGCCTCCGTCTGCGGCGGCTCGCTGTCGATGATGGATGCGGGCGTGCCGCTCAAGGCGCCGGTCGCCGGCGTGGCGATGGGCCTGATCCTGGAAGAAGACGGCCGCTGGGCCGTGCTGACCGACATCCTTGGCGACGAGGATCACCTCGGCGACATGGACTTCAAGGTCGCGGGCACCGAGAACGGCATCACCTCGCTGCAGATGGACATCAAGGTCGCGGGGATCACCCCCGAGATCATGGAGCAAGCCCTGGCGCAGGCCAAGGACGGCCGGATGCACATCCTGGGCGAGATGGCCAAGGCGCTGTCGGCGGGCCGGACGGAATTCTCGGCCCATGCCCCGCGGATCGAGACGATGACGATCCCGACCGACAAGATCCGCGAAGTGATCGGCTCGGGCGGAAAGGTCATCCGCGAGATCGTGGAAACCTCGGGCGCGAAGGTCGATATCAACGACGACGGCGTGATCAAGATCGCCTCGGCCAATGCCGACTCGATCAAGAAGGCCTATGACATGATCTATTCGATCGTGGCAGAGCCGGAAGAAGGCCGCATCTACACCGGCAAGGTCGTGAAGCTCGTCGATTTCGGCGCCTTCGTGAACTTCTTCGGCAAGCGCGACGGTCTGGTGCATGTCAGCCAGATCTCGAGCAAGCGCCTGAACCATCCCTCGGACGTGCTGAAGGAAGGTCAGGAAGTGAAGGTGAAGCTCTTGGGCTTCGACGATCGCGGCAAGGTCCGGCTCGGCATGAAGATGGTCGATCAGGAAACCGGCGCTGAAATCGTCGAGAAGAAGGAAGACAAGGAAGAGAAGGCCGAATAAGGCCTGGCCCCTTCCCGCAAGATCAGAAAGCCCCGGTCGCAGGACCGGGGCTTTTTCGTTCACGACAGCGCGTGATGATCCTTCGTCACTTCGGCTGCGCGAAGCGCAGGTAGGGCAGCTTGATGTCCAGATTGCCGAACTTTTCGCGCGCCTGATCGTCGTTGAGGCTCAGCGCGACGATGACGTCCTGACCGGGCACCCAGTTGGCCGGGGTGGCAACCGGAACGCCGTCCGTCGCCTGCACAGCGTCCAGCGCGCGCAGGATTTCCGCGAAGTTGCGGCCGACCGACATCGGGTAGGTCATCGTCAGCCGCACCTTCTTGTCCGGCCCGATGATGAAGACGGTCCGCACGGTCGCCGAATGCGCGGGCGTCCGCCCGTCGGGCAGGTAGGCATCGGCCGGCAGCATGTCGAAGGCTTTCGCCACGGCCAGCGAGGTATCGTCGATGATCGGGAAATTCGCCGGGGTGCCGGCGAAGGCTTCGATGTCGCGCTTCCACTTGCGGTGATCCTCGACGCTGTCCACCGAGACGCCCATCACCTTGGTGTTGCGCTTCTCGAACTCGGGCGCGAGCTGCGCGACCGCACCGAATTCGGTCGTGCAGACGGGCGTGAAATCCTTCGGATGGCTGAACAGGATGGCATAGCCGTCGCCGATCCAGTCATGCAGCGTGATCTCGCCCTCGGTCGAGTTGGCGGTGAAATTCGGCGCGATGTCGTTGATACGCAGGCCCATCGGGTGTCCTCTGTTGCTCTGAAACGGATACGCGCCTGATGTAGCCCTTGACGGCGACGATTGCGACCCCCTCATTCGCGACAGGATATGTCGCAACGTCGGCTTGCTGCCGCCGGGGACTGGTGACAAGCTGCCCCCAAAATGGAGAGACGCATGACCCGCAAGCATGAATTCTACATCGACGGCGCCTGGGTGGCCCCCCTCACGCCGCATGACTTCGACGTGATCGACCCCTCGACCGAGGAAGTCTGCGCCACGATCTCGCTTGGCACGGCCGCCGATGCCGACCGCGCCGTCGCCGCCGCCAAGCGCGCCTTCGAGAGCTGGTCGCAGACGGCCCCGGCCGAGCGGCTGGCACTGGTCGAGCGCATCCTCAAGGTCTATGAATCCCGCTCCGAAGACATGAGCCGGGCGATCAGCCTGGAAATGGGCGCTCCGATCGACATGGCGCGCAGCTCGCAGACCACCTCGGGCACCTGGCACATCGCCAACTTCATCAAGGCCTTCAAGGAGATCGAGTTCATCCGCCCGCTCGGCCCCCATGCGCCGAACGATCGCATCGCGCTGGAACCGATCGGGGTCGTGGGCCTCATCACGCCGTGGAACTGGCCGATGAACCAGGTCTCGCTCAAGGTGATCCCGGCGCTTCTGGCGGGTTGCACGATGGTGCTGAAACCGTCGGAAATCGCGCCGCTGTCCTCGCTCGTCTTTGCCGAGATCCTTGACGAGGCGGGCGTTCCCGCCGGTGTCTTCAACCTCGTGAACGGCGACGGCGCCGGGGTCGGCTCGCGGCTCTCGTCGCATCCGGATGTCGAGATGATCTCGTTTACCGGCTCGACCCGCGCGGGCATCGCGATCAGCAAGGCGGCGGCGGAGTCGCTCAAGCGCGTCTGCCTCGAACTGGGCGGCAAGGGCGCGAACCTCGTCTTTGCCGATGCCGACGAGAAGGCGGTGGAACGCGGCGTGCGGCACTGCTTCAACAACACCGGGCAAAGCTGCAACGCGCCCACCCGGATGCTGGTCGAACGCCCGATCTACGACCGCGCGGTCGAGATCGCGCGCAGCGTCGCCGAAGACACCAGGGTCGGCTCCGCCCATGAACCCGGCCGCCATATCGGCCCGGTCGTGAGCCAGGCGCAATACGACAAGATCCAGTCCCTGATCGAGAAGGGCATCGCCGAAGGCGCCCGCCTTGTCGCCGGTGGCCCGGGTCGGCCCGAGCACCTCAACCGCGGTTATTTCGTCCGCCCCACCGTCTTTGCCGATGTGAAACCCGGCATGACGATCGAGCGCGAAGAGATCTTCGGCCCCGTCCTGTCGATGATCCCCTTCGACACCGAGGAAGAGGCCGTGAGGATCGCCAACGACACGCCCTATGGCCTGACCAACTACGTGCAAAGCCAGGACGGCGCCCGGCGCAACCGGCTGGCCCGCAAGCTGCGGTCTGGCATGGTCGAGATGAACGGCCAGTCCCGCGCGGCGGGCTCGCCCTTTGGCGGCGTGAAATCCTCGGGGCGCGCGCGCGAAGGCGGCGTCTGGGGGATCGAGGAATTCCTCGAGGTAAAGGCCATCTCGGGCTGGGCGGCGGAATAGGCCGCACACAGGCCCCGGGGCCGCGTCCAGACGCGGCCCCCGACGCGCCCCGCGCCGCCTGCCGGATCGTTGAGCCTCGTCACGGACAGGGCCGCAGCGTCTTCTACGCTGATCGGCAGTCAGTCCGGCGTAGGAGGATCGAGATGAAAGGCGTCATCATCGCAACGGCCGCGGCAGTGCTGCTGACACCCCCCGTCAGCGCGGGCGCGCAGGGCGCCATGCTGGGCGCAACCGCGTTCAAGGATCACTGTGCCGTCTGCCACGGCGACACCGGGAAGGGCGACGGCGTGGTGGGCGCGCTGTTCGCGCAACGTCCGAAGGACCTGACGCAACTCAGCAAGGAAAACGGCGGCACCTTTCCGATGGACCGGGTGGTCGGCTCCATCGACGGCCGGGACAAGATCGCAGGCCATGGGCTGACCGCCTCGCGCATGCCGGTCTGGGGCAGCTATTTCCTGCAACAGGGCGTGCAGGCGCAGGGCCTCACCCCCGACCTCGCGGCCGAGGTCGTGCAGGGCCGCATCCTGACGCTCGCCTACTACCTGGAATCCATCCAGGCGCGCTAGGCGCGCTCCAGCACCTCGACGCTGAGGATCGTGGGCAGGTGGCGGGCGATCTCGTCCCAGGTCTCGCCCTCGTCCCGGCTGGCGAAGACCGACCCGCTGTTGGTGCCGAAATAGACCCCGGCCGGATCGGCACGATCGGTCGCCATCGCCTGCCGCAGCACGGTGAAGAAACACCCCCGCTGCGGCAAGCCCTGCCGCTGCGCCTGCCATGTCGCGCCGCCGTCGCGGGACCGCCAGACAGCCGCGGCCGCATCCGGCGGGAAACGGCCCGCCATGTCGCCGTTCAGCGGCAGCACCCAGACGGTCTGCGGATCGTGCGGATGCACGGCAATCGGAAACCCGAAGGTCGAGGGCAGGCCCGCGCCGGCCGCCTCCCAGCTGCGGCCGCCATCGGGGCTGCGAAAGACGCCGTGGTGGTTCTGCTGGTAGATCAGATCGCCCGCGGCCCGCGCCATGTTATGCACACAGTGCCCGACGTCATGGGGATTGCGGCTATCGACATGGACATGCGGCTCGGCCCCGGCATTCGACAGCCGGTTGCGCCGGTCCCATGTCTTGCCGCCGTCTTCCGAGGCAAAGACCCCGGCCGCGGAAATCCCGACCCAAAGCTTCTCCGGTGCGTCGGGATCGGTCAGGATCGTGTGCAGCACCAGCCCCGCCCCGCCCGGCTGCCAGTCAGGGGCCGAGGGATGATCGCTCAGCCCATCGACGCGCTGCCAGCTTGCGCCGCCATCCCCGCTTTCATAAAGGGCCGCGGGCTTTGCCCCCGCCAGCAGCCGCCGGCCCGCCCGCCCCAGCGACCAGATCGCATCGACGGCCCCGGTAAAGGGCGCCGGCGGATCGGGGGTGCGGCCGATATAGGCCGCGAAATCGGGATCGCTCGTCAGCCAGTCATCGAACTTGCCGTTGGCGAATTTCGACAGGGTCCAGCTTTCGCCGCCATCCGTTGACCGCCAGACCCCGGCCCCGGTCCATTCGCCGCCGCCCGCCGCCCAGATCGCGCCGGTATCCGGATCGCCCAGCACATGGTTGATCGACCAGCCGTCACAGAAGGGGCCGCGCACCCGCCAGTCGGGCCCGCCCTCAAGGACAAAGGCGCCCTTCGTCGTCCCCAGAAGCACCGAAACCGCCATCCGCCCCTCCTGTTCGCTGGGCGGAGTCTACCACGCCTTCACGAACCCGAGAACGGCGATGAACGCGCGCCCTTTCATCTTGGCCCAAATATGCCCGCCGGAGGCTCCGGCCGCGGGGCCGGGCGCGCGTCTTCAGAACGGCGCGGGCGCCGAGAAGGCAAGCCCGCGCCCGCCGTCGGGATGGTTCAGCTTCAGGCTTTCGGCATGAAGCATCAGGCGCGGAAAGTCGCGCGCCGCGCCGGTGGCGTAGAACGGATCGCCGAGGATCGGGTGCCCCAACTCCTTCATGTGCACGCGCAACTGGTGGCTCCGCCCCGTCTGCGGCATCAGCCGCACCCGTGTCGTGCCCTCTTCGTGCCGCACCACGCGCCAGTCGGTCACGGCCGGGCGGCCGGTCTCGAAATTCACATGCTGAAGCGGCCGGTTCGGCCAATCGACGGTCAGCGGCAGGTCCACCGTCCCCGTCTTGGGCGCAAGCTCTCCCCAGAGGCGGGCGACATAGACCTTCTTCACCCGACGCTCTTCGAAGGCGAGGCTCAGGACACGCTGCGCGGCCTTGGTCAGCGCAAAGACGATGAGGCCGGAGGTGTCGCGGTCCAGCCGGTGGACCAGCAGCGCCTCGGGATAGACCTTCTGCGCCCGTGCGATCAGGCAATCGGCCAGATGCTCCCCCTTGCCCGGCACCGACAGCAGGCCCGCGGGCTTGTTCAGCACCAGAAGATGCGGGTCCACGTGGACGATGTTCAGCGGCTCGTCGGGCGGGGCATAGATCGCGTCGGTCATGGCGCGGGGCTATGCGCGGGGGCGATCGGCGTCAAGCCTTGCCCTCAGTCAAGGATCAGGCGCAGGGCAAGCCCGCCGAACATCACCGCCGCGACGCGGTTCAGCGCCGCCATCTTGCGGCTCAGCGCGTGGCGGACGTAGCCGGCAAGGATGCCGTAGCCCATCGTCACCAGCGTGCCGGTAAAGGCGAAGATGCCCCCCAGCAGCACGATCTGTTCCCAGACCGGCCCAAGATGGGGATCGGTGAACTGCGGCAGGAAGGCGATCATGAAAAGCATGGGCTTTGGGTTCGTCGCGTTCGACACGAAGCCGCGCCTGACCGCCTGCCAGCCGCCGCCCGCGCCGCGGCCCTGCGGCAACTCGCCCGTCGCGCGCCAGCTTTTCCACCCGAGGAACAGAAGATACCCCGCCCCGACCCATCGGATCGCGCTCAGCGCCCCGGGCCAGGCCGCGATGGCGGCCGAGACGCCAAGGGCCGCCAGCGTCACATGCATGAGCACGCCGCAGCCGACGCCAAGACCGGCAAGCGCACCGACGCGGGGCCCGCCCCGGATGCCCGAGGCGGTGGCGAAGATCACGTCCGCACCGGGGACGAAATTCAGCACGAGCCCACCCGCGATGAAGGTCGCAAGATGGCCGGGCGGGAAAGACAGCAAGAGATGCAACACGGCAGGGCCCCCGACGATTGTCCGCACTAGAGGGCAGGCCGCGCGCGGGCGCAAGCCCCCTCAGCGGGGGACGGCCGCGCCGCCGCTGGCGCCAAGCAGCAGGCCGTAAAGGATGAAGGCCGCCGCCATCGCGCGCCGGAACCACAGGTTCGTCGCAGCCCCCATCGCGGCCCGCCCCATCAGCGCGCCAAGCGCGGTGTAGCCGCAATAGGACAGCGTCGTGATCGTCAGCGCCGTGGGGTAGATCACCCCCATCTGGTGCCAGATCGGCACATGCGGCTGCACGAACTGGGTGAAGGCGGCCAGATAGCCCGCGACGCTTTTCGCGTTGATCGTGGCGATCATCAACGCGCGCCCATAGATCGTGTGCCCGGCGACATGCCCCTTGGCGGGCGGCCTGCCCGCCAGAAGCCAGCCGCGGATGCCAAGGCCGATCAGCACCGCGGCGCCCGCGAGCTTCATCCCCTCGTAAAGCGCGGGAGAGGCCGCGATCAGCGCCGCGATCCCGAGGGCCGAGAGCGTCAGGAACAGCACGGCCTGCGTCAGGATTGCCAGCACGCCCCAGAGGGCGCGCGCAAAGCCATGCTGCATCCCGTTCGAGATGCAGTTCACCGCATTCGGCCCCGGCGTCGTGACGAAGACGACCCAGAAGAGCGCAAAGACCGTCCAGCCGTGAAAACTCATCGCGCGTCCCTCCCGCCGCCAAAGAGGCCGGAAAGGCGGGGAGGCGCAAGGGCGAAACGGTCAGAACGGGGCGGGGACCGGCGCGAAGACACGGTCGAGGATGGCGGCAAGGCCGGACGCGTCGTCCTCGGTGAAGGCGGCGGGCCGGTCGCTGTCGAGGTCGAAGACGCCGATCAGCACGCCCTGCGCATTGCGCACGGGGATCACGAGTTCCGACCGGGTAGAGGAGGCGCAGGCGATGTGGCCCGGAAAGGCATCGACATCGGGCACGAGCTGCACCCGCCCTTCGCGCGCCGCCGCGCCGCAGACACCGCGGGTAAAGGGGATCGTCAGGCAGCCGTGGCCGCCCTGATAGGGGCCGATCTTCAGAAGGCCGGGTTCGGTGACGCGATAGAAACCGGTCCAGTCGAACCGGTCGTCGGAATGGTGCACCTCGCAGGCGACGGTCGCCATCAGGGCGACGGCATCCGTCTCCCCCTCGGTGAGGGACAGGATGGACGTGGCAAGGGCGGCATAGTCTGGCATCTGCGGTCTTTCCTGAACAGAGGGGGCTGTCTGCCCCCTCTTGGCCTGCGGCCAATTCACGCCTGAGGATATTTTCGCCAAGGCGAAAGGGAAAGGGGGGCGGTTGAACACGGAATGGTAAGAAATGGTGCCTAGCCTGCACGCGAGGCGAGCGATGGAGGCAAAGATGAACCTAGCCGTTGAATGGCAGGGCAGGACCATGATCGTCCGGGTCGAGGAAACCCGGATCGATGCGGCGGTCGCGATCCTGTTCAAGGACGCGATGCGGGAGATGGTGGCGATGCCGTCGGACCGGATCATCCTTGATCTGTCGCGGGTCGCCTTTCTCGATTCGAGCGGGCTTGGCGCGGTGGTCGCGGTGATGAAGCTCATGGACGCGGGGCGCCCGCTGGAAATCGCGGGGCTGACGCCCACCGTCGAAAAGGTCTTTCGCCTGACGCGGATGGACCGGGTCTTCACCATCCACCCGACCGCCGGGGCTGGCGATGACGATGCCCGATAGCGCCGAAGGCAAAGCCCATCCGGGGGCGATCCACTGCTGGCTGCCCGGCGACGCCTTCGCCGTGCGCGCGACCCTTGCGCAGCTTCTGCCGCGACTGGCCGAACTGATCCCCTGCGAAGACGATCTGGGCGCCGCGGAAATCGTGCTGGCCGAGGTGCTGAACAACATCGTGGAACACGCCTACCGGGGTCGGCGCGGCGATATCGAAGTGGATCTGACGATAACGCCGGAAGGTGTGCGGTTCGTCGTCACCGACAGCGGAGACCCGTTTCCCGACCGCCGCTTGCCAAGCGGGCGGCTGGTCGCGGGGCGGCTGACCGATTCCCTGCCCGAAGGGGGATTCGGCTGGCACCTCATCCGCAACCTCTCGCGTGAGCTTCATTATGAACGAAACCGTGGACAAAACCGGCTCAGCTTCCTGCTTCCGGCCGATCAATCGCGAAAACGGGGCGAGATCGGGCGGAGTTAGGAAACATCGCCACGGAAATGCCGTCAAAGCTGCACGTCTCCGCCATGTCCGGGGTGGAAATGGACGCTGTTGCCACAAGGCTTCTCTCGGCGTCGCGGTCATCTGCCCCCACCTACCCGCGACGCCGAGACCTCCTTGGCAAAGCATTCCGTCCCCTCTACGTTGACCGCCGCAGGGAGGACCACATGCGCGATTTCCAGAAACCGGGCCGATCCGCCGTCTATGCCATCAACGGGATGGCCGCGACCTCGCATCCCATGGCCAGCCGCACCGCGATCGACGTTCTGCAAGCGGGCGGGAATGCCGTGGACGCCGCGATTGCCGCGGCGGTCCTGCTGGGGATCTGCGAGCCGCAGATGACGGGGCTTGGCGGCGACTGCTTCGCCCTGCTGAAGCCCGCCGGCGAAGAGCGGATCATCGCGCTGAACGGATCGGGCCGCGCGCCCGGGGGCCTTAGCGCGGCCGCCATGCGCGAACGCGGGCTGGCCGCCGTTCCGCTCGACACCGCCGATGCGGTCACCATCCCCGGGGCGGTCGATGCCTTTTGCCGGCTTTCCGCCGACTGGGGCCGGCTCGGCCTTGCCGAGACGCTGGCCCCCGCCATCCGCGCCGCCGAGGAAGGCGTTCCGGTCGCCCCGCGAACCGCCTTCGACTGGGCGCTGGCCGAGGGGCGGTTGCAGGGCGACGCGCGGCGGCACTACCTGCTGGACGGCCGCGCCCCCCGCGTCGGCGCCGTCTTCCGCGCCCCGGGTCAGGCGGAGGTGCTCCGGCGCATCGCAGCCGAGGGGCGCGCAGGATTTTACGAGGGCGAAGTGGCGCAGGACATGGTTGCGTCGCTGGGCGCCCTGGGCGGGTGCCATAGCCTGCACGATTTCGCGGCCACCGCCTGCGACTATACCGATCCGATCTCGGGCAGCTACGGCGGCGTGGACCTGATCGAGCATCCGCCGAACGGACAGGGCGCGACGGCGATCCTGATGCTGAACATCCTGAGCCACTTCGACCTTGCCGCCCTTGACCCCTTCGGCGCCCAGCGCGCGCATCTGGAGGCAGAGGCGGCAAAGCTTGCCTATGACACGCGCAACCGCGTCATCGCCGATCCCGATCGCACCGCGCGGCTGGCGCATATGCTGTCGCCCGTCACGGCAGAGCGTCTGGCGGCGCTGATCGACCCGAACCGCGCGATGGCCGCGGCCGCGCCGATCGCCGAGGCGGTGCACCGCGAGACGGTCTACCTGACCGTGGTGGACCGCGACCGGATGGCGATTTCGCTGATCTATTCCGTTTTCCACAGCTTCGGCGCCGGCCTCGCGTCATCCCGCTTCGGCATCAACTTCCAGAACCGCGGCGCGGGCTTCACGCTGGCCGAGGGTCACCCGAACGAGGCCGCCGGCGGGCGCCGTCCGATGCACACGATCATCCCGGCCATGCTGCGCCGCAAGGGACGGGTGGAGATGCCCTTTGGCGTCATGGGCGGCGCCTACCAGCCGAACGGGCACGCCCGCGTCGTGACGAACCTCGTCACCTACGGGATGGACCTGCAGGATGCCATCGACGCCCCGCGCAGTTTCTCGGGGCCCGAGGGGATGCAGGTGGAACGTGGCTATGGCGACGATGTTCGGGCGAAACTCGCGGAGATGGGGCATGACGTCAGCATCCCCGAAGGTCCGATCGGCGGGGCCCAGGCGATCCGCATCGACGCCGAGGCCGGCATTCTGGAAGGCGCGTCCGACCCGCGCAAGGATGGCTGCGCGCTCGGGTATTGACGGTCAGTTCAGGTTGAACTGCAGCGGGTAACGGCCATCCTCGAAATCCCCGAAGAGGTCGGGCAGATCGGGATGGTCCACCGGCTCACCGGTTTCGTCGGGCACGAGGTTCTGTTCCGACACATAGGCCACGTAGTAGCTTTGGTCGTTTTCGGCCAGCAGGTGGTAGAAGGGCTGATCCTTCGACGGCCGGCTTTCCTCGGGGATAGCCTGATACCAGTCCTCGGTGTTCGAGAACATCGCATCCACATCGAAGACGACCCCGCGGAACGGGTGCTTGCGGTGCCGCAGCACCTGACCGATGTGATATTTCGCTTGTGTATGCAGCATCGTTGTCGCCCCCAATGCTTATTTACTAATCCTGCACGCCCCGTGTTGTCCATCATCGAGGTCGAAAAAGCCACACCGCATTGTGACTCTGAGGCAAACAGTCCGGTCGCCGGATTTGTCAGGAACCAGACCCCGCGCGCCCATTCCCAAAGGGGTGGATTTCCTATATCTTGGGAAAAAAAGAACGATGAGTGAGGCAATGGGCAGGGTTTACTGGGCAGCGGCGCTGCTGCTGGTTCTGGCTTCATGTGGCAGCTACAGGCCGCCGGATAACGTTAACGACGCCTGCGCGATCGCCCGTGAGCGGCCGCGCTTCCTGCGCGCCATGAAGGCATCGGAACAGCGATGGGGCGTGCCGGTCGAGGTCCAGATGGCGACGATCCGGCAGGAATCCGGCTTCCGCGGCAATGCGAAGACACCCTACCGCTGGATGCTGGGCATCATTCCGATGGGGCGCCAGTCTTCGGCCTTCGGCTATGCGCAGGTCCTGAACACGACATGGCGCGACTACAAGAGCGAGACAGGCCGCTGGGGCGCGAGCCGCGAGAACATCTATGACGCCGCCGATTTCATCGGCTGGTACATGGACAAAGCATCGCGCGTTGCGGGCATCTCGAAGACGGACGCCCGCGACCAGTATCTTGCCTATCACGACGGGATCGGCGGCTACATGAACCGCAGCTACCGCAACAAGGGATGGCTTCTGGCGGTTGCCGGCCGGGTTCAGCAGAACGCGAACATCTATGGGGCGCAGCTGCGAAGCTGCCGCCTGATCTGACGGCGCGGCGGGGCCGGATCAGCGCCCCGCCCGACGTTGCGCCGCTAGCTGGATGTCGAACAGCGTATCGCCCAGCGTCATGCCGGTCTTGAAATCCGACAGGGTCACGCTGGTCACGCCCCCCGCCTGGTCCGTCACAACCCATTGACGAAGCGCCACAGGGCTGTCCGAGAACACCAGCTTGATCGTCCCGTAATCCGGGTGTTCCGGGTCCTCGGCCACGACGACGGTATTCGCCCCTTCGGCATAGTGCGACACCACCATCCGCGCCTGGGTCAGATCGATATGCGGCCCAAGGATCAGGTTCAGCGGCGTGCGCGACAGGGGAAATTCCTCGGGCGGCTGGTTCGACTTCGGATCGAACACGGCCACCGAGCGGCTGGAGGCGATGACAAGGCTGCGGTCGGGCGGGTCGTATTCGAAGCGCATCCGGTAGGGACGGTGCAGGTAAAGCTTGCCGGTCGAGGTGGAGCCGTCCGCGTTCTCCTGCCGGAACGTCGCCGTCGCCGTGTCGAGGCCGTTGAGGTAGGTCGAAAGCTGGTCAAGCGAAAGCGCCTGCGCCGCGGCACTCAGCGGGGCGACAAGGGCGGCGGCGACGGTCAGCGCGACGGCTGCAAAGAAGGAACGTGGTGTCATGCTTCCGATCTAATGTCGCGCGGCCGGGCAATCCATACCCGGCCGCGTCACGTCCTGTCATTTGGCGGCGATCCGCCCTATTGTTCGGGCACGAGGATCTCGCGCTTGCCGACGTGGTTCGCCGGCGTGACCAGACCCTGTTCCTCCATCTGCTCGACCAGCCGGGCGGCCTTGTTGTAGCCGATGCCCAGCTTGCGCTGGATGTAGGAGGTTGAGCACTTGCGGTCCTTCAACACCACCGCCACAGCCTGATCGTAAAGCGCGTCGTCGCCGTCGGTATTGCCGCCAAGGCCAAGGACCAGGTCGATGTCGTCGGCCTTTTCCTCGTCCGGGCCATCGACGACGCCGGACATGTATTCCGGCGGGCCGAAGGACTTCAGGTGGGTCACGATCTCTTCGACCTCTTCGTCGCTGACGAAGGGGCCGTGAACGCGGGTGATGCGCGCGCCGCCGGCCATGTAGAGCATGTCACCCATGCCCAGAAGCTGTTCGGCCCCCTGTTCGCCAAGGATCGTGCGGCTGTCGATCTTCGAGGTCACCTGGAAGCTGATCCGGGTGGGGAAGTTGGCCTTGATCGTGCCGGTGATGACGTCCACCGACGGGCGCTGCGTCGCCATGATGAGGTGGATGCCCGAGGCCCGCGCCATCTGCGCAAGACGCTGGATGCAGGCCTCGATCTCCTTGCCGGCGACCATCATCAGGTCGGCCATCTCGTCCACGATGACGACGATGTAGGGGATCGGGACGGGGGCGAATTCCTCCGTCTCGAAGATCGGATCGCCGGTGTCTTCGTCGAACCCGGTCTGGATCGTGCGCTTGAACATCTCGCCCTTGGCCAGCGCTTCCTTCACGCGGCCGTTGAAGCCCTCGATGTTGCGCACGCCCATCTTGGACATCTTGCGGTAGCGTTCCTCCATCTCGCCCACGACCCATTTGAGCGCGACGACCGCCTTCTTGGGGTCGGTGACGACGGGGGACAGCAGATGCGGGATGCCGTCATAGACGGACAGTTCCAGCATCTTCGGGTCGATCATGATCAGCCGGCATTCCTCGGGCGAGAGCCGGTAGAGCAGCGACAGAATCATCGTGTTGATGGCGACCGACTTGCCCGAACCGGTCGTCCCCGCGATCAGCAGGTGAGGCATCTTCGCAAGGTTGGCCACGACCGGACGGCCGCCGATGTCCTTGCCCAGCGCCAGCGGCAGCTTCATGTTGCTGTCGCCGAAATCGCGCGACGACAGGATCTCGCGCAGGACGACCTTTTCGCGGGTCGCGTTGGGCAGTTCGATCCCGATCACGCTGCGTCCCGGAACGGTGGACACGCGCGCCGACAGCGCCGACATCGACCGCGCGATATCGTCGGCCAGCCCGATCACACGGCTGGCCTTCAGCCCCGGCGCGGGCTCAAGTTCGTATTGCGTGACGACCGGGCCGGGGTGAACGGCGACGATCTCGCCCTTGACGCCATAGTCGTCCAGCACGGTTTCCAGCATCCGCGCGTTTTCCTCGAGCGCGTCCTGCGGCAGGTAGTGACGTTCCACATCGGCCGGGTTGGTCAGCAGGCTGAGCGGCGGGTTCTCGTAGGCGGCCGGGGCATGATCGTCGAAGCGCAGGCTGGGCTGGGCCTCGGTCTGCGCCTGCCGCGACGGCGCGGCGGGCTTGCGCACGGCAGGCTGGACGACGCGCTTCGGCGCGCCGGCCTGCGGCAGAAAGCGCGGCGGCTCGGTCACGGCGGGATCGTCGTATTCGGCATAGGGATCGTCGAGCGGATCGACATCGTATTCGTCGAACGCATCGGGCGCGGCATAGGCCTGCGCGCTTACCATCGGCTCGGGCGGCAATTGCGCCGCGGCGGGCGCATGGCGCGTCACCGGCGGCTCCACCCGGGCCTGCGGCTGGCGCGGCTCGGCGACCAGCGGCTTGGCGCGGAAGCGCGGGGCCGGTTCGTCGTGCAGCACGCGGGACGACGGCTGGACCGGCGGCTCTCCCTGCGCGCGGGTCTGGATCGCATGGGCGATGCGGGCGCGGATGCGATCCGCGCTTGGCGCTTCGCCGTCGAAATGGTCGGGGAAATCCGGCTCGACCAGTTCCGGCAGCGGGTCGGGCGACCGGCGGAACCCCGGCACGCGGCTGAGGAACGAAGCCCGCGGGGCAGGTTGTTGGGGCGGCAGCGGCGCGGCCGGCTGCGGCGCGCCCCGCTGCACCATGGGTTCGATCGGTTCGTAAGGCTGCGCGCGAAGGGCGGGGTTGCGCGCGGACAAGGGTTGCGGCCTGAGGTCGGCCGCCGGTTCATCCCAGTCGGCCGTATCGGCATCGCGTCGGGCCGCCTGCCGCGCGCGCAGACGCTGCGCGATCTGCGCCGAGCCGGTCGCCCCCTGACGCGCCATGCGATAGGACCCGGCCGCGCCGCTTGCGCCCTTGCGGATCAGCCAGTCATAGGTGCGCAGGGTTCCCACCAGCAGGAACAGCGCGATGGCGCGCAGCTCGTTCCGGTCGAAGCCCGTGACGAACAGGAACATCGCGATGAAGGTCACGCCGACGATCACCGACAGAAGCTTCAGCGACAGGGCAAGGCCGAAGGGCATCATCATGACGAGCGTGCCCAGAACGGTATCGCCGAACAGCCCGCCCATCCCGAAGGCATGGCCCCAGTCGGCCGTCGGCGTATGGGTCGAGGCCGAGATCGAGCCAAGCGCGATGGCGATCGGGATGAAGATGACGCGGTTGATCGCGCGCTCTTCGCCCCGATGGGTCAGGAACCGCGCGCCCCACAGGAACAGGATGGCCGGGATGCCCCACGCCCCGCGCCCCGCGATCACCATGAGGGGCGATGCGATCATCGCGCCCAGCGTGCCAAGCAGGTTGTGGCTGGCCGAATGGGTGTCCGACATCCAGCCCGGGTCCTTGGGGGAATACGAGACAAGCATCGCCGCGCCCAGGACCGCCAGCACGATCAGCGCCATGCCGAACAGCTCCTTGCCGCGCCGCTCGATAATGGCTTGCGTGTTCTGATCCAGGATCGGGTCGCGCTGTCTGATCTGATAGGATGCCATGCCGTCCTCGTCTCACCGATAAAGGCAGTCGCGGAGCCGGATGAGCCCCTGCTGCATGCTGTCTTTGGGGGCCACCATCGCCACGCGAATGTAGCCCTTGCCCGGATTGTCGCCCATCACCTCGCGGCTGAGATAGGCGCCGGGCAGCACCCGCACCCCCGTCTCTTGCCAAAGCTTCAGCGCCGCCGCCTCGCCGTCGTCCACCGGCAGCCAGAGGAAGAACCCGCCCTCCGGCCCCTGATAGCCCTGGATGCCGGCAAAGACCTGATCGGCCACCCGGAACTTTTCCTGATAAAGCGCGCGGCTTGCGTCCACATGCGCCTCGTCCGCCCAGGCGCGTTCTGCGACACGCTGAAGCGGCAGCGGCAGGGGCGCGCCCGCGTAGTTGCGCAACTGCTTGATGCGCGCCATCCCCTGCGGCCCGCCCGCGACGAAGCCCGAACGCAGGCCCGGCAGGTTCGAACGCTTGGACAGCGAATGAAAGACGAAGACACGTTCCGGATCGGCGCCGATCTCGGCCGCGACCTGCAATGCGCCGGGCGGCGGGGCGGTGCGCCAGATCTCGGAATAGCATTCGTCGGCGAAGATCACGAAATCATGCGCCTCGGCCAGCCGGATAAGCTCGACAAGGTAGTCGCGCGAGGCGACCGCGCCTTGCGGGTTCGACGGCGAGCAAAGATAGGCCACCGCGACGCGGTCCAGCACATCCTTGGGCAGGCTTGCATAATCGGGCAGGAAGCCCGTCGCCGCCGTGGCCGGGACGTAAACCGGCTCTGCCTCGATCGCGAGCGCGGCAACGGCATAGACCTGATAGAACGGGTTCGGCACCAGCACGACCGGGCGCTGGCCGCCCTTCTGTTCCGGGCAGATCGCGATCAGGGCGTTGAAGAGCCCCTCGCGCGTGCCGTTCAGCGCCATGATCTGGCGGCTTTCGTCCAGCGTCACGCCGTAGCGCCGCCGCACCCAGCCCGCGATGGCCGACAGAAGTTCGGGCGTGCCGTCGTTCGGGGGATACTTGCCGAAGCCGTCGAGGTTCGCGGCGATCACCTCGCCCACAAAATCCGGCTGGGCGTGCTGCGGCTCGCCGATGGTCATCGCAACGGGCGTGCCGCCCGGCTTGTGGGCGTCAAGCAGCGTCCGCAGACGCGGGAACGCGTAGTCTGGCAGGTTCGAGAACCGCTCCGGATAGATCATGTGCTGCCTCAGGTCGGGGTCGTGGCGCCCCGTTTGCAGGCACGATACCGTCCAAATCCCGACGGGTCCAGAATTTCGCCGTCAGTTCCGGGATTTGTCCCCCGAATATGTGGCTTTTGAGTCGGGTCGAAGAACCGTTTCGGCCGCCGCACCAAGCCGAAGCAGGTGCTCTTCGCCGCCCGGCAGCCCCATGAACATCACCCCGGCCGAGGGCACGGTGGTGGGCAGCGTCAGCGCAGGCAGGCCAAAGAGGTTGGCCACCCGCGTATTGCGCAGCGTCATCAGGTTCTCGGTCACGTAGTAGTCCTGATCCTGCATCAGCCGCCCGGCATCCGGCGGCAGGATGGCGGCGGTGGGGGCAAGAACGGCATCGTAGCCGCCCACGCGCTCGACCCAGATCCGGCGCAGCACGCGCATCCGGCGCCATGCCGCGACGTGATCGGGCCCGGTGATCGTGGCGCCGCTTTCGAAACGCTCGCGGATGCGGTCGAACATCTTGCCGGGCGCCTTGGCGATGGTGTCGCGCCAGATCGCGTTCGCCTCGGCATTGAACAGGGGCACGGTCAGGCCCATCGCCTCGTCCACCTCGGGCACCGGGCCGTGTTCGATGACGGCGCCGGCCTCTTTCAGCCGGGCAAGGCCTTCGGTGAAGGCCCGCCGTGGGGCCTCGCGCAGACCATCCAGCACGACGGTCTCGAGCACCAGCAGCCGCTTGCCCTTCAGCGTCGCACCGCGCAGGTCGGCGGGCTTGCCCCCTTCGAGGATGGCCAACAGCAGGGCCGCGTCCTCGACGCTGCGGCAGAGCGGGCCAACGGTGTCGAAGCTTTCGATCAGCGGCACCACGCCATCGAGCGACAGCCGCCCATGCGTCGTCTTCAGCCCGACCAGATCGTTCCAGACCGACGGGATACGCACAGACCCGCCGGTATCGGACCCGATCGCCGCCGGGGCCAGACCGAAGGCGACCGAGGCGGCAGCCCCCGACGACGACCCGCCCGGCACGGCCTTGGGGTCGTTCACGCAGGGCGGCGTCGCGGTCACGGGGTTCAGGCCAAGGCCAGAAAAGGCCAGTTCGGACATGTGGGTCTTGCCAAGGCACACAAGCCCCGCGGTGGTCGCGTTGCGCAGCACGAGCGCATCGCGCTGCGGCACCCGGCCTTCCAGCAGGGCCGATCCGGCCTCGGTCGCCGTGCCGGCGGTGTCGAACAGGTCCTTCCAGCTCAGTGGCACGCCGTCCAGCAGGCCCCGCCGCAGCCCGGCCCTGGCCCGGGTGCGGGCGGCCTCGGCCTCGGCCAGCGCGCGGTCTTCGGTCAGGCGGGCATAGATGCGGTCGCCATGCTCATGCGCCCGGATCGCCGACAGGTAGGTCTGGGCCAGATCGACCGGGTCGATCGCGCCCGCGCCGATGCCGCGCCCAAGGTCCGCCGCCGTCATCCACAGCCAGTCCGCCGCCATGCCCGCCCCCTATGCCGATATGATCCGGCGGCGACGGTAGCGGCACAGCAGCGCATGGACAATCCCGCGCGGGCGGCCATATTGCGAGGCATGGAACCGGACAGCGATATCCTCATCATCGGCGGCGGGCTGAACGGCCCGGCGCTGGCCCTTGCGCTGGCCCAGAGCGGGCTGAGCGTCACCGTCGTCGATGCCTTGCCGCAGGCGAAGCGGACCGACGACCAGTTCGACGGCCGCGCCTATGCGCTGGCGCTGGCCTCGCAGCGATTGCTGAAGGCGATCGGCGTCTGGGGCGCGGTGGCGGACCTCGCGCAGCCGATCCTTGGCGTGCGCGCGTCCGACGGGCGGGTCGGTCAGGGCCCTTCGCCCTTCTTCCTCGATTTCGCCAATGGCGAGCTGGAGGAAGGCCCGATGGGCTTCATGCTGGAGGATCGCCACCTGCGCCGCGCCGTGCTGGCCGCGATGGACGCGGCCCCCGGCATCACGCAGCTTTCGGGCGAGGCGGTCGTGGCGCAAGAGATCACACCCAGCCGGGCGACCGTCACGCTGGCGTCGGGCAAGACGGTGTCGGCGCGCGTGCTGATCGGATGCGACGGCCGCACCTCGGGCACCGCACAGCGAGCGGGGATCGGGCGCACTGGCTGGGGCTATGGCCAGACCGCGCTGGTCTGTGCCGTCGCGCATGAATTGCCCCATGACGGCATCGCGCAGCAGTTCTTCACCCCCGCCGGACCGCTGGCGATCCTGCCGCTGAAAGGCAACCGCTCCGCCATCGTCTGGAGCGAGCGGGAGGCAACCGCCAAGGCGATCCAGGCGCTGGACGACGATGGCTACCTTGCCGCCCTGCACGAACGGGTGGGCGACTATCTCGGGACGCTCAGCCTTGAAGGCAAGCGCTTCACCTATCCGCTGAACCTGACGCTGGCCAATGCCTTCGTCGCCCCGCGGCTGGCGCTGGTGGGCGATGCGGCGCATGGCGTGCATCCGATTGCCGGGCAGGGTCTGAACCTCGGCCTGCGCGACGTGGGTGCCTTGGCCGAGGTGCTGATCGAGGCGCATCGGCGGGGCGAGGACATCGGCGCGCTGGACGTTCTGGAACGTTACCAGCGCTGGAGGCGGTTCGACTCGACCGCGCTTGCCCTGGGCATGGATACGGTCAACCGGCTGTTTTCGAACGACAACCCGATCCTGAGGATCGGGCGCGACCTTGGCATGGGGCTTGTGAACTCCCTGCCCGGCCTGCGCCGCCGCTTCATCCGCGAGGCGGCCGGGCTGACCGGCGATCTGCCCAAGCTGTTGCAGGGCCGCCCCATCTAGGCCAGCCCGATGCGCGCAGGATCAATCGATCTCGCGCGCTTCGCTGACCAGCATGATCGGGATGCCGCCACGGATCGGAAAGGCCAGCTTCGCCTCCCGCGACACAAGCTCCTGCCGTTCGGCGTCATAGGCCAGCGCGGATTGCGTGACCGGGCATACCAGCGCCTCGAGCATGCGGCGGTCGAACGGATGGGGATCGGTCTGGGTCGCGTCTTCGGTCATTGCATTTTCTCGTCGGAATTGCCGCCACGCAGCGCGAATTCGAACAGGGTCACCAGCGTCTCGCGCCGCGTGGTCAGGGTCGGTGCCTCCAGCAGGGCCTGCCGGTCCTCGGGCTCGAACGGACAGAGCATCGACAGCGAGTTTATCAGCAACTCGTCCTCCGCCTCCTTCAGGCTGCCCCAGTCGGTGGACAACTGCATGGCCGAGAAATAACGCCCCAGCAAGTCCAGAAAGGCCGGCCGGTCCAGCCCCGGGTCGGTCTCGGGCGTGGCGCGGTCGCGTTCGAAGCCGGCCCATTTCACGTCGGCCCGGCGATAGGGGGCGAAGCCTGCCACCTCTTTCACCAGCCGGAAACGGGAAATCCCCGTCAGCGTGATCATGTAGCGGCCGTCCTCGGTTTCCGAGAACGCAGTCACGCGGCCCGCGCAGCCGATGCAATGCAGCCGCTTTTCCGACGAACCGGGCACTTCGCGCGGCTGGATCATGGCGATCATCCGCTCGGGCGTCTTCAGCGCATCGTCCAGCATGGACAGGTAGCGCGGCTCGAACAGATGCAGCGGCAAACGGGCGCGCGGGAGCAGGAGCGCCCCCGGCAGCGGAAAGATCGGAACGACATCCGGAAGATCGAAACGCTTGGACATGGCCGGGAGATAGGCCGCCCGTTCGATCAGGCAAATATCATCGACGAGAGCTTGCGGCGGCCTCTCAGCACGATCGGGTCCTGCGGCTTCAACGCGTCGAAGATCTTGAAAAGCTGCGTCTTGGCCGCGCCGTCGTTCCACTCGCGGTCCCGGCGGAAAATCTCCAGCAGCTCGTCCACCGCCTCGTCCACCTTGCCCGCCGCATGCAGCGCCAGCGCAAGGTCATAGCGCGTCTGCGGGCTGGCCGGATCGGCCGCAAGCGCCGCGCGAAGCTGGTCAACCGGCCCGGCCGAAGCCGCCTGCCGCGCGAGGTCGAGGGCTGCGCGCGCGGCCTCGACCTCCTTGGATTGCGCGATCTCCGCCGGGGCCGCTTTCAGCAGCGCCTCCGCCTGATCGAGGTTCTGCAGCGCCAGATGCGCGCGCACCAGACCGCCATAGGCCGGGGCATTGGCGGGGTCTTCCTCGAGGATCGCGGCGAAGGTTTCCGCCGCATCGACGGCGGCGCCTTCCTCCAGCATCGCCTCGGCTGCGGCAATGGCATCGCCCAGACCGCCGTCCCCGTTCAATTCGGCCAGTTTCTGCACGAAGTCCTTCACCTCGGACCGCGGCAGGGCACCCTGGAAGCCATCGACCGGCTTGCCCTGGAAGAAGGCATAGACGGTCGGGATCGACTGGATGCGCAACTGCCCGGCGATCCCGGGGTTTTCGTCCACGTTGATCTTGACCATGCGGACCTTGCCCGCAGCAGCCTGCACCTCGGCCTCGAGCGCGGGGCCAAGCTGGCGGCAGGGGCCGCACCACGGGGCCCAGAAATCGACGATGACCGGAACCTCCTTCGAGGTTTCCAGCACGTCCTGCATGAATGTCTTGTCCGAGCCTTCCTTGATCAGATCGCCCGCAGGCGCCGCAGTGGATGTCGCGTTCAGTTCAAGCATGTCGATCCCCGGATCTGTCGGTTTCGTCTCTATATGTGCCGCGCCGCTGCGACTGCCAAGGGGTCAGTGACCGGGACGGTCGGCAAGGTCCAGCCGCACGGGCTGACCATGCGGCGTGGCGAGGTAGGCCGCTTCCCACGCATCGCGCAGCGCCGCGACCTGATCCGGCGCGGCAAGGCCGCGGGCGGCAAGCAGCCCCTCGAGCGCCTCGAGCCACGCGGCGTAGTAATCCGCACCGCCATCCAGCGCGCGGGTCAGCCCGTGGCGGGCCAGCGTCGCGCCGAAGGCTTCGGTCCAGTCGGTCCAGGGGAACAGGCCAGCCTCGGACAAGGCGACGGTCAGGGCGAAAAGCTGGGCGTGCCAGGGCTCGTCGAAGCGCGTCACCGCGTGCGGGTCAGTCATCGGCGGGCTCCATGTAGCTTTCCCAAAGGTCGATCATCACCTCGTCCCCCGCGCCCTCGGAGGCGCCCCAAAGGGCCGCAGCGTCGAAGGCCACGCCGTAAAGCGGCTCGGGCGCCTCGCCCAGACGATGGGCGTTGCTGTCGGGCAGGACATGCGCGCCATGCAGGCGCACGATGCGGCCGATGTGGCCCGCGGCATAGGCCGGAAGCCGGGTGTGCCCGCCCTCGACCAGCGTGTTGCGCGCAGGAAGACGGGTCCGCACCCTCTGGCCCACGACAAAGCGCGGGGCCGGGCCGGGGCGGCTTGCCGGGCTGCCACGCCGCAGGGCGGGCTCGACGGTCTCGGCCCGAAGCGGACGTGCCCCCGGCGCGGGGCCGGTGGCGCCCGCCGCCAGTTCCTCTCGTGTGACGAGCCCGCGGGCAAGCGCAAGGTTCGCCACGGCGGCGATCCATTTCTCGTAATAGCTGAACCGCGCGTAATCCTTCGGCGGCAGGCTTTCGCGCGCGTAACGGGATTCGTCGATGCTCCATTCCCCTGCCCCGCCGATCGCAAGGGTCAGGGCCATCGCGCTGCGATGCCAGTCCTTGTGAAACAGCGGTTCCCCCGGCGCGGGGTCGATCGGGCCATCGCCGAAACGGCCGCCCATGTCGTGGACCCGGGTCATGCCGGACGCTCCGCAAGGCCGGTGCCGATCATCGAGTTGCGCGTGACCCAGCGGGTGAGCGCCTCTGCGTCCAGCCCCTCCGAGCCTTCGGGGCGCATCGGGATCACGAGATACCGGATCTCGGCCGTCGAGTCCCAGACGCGGACCGCCTGCCCTTCCGGCAGGTCCAGCCCGAATTCGGCCAGCACGCGGCGCGGCTCGCGCACCACGCGGGCGCGGTAGGCGTCCGACTTGTACCAGGTCGGCGGAATGCCAAGGAGCGGCCAAGGGTAGCAGCTGCACAGGGTGCAGACGACGACGTTGTGAACCTCGGGCGTGTTCTCGACCGCGACGACATGTTCGCCCTGACGGCCCAACAGGCCTTCAGCCGCCAGCGTTGCCGAGGCATCTGCCAAGAGCGCAGCCTTGAACGCCGGATCGGTCCAGGCGCGGGCCACGACGCGGGCCCCGATCTGGGGGCCGACCTTGTTCTGGTAGAAGTCGAGGATCGCATCCATCGCAGCCGGATCGACATAGCCCTTGTCCACCAGCAGCGTCTCCAGCGCCTTCACGCGCAGCGCGGGATCGGACGGCAGGAGCGCATGGGCATCATGGTCGTGATCGTGATCGTGGTGATGATGATCGTGCGGCATCGTTGGCCCCTAGAGGTCGAAGGTTGCGAAGACCGGAGCATGGTCGGACGGCTGATCCCAGCCCCGCGCGGCACGCAGGATGCGGCTGCCATGGGCGGCGTTGGCGATGTCGGGCGTGGCCCAAATGTGGTCGAGACGGCGGCCCTTGTCGGCGGCGTCCCATTCGGGCGAGCGGTAGGACCACCAGGAATAAAGCTGCCCCGAGGGAATATCCTGCCGCGTGACATCGACCCAGCGGCCCGCATCCTGCGCCGCGCCCAGATGTTCCACCTCGATCGGGGTGTGGCTGACGATGCGGGTGAGCTGCTTGTGGTTCCAGACGTCATCCTCGCGCGGGGCGATGTTCAGATCGCCCACGAGGATCGCGCGTTCCGGTCGCTCGCCATGAAAGCGGTCGCGCATCTCGGTCAGCACGTCGAGCTTCTGGCCGAATTTCTCGTTCGCCTCGCGGTCGGGAATGTCGCCCCCGGCGGGAATGTAGTAGTTGTGGATCACCACGCCATTCGGCAGCCGCGCCGCAACATGGCGCGCATGGCCCATTCCGATCAGGTCGAGCCCGCCCGCATCCTCGAGCGGGAGCTTCGACAGGATCGCCACGCCGTTGTAGCCCTTCTGCCCGCGCGCGACCATGTGGGCATAGCCAAGCGCCTGAAACGCCTCGACCGGGATTTTCTCGACCGGGCTCTTGCATTCCTGAAGGCAAAGGACGTCGGGCGCCTCTTCGGCCAGAAGCTTCTCGACCAGCGCCGCGCGCAGGCGGACCGAGTTGATGTTCCAGGTGGCAAGGGTGAAGGGCATCGGCGTCTCCTTTGCCCCTTCCAAGCACGAACGCGGGTTTCGGTCCAGTGGGCTTGGCCACGGGCGCGGCAGGCGCCCCAAACTTCGCTTGCGCGATGGCGGCGCCCGGGCAAAGGTTTCAACGAGGTCTGGGGGGATGGGATGTCGATCGGGCTTTTGCGGCGCAACCGGAACTATCGCCTGCTGCTGACGGCAACCGGAATATCCACGCTGGGGGACGGGGTGTCGGCGCTGGCCTTTCCATGGCTGGCGACGCTTCTCACACGCGATCCGCTGCTGATCGCGGCGCTGTCGGTGGCGGGGCAACTGCCGCTTTTTCTGTTCGCGCTTCCGGCAGGGGTGATGATCGACCGCGCCGACCGCCAAAGGATCATGGTGCGGGCCGACCTCTTTCGCATGGCGCTGACCTTCGGGATCGTCGGCCTGATCCTGACGCTGCCAAGCCTGCCGCCGCCGGGTGGCGCCCTGCCGGTCATCGCGGCCCTTGCCATGCTGTCCTTCCTGCTGGGCAGCGCCGGCGTGCTGCGCGAGAACGCAGCCCAGACCGCGCTTCCCGCCGTGGTGGCGCGGGCCGATCTCGAAGCCGCCAACGGCCAGCTCTGGAGCGTGGAGCAGGTCATGCGCGCCTTTGCCGGGCCGCCGCTGGCGGGGGTGCTGATCGGCGTATCGGTCGCGCTGCCCTTCGGGCTGGACGCGGTCAGTTTCGCCCTTGCCGCGGCCCTTGTGGCAGCGCTCGTGCTGGCGCCGCGGGAACTCATGGCGCCGGCGCGCCGTTTCCGGACCGAACTGGCCGAAGGTCTGACGTGGCTGACCAGCCAGCCGTTCCTTCTGCGGCTTGGGCTGATGCTCGGCGGGCTGAACGCGTTGTCGAGCGCGGCGCTGACCATGCTTGTTCTTTACAGCCGCGAAGTGCTGCACCTCGATGCCGCAGGCTACGGCCTTCTGATGGCCGCGGGCGCGGCCGGCGGAGTGCTGGGCGGTCTGACGGGTCCGGCGCTGACACGGGCGCTTGGGGCGACGCGCAGTCTGCACCTCGCGCTCTTCGCCTGCGTTGCGGGCTACGCCCTGCTGGCCTTCGGGCAGTCGGCCACGTTTGCTGCGGCGGCCCTGTTCATCGACGCCTTCGCCGGAATCGCCTGGAACATCGTCACCGTCTCCTATCGGCAGCGGGTCATTCCCGACGCGATGATGGGGCGCGTGAACGGCGTTTACCGCTTTCTCGGGCTCGGACCGATGCCGCTCGGGGCATTGGCCGGCGGCCTTGCCGTCAGCATGACCGCGCCCTGGCTTGGCCGGACGCTGGCCTTGCACATGCCCTATGTCCTTGCGACGGCGGGAAGCCTTCTGCTGTTGCTTTACGGGATGGCGCGACTGCGCGTGCCCGAAGGCTGACAAGAAGAGGCCCGGCAAAGGCCGGGCCGAGTCCAACAGGGAGGATGCCGCACCCTTCGTTCCCGATGCGGCCGAGGAATCCGGGGGAAACTGCGAATACTCAACCCCAGATAGTTCATGTGTCTCATATTTGTGCAAAATTGCCAGAAGTTTCCGCGCAAGCCCGAGGGTCGCCGCGAATGGTGACAGTTTGGCAACAATCACATCGGCCGCCGAGAAAAAAAGGCCCGGGATAAACCCGGGCCAGTCCAACAGGGAGGAACCGCATCATGACCCCGATGCGGCCAGGGGAAGCTTAAATCCGCTACGACCTTCGCCTGCTCATGTAATAACGCAGGTTCTTGGCCGCAATAGGGCGGAATTCGGCCATCCGGCCTCTTCAGGCGACCAGACGATACCCACCCGATTCCGTGACCAGAAGCCGGGCATTCGCCGGATCGGGCTCGATCTTCTGGCGCAGGCGGTAGATGTGGGTTTCCAGCGTGTGGGTCGTGACGCCTGCATTGTAGCCCCAGACCTCGTGCAGCAGCACCTCGCGCGGGACGACGCCCTCGGTCGCGCGATACAGGAACTTCAGGATGTTGGTTTCCTTCTCCGTCAGGCGGATCTTGCGGTCCTTGTCATCGACCAGCATCTTCTGCGCGGGCTTGAAGGTATAGGGCCCAAGCTGGAACACCGCGTCTTCGGATTGTTCATGCTGGCGCAACTGTGCGCGGATGCGGGCCAGCAGGACGGGGAACTTGAAGGGCTTCGTGACATAGTCGTTCGCGCCCGATTCAAGGCCAAGGATCGTGTCGCTGTCGGTGTCGTGGCCGGTCAGCATCAGGATCGGGCTTTTCACGCCCTGCTTGCGCAGCAGGCGGCACAGTTCGCGACCGTCGGTGTCGGGAAGACCCACGTCAAGGATGATGAGATCGAAATGGCCGGTCTTGACCTGCTCCATCGCGGCATGGCCGTGACCCGCCTCGAACACGTCGAATTCCTCGGTCATGACAAGCTGTTCCGACAGCGCTTCGCGCAGGTCGTCCTCGTCGTCCACCAGAAGGATCTTCTTGAGATTTGCCATGTTGTCAGTCTCCGTGACGTCACTGCCCTGCTTCCAGATGCGCCCATGTCCCCGGCCCGGCAAGGTTCGGACATGAAGTTTCACGCGGACGTGTCGCCGGACCGCGAAATGTTTCAATTCGCGCCCGAAGCGCCTAAATGAGTGTAACACGAGATACCGGACCCCGATGAGCCTTCGCCCCACATTGACCGAACAGCTTGCCCGCGCGCGCTCTGACCTGCGCATGGGGGTTCCCGTCCTGCTTGCCGGGTCGGGCGGCACGATCCTGGCCGTGGCCGCCGAAACGCTGGATGCGGGTCGTCTGGCCGCGTTGCGGGCGATGGGCGGCGACCTTGCGCTGGCGATCACCGTCTGGCGGGCCGAGACGCTGAAGGCGCGCGCCTATGACGGGGACATGGCGCGCATCCTGATCCCGCCCTCGGCCGGCCTGCCGTGGATCCGCGCGGTGGCCGATCCGGCGGACGACCTCTCCACGCCGATGAAGGGCCCGTTCACCAGCCTGCGCGACGGCCCGGCGGACCTGCACCGCGCCGCGATCCGGCTGGTGAAATCCGCGCAACTTCTGCCCGCTGCGGTCTGCCTTGCCGTGCCGGATGGCGTGGCGCTCGCCGCCCGCGAGGGGCTGACGCTGATCCCGGTGACCGAGGCGGTGGCCGAGATGCTGGCCGTCTCTCCCCTGCACCCGGTCGTCTCGGCCCGCCTTCCGATGCAGGCGAGCGAGGCCGGACGCGTCCACATCTTCCGGCCCGAGGACGGCGGCGAAGAGCATTACGCCATCGAGATCGGCAAGCCCGATCGGACAGGCCCGGTGCTGGTCCGGCTGCATTCGGCCTGCTTCACCGGCGATGTGCTGGGCAGCCTGAAATGCGACTGCGGCCCCCAGTTGCGCGCCGCCCTTGGCCAGATGGGGGCCGATGGCGCAGGCATCCTGCTGTATCTCAATCAGGAGGGGCGCGGGATCGGTCTGGCCAACAAGATGCGCGCCTATTCGCTGCAGGATCAGGGCTTCGACACGGTCGAGGCGAACCACCGCCTTGGGTTCGAGGATGACGAACGCGACTTCCGTCTGGGCGCGGGCATCCTGCGCCAGATGGGGGTGTCGAAACTGCGGCTTTTGACCAACAACCCCCGCAAGGTGCAGATGATGCAGTCGAACGGGATCGAGGTGGTGGAACGCGTGCCGCTGAAGGTCGGGCAGACGCCGCAGAACGCGGCCTATCTCGCGACCAAGGCGGCGAAATCCGGGCATCTGCTGTGACGGACCTCGTGGTCACCCGCTGGGGCGCGCGCTTTGCCGGGCGGCGCTTTCCCTGCGCCATCGGGCGCGGCGGGCTGACACGCACCAAGCGCGAGGGGGACGGGGCGACCCCGATCGGCACGCATCGGATCGTCGGCATGCTCTACCGCCCCGACCGCATCGCGGCCAGCGCCCTGCCCGACTGGGCCCTGCCCATCGGTCCCGCCGACCTCTGGTCGGACGACATCCGCGACCCGGATTACAACCTGATGGTCCGCGCGCCGCATCCCTTCAGCCACGAGGCGTTGCGCCGGCCCGATCCGCTTTACGACCTGATCCTGATCACCGACTGGAACTGGCCCTATTCCGTGCCCGGCCGCGGCTCGGCCATCTTCCTGCACCGCTGGCGCAAGCCGCGCCATCCGACGGCGGGCTGCGTGGCCTTCGATCCGGCCGATCTTCTGTGGATCGCGCGTCGGCTGCGGCATTCGACACGGCTTGTCATTCCGGGCTGAGGCCCCTTCCCAAAGCGGTTTGGCCCGCCTAGGGTGACCTTTCCGGGAGACAGACATGCCGACACGCGCCACCCAATCCGCCGACGAAATCTTCGACCTTCGCCTTGCCCGCAGCGCCCCCGACCTCTGGCCGATGCTCGAGGCGCTCTATGGCGCGCGCAAGGATTACGACGATGTCCGCAAGGCGCTTTTGAAGACGCTCAGGAAGGGATGGGCCAACCGCCCCGAAGACCTGCGCCGTCTCGACCTGATCCGCGATCTGGAGCCGGACTGGTTCCAGCGGCCGCGCATGGCCGGCTATGTCTTCTACATCGACCGCTTCGCCGGCACGCTGAAAGGGGTGCTGGACCATCTCGACTACCTCGAGTCGCTCGGCATCACCTATGTCCATCTGATGCCATGCCTGAAACCCCGGCCCGGCGACAGCGACGGCGGCTATTCGGTGATGGACTACCGCGCCATCAACCCGGCCTATGGCAGCATGGCCGATTTCAAGGAGGTCGCCGCCGCCTTCCGCGCGCGGGGCATGTCCCTCTGCGTCGATCTGGTGCTGAACCACACCGCAAAGGAACATGCCTGGGCCAAGAAGGCGGCGAAGGGCGATCCGAAGTATCAGGATTACTACCTGATGTTCGACAGCCCCGACCTGCCGGAGCAATACGAACGCACGCTGGTCGAGGTCTTCCCCGACAATGCGCCGGGGAACTTCACCCATTACCCCGCCATCGGCAAATGGGTCTGGACAACCTTCAACGAACACCAGTGGGACCTGAACTGGGCCAACCCTTGGGTCTTTCTGGAAATCGTCGAGGTAATGCTGTTCCTTGCCAACGCCGGCGTGGATGTGCTGCGGCTGGATGCGGTCGCCTTCATGTGGAAACGCATGGGCACCCGTTGCCAGTCGGAGCCGGAGGTGCACATGATCCTGCAGGCCCTGCGCGCCTGTTCGCGCATCGCCAGCCCGGCCGTCATCCATCTGGAAGAAGCCATCGTCGCGCCGGAAGAAATGCTGCCCTATCTCGGGCGCGGCAAGCATGACGGCAAGGAAGGCAATCTGGCCTATCACAACAGTCTGATGGTGCAGTTCTGGTCCGCGCTTGCGACACGGGATACGCGGCTGATGCGGCATGTGCTGGGCAGCCATTTTCCCGACCGGCTGACCAACGCGACCTATGCCACCTATATCCGCTGCCACGACGATATCGGCTGGGCGGTCACGGATGCGGATGCGGCGGCGCTCGGGTTTTCGGGTCCGGCGCATCGGGCGTTCCTGTCGGATTTCTACGAAGGGATCTTTCCCGGCTCTTTCGCCTCGGGCGCGCTGTTTCAGGTGAACGAGGAGACGGGGGACAAGCGGATCTCGGGCTCCTTCGCCTCGCTGGCAGGGCTGGAGAAGGCCCGCGACGCGGCCGAGGCTGATCTGGCGGTCCAGCGCATCCTGATGGGGCACGCACTGATCGCAAGCTTCGGGGGCATTCCGCTGATCTACATGGGCGACGAGCTGGCCCTGCTGAACGACCGCGGCTATCTTGCCAACCCCTACCACGCCCATGACAGCCGGTGGATTCATCGCCCCGCAATGGACTGGGCGGCGACCGAGGGGCTTCAGACGGCCGAGACACCGACCGCCCGTGTCTATAGGGGAACGCGCCATATCCTTGCCCGCCGCGCGGCGACGCCCGCGCTGCACGGGGCGGTGCCGACGCGGATCGTGGACCTGTCGTCAGACGCGGTTCTGGGCGTGCTGCGCGATGCGCCCACGGGGCCGGTTCTGTGCCTGTTCAACTTCACCGAAGGCTGGCAACACCTGCCCGGGGGCATCCTGCGCGCGGCCGGCGTGACGGCGTTCCACGATGCCCTGTCCGATCACGCGGTAGAGCTGCACGGCGACACGCTGTCCCTGCCGCCCTATGCGCGGGTCTGGCTGACCTAACGGGGCGATCTTTCGACAAAGGATCGCAGGCTCAGGCGTAAACCCGCGCGCCGAAGATGGCCGAGCCCACGCGGACATGGGTCGCGCCTTCCGCGATGGCCGCGGCGAAATCGCCGCTCATCCCCATCGAGAGGCCCGCAAGGCCATTGCGCTCGGCCATCCGGCGAAGGTCCGCGAAATGGGGCCGGGCGTCGGCGTCCTCCGGGGGAATGCACATCAGGCCCGAAACCGGCAGGTCCATCCCGCGACAAGCCGCGATGAAGGCATCGACCTCGGCCGGCAGAACGCCCGCCTTCTGTGGCTCCTCGCCGGTATTCACCTGCACGAACAATTCGGGACAGGCCCCACGAGTTTGTGCGAGGGAGGCGAGCTTCCGTGCAAGGCTGTCGCGGTCAACCGTATGGATCGCCTCGAACAGCTCTACCGCCTGCTTGGCCTTGTTCGACTGAAGGGGGCCGATCATGTGCACCGCGACCCCGGGGAACCGCTCGCGCCAGGCCGGCCACTTTCCGGCAGCTTCCTGCACGTAGTTCTCGCCGAAAAGGCGGTGACCTTCGGCCAGCACGGCCTCGACCCGCTCGGGCGGTTGCACCTTGGACACGGCGATCAGCTTCACCGATCCTGCCGGGCGACCGGCCTCTGCCTCGGCCGCCGCGATCCGCGCCTTGATGTCTTGCAGTCCCATGCGCCCTCCATTCGCTCGGCCGCACTTGGCCACAGGCAGGCGCAAAAGAAAAGGGCGGACCGAAGCCCGCCCTTTCCCGCACTGTCCGTTCTGGATTAGAACTTGAAGGTCACGCCGAGGTCGGCGTAGGTCTTGCCGTTCTGCTGCTGCTTACGCACCGAGCCAACCATCGCAGCGCCCGAGCCGAGGTCGTACTTCGCGCCGATGCCGTAGTTGGTCTTGTTGGTGCCCTTGCTGTCGTTCGAAACGAAAGCCGACAGCGTGGTGGCGCCCATCGTGGTGTTGCCATACAGGGTCACAGTGTTGCCCGAAGCGGCGAGCTTGCTGTGGCCGTAGGCCAGGCCGACGTTCGACTTGCCGATCGCGTATTCGGCAACGACGGTGTAGCCCTTGTCGCCGGTCGCTTGGTTGTCGTAGTAGCCGCCTTCGACGCTCAGAGCGCCAGCCTTGTACAGAGCCGAGATCGCGGTTTCGTTCTTGGCGTTCTGGACTTGGCCTTGCGGTTGCTGCAGGCTGGCGCGAACGGTGAACGAGCCCATCGTGTAGGTCACGAGCACGCCGCTGTTGCCGGCGCCCTGGCTGGACGAACCGATGAAGTTGCCGTTGTTCAGCACTTCACCGCCGCAGCCGCAGATGCCGATTTCCGAGTTGTAGTACAGAGCCATCGCGTCGATAGCGTCCGACACGTTGCCGACGGTGACGTCGAGGCCGCCAGCGGTCACGCCAACCGAGCCGCCGCCGATGCCTTGGCCGGTCACGCCGATCGACTGACGATCGTTTTCACGGATACGGATGTGGCCGTGGAACTTCAGACCCGAGTCGGTCGCCTTCGACATGTTGAAGTCGAGCTGGGTGCGGTCGATCAGGGTGGTGGTGCGGCCGGCGGTGCCGTCGTACTTCAGGCCGAAGTAGCCCGAACCGGCAACGGTCACGTCAGCGGCGGCGGCGCCAGCGACGAGCGTCAGAGCGGTCGTAGCGATCAGAAGCTTTTTCATTTGGTTTCCCTCGTTGTATCAAAGGTGCCCCAACTCGGGATCGTCCAAATTGGGTATGGCCCTATTTCTCCCCTTGCCTGTCACAATGCAAGGCGATCGCCGTCGGACGGGGTTTTGGCCGCCCGGATGGTGCAGCTTTGCCACAGTCGCGCCACAGGCCGGACAAACGCGCCGCGCTCCCGCCGGGCGAAGGCCCTTGTTCGGTCCGTCCCGCTCGGCTAGACACGGCAAGAAACCACGGGGGAATAAGCTCATGAGCATGTCCGGCTGCGCATGCAAGGGGATCGCAATCGCCGGCGTGCTGGTTGTGGCGGCCTGCGGCAATCAACAACCCTCGCAAACCCAGATCAACGACGCCGTTGCCCAGCAGAACCGGCAGTTCCGGGGCGGACCGGCGGCGCAGCCTTCGGGCAGCCTGCTGGATCTGTTCGGCAAGAAGACCGATCCCAACACCACCGTGCGGGTGAACAAGTATATCTGGAACGCCGCGCTGCAGGTTCTGGATTTCCTGCCGGTCCAGTCGGTCGATCCCTTCACCGGGGTGATCGTGACGGGCTACGGTCGTCCGCCGGGGGGTGGGCGCGCCTATCGCGCGACGATCTACGTGCAGGACCCCGCGCTTGACGCCCGTTCGCTGAACATCGCCATGGAATCGCAGGGCGGCGCGCCGGTCCCGGTGGCAACCGTCCGTGCGGTCGAAGACGCGATTCTGACCCGCGCGCGGGAACTGCGCATTCAGGACAGCAAGCTGTAATCACGGGCGCCCGCGCCCTCCGCCGCTCTGGACCTCCGCCGCTGCCCGAGTATAACGGCGCGGCAGAATTGCGAACGAGGGCAGAGATGTCGCGCTACGAACCCGCCGTGACCGAACCGAAATGGCAAGCCGCCTGGGAGGCGGCCGGCGTCTTCACCGCGCGCCATGATCCGTCCAGACCGAAATACTACGTGCTGGAGATGTTCCCCTATCCCTCGGGGCGCATCCACATGGGCCACGTGCGCAACTACACGATGGGCGACGTGGTGGCGCGCTACAAATCCTCCTGCGGGTTCTCGGTGCTGCACCCGATGGGCTGGGACGCCTTCGGAATGCCGGCCGAGAACGCGGCGATGGAACGGGGCGGCCATCCGAAGGAATGGACCTACGGCAACATCGCGGACATGCGGTCCCAGATGAAGCCGCTGGGCCTGTCCATCGACTGGAGCCGCGAATTTGCCACCTGCGACCCGGAATATTACGGCCAGCAGCAAGCGATGTTCATCGACATGATGGAAAAGGGCCTAGTTTACCGAAAGAATGCCGTGGTCAACTGGGATCCGGTGGACATGACGGTTCTGGCCAACGAACAGGTGATCGACGGCAAGGGTTGGCGATCGGGTGCGGCGGTGGAGCGGCGCGAGCTGACGCAGTGGTTCTTCCGCATCTCGGATTACGCCGAGGACCTGCTGGACGCGCTCGACGATCTGACCGACTGGCCCGAGAAGGTGCGGCTGATGCAGGCCAACTGGATCGGCAAGTCGCGCGGCTTGCAATTTGCCTTCGACACCGTGGGCGCGCCCGCAGGACATGAGAAGCTCGAGGTCTATACGACCCGGCCTGACACGCTGCTGGGCGCGTCTTTCGCCGCCATCGCGCCCGACCATCCGCTGGCCAAGGCGCTGGAAGCCGAGCGCGCCGACGTCGCCGCCTTTGTTGCCGAATGCCGCCGGGGCGGCACCAGCGAAGAGGCGATCGAGACGGCCGAGAAGATCGGCTTCGACACCGGCGTGCGGGTCAGGCACCCGCTCGACCCGAATTGGGAACTGCCGGTCTGGATCGCGAACTTCATCCTGATGGATTACGGCACCGGCGCGATCTTCGGCTGCCC